>CACXFL010000191.1 GCA_902766925.1 uncultured bacterium | reverse complement strand
TTAACTATACAGATATTTAATTTTTACTCCGATCTATAAATAGCGGAAATTAAGTTATTTTATCTAGGACTCTTAGGTATATATGAATCAAAGTTATTGGACAATTCAGAAAAAAGATGGACAAAAAGTAGGTCCTATATCTTCTAGTGAGGTTCGAGAATCTCTTAGAAAGGGAACTATTGATCTTTTTGACTGGATTTATAAAGATAGCTCTAAACTTACAATCAGAGTACTAGATGTTGATGAAATATTTAAAGAATCTATAGCCGGAGCTTCAGATTCTGTCTACAGAGAAGAAGATAATTTTACCTCATCTCAATACAATCAAACAAAATTAAATAATCAACCTCCACAAAATGGAAGTTTTTCAAGACAAGATTCTCCTGCTCTAACAACCAGGATAACTTCTTCATTTGGAACTAATGGGAATGATACCAGTTCAGGTAGAAGTTATGAACGGATCAGTAGTCATATTCCACAAAAACTGAATGATAAAAAATACTACGTATCGAATAAACCAGGAAGTTATATAGGACCTTTGACTTCTACAGAGATAGTTCAAAAATATTTTAAACATTCTTTCCCTAAAGATTTATTTGTTCTAATAAAATCAAGTCCTATAAAAGTTAAGATGGAAGAGTTTGTAAAAACTTTTATGAAGTATCAAACCTCTACCTCTAAAGATATAATGCTTAACAATCTATTTAAAGAAAGAAAAGCTTCTAAAAATCTAGATAATAACTTATCTTCCAATTCATCTAAAAAATCTAGAACTGCTACTTTGATGTATAAGCTTTTAGGTACAGTATCAATTCTTGGAGTACTGGTATTTGCAGTTTTAGTTGCTTATCCAAGAACTCGTATCAATCTAGCAAGAAGTACCAAAGATTTTTCTTATTCTATTAAAAGAGCTCCTATGAGTTCTGAAGAAGAAGTAAGACAGGTAATGGAGACTACTCCTAGTTATCAAACTTCCACACCTACTTCAGTAGTAGAACCTTCTTCTCAACAGTTAGCATTTGATGATGAGATGACAATTACTCCTATTCAACCTTCTAAACCTAAAACACAAGCTAAGGTGTCTAAAAAACAGGATACTAAAAAATTAAAAGATCTGAAAAAAAACAAAAATACAAAAAACAAACAATCCAAAAAAACAAAAGAAGTATCTGATTATCAAACTGAAGCAAAACAGTTTCTAGCTCCTTCCATTACTCCTAACCCTACCCCTAACACCAACAGAGTATCTTCCTTGGTCTCCACCTCAAACTTAGAAGCTCGCAACGTGCAAGATAGAATGAAAAATAAAAACACTCAAAGAATTCAACCTAAATCTCAACCAAATCAACAACAACAAATGGCTAGAATTCAACCTCAACCTCAAACTAGACCCCAACTTCTAGCAACTAACTCTCAGCTAAGATCTACTCCTACTTCAAATACAACCGTAGCCTCTAACTATAAAAAACCGGCTACTAATGCTTCTAGCCAGGTATCAACAGCTACACCTATTAGTAAAGATAAACTGGTACCGGGAACTGTAGTTACCTTACCTAATATGGAATTTAGTCAAATTGAACTAAATATCTGTCCTAATAAATGTACCCTTAACTTCTACTCTAACTCTCTAAATATTAAAGGTACTTTCTTTAAAGCAGCATATATGAGTGTACTCAAAAATAAATCTAGAGTAAGTGTTACAGGTACTGTAATGAAAAATGGTTCAGGATATAAACTCATCATTCAAAATATAAAATAATGTATTTTTAAATTAGATTAAATTTTAATCATTTTTATCTTCAAATTAATACCTAAGATTCCAAGTAAAATAAGTTTTTATTTTAGAAAAAATAATGTATTGTAATTTAACTCTAGTTGTAGTTAATTCTTATAGAACTAGTTTTAGTATAGTAGGTATACGTATGGGTTACGTATGCTATGTGATTGAATATTTTATTATTTTTTTAAAAAGGATGTTTGTATGCCAGTTCCAAAATATAGAACTTCTAAATCTAAAAAGAATATGAGACGTTCTCATCACGCTCTTGCCCCAATTAATGGTGGTATTTGTCCAAACTGCAAAGCAGTAAAACTTCCTCACAGAGTTTGTCCATCATGTGGAACTTACAAGGGAGCTAGTGTTTTTAAACCAAAGACTAACGATATTTCAACTGCAGATTTTGGAACTCAAGAATAATGACAAAACGAGATATTATTTGTGTTTTTCCAGGTCAGGGTTCTCAATATCCTGGTATGGGTGTAGCTGTTTTGAATGAATTTACAGAGTTTGCTTATGTGTTCGAAGAAGCTTCGGATGCGTTGTCACTGGATATGTTAAAACTTGTATCTTCAGATGAGGACACCCTTAAACTCACATCTAATGCTCAACCTTGTCTACTTACTGTAAGTTATCTATACTACAAAATCTTAGAATCTAGACTAGGAATTACTCCTTCTTTATTTGCGGGACATTCTCTTGGAGAGTATTCGGCTCTTTGTGCTTCAGCTAGACTTGATTTTTCTGAAGCTGTTAAGCTTGTACGTCAACGTGGAATTTTAATGCAAGAAGCAGTTCCTGTAGGGGTTGGAGGGATGATGGCTATTGTTGGATCATATCCAGATCTAGATATCGATGCTTTATGTAAAGAAGTATCCTCTGATGATTATGTTGCTGTAGCAAACTATAACAGTCCTCAACAAGTGGTAGTATCAGGACATCTTAGTGCCATAAATAGACTAGCTGAAAAATTATCCTCTTTTTCAGTAAAACATATACCTTTAAATGTATCTGCTCCATTCCATTCAAAACTTATGAAACCAGCTAAAGAAGGAATGAGAACTTATCTTGATCAGACAAAATTAACAGAAAATTCTACTCAAATATCTCCTAATATATTTGGAGATATTCGATCCACTTACGAAATCTCCTATCTAGTAGATCAGATTGATTCTCCTGTTAGATGGACTGATACAAACGTAAATATAGAAAAGGCCTTTACCCAGGATCCAGATTCTACTCCGATATATCTAGAAGTAGGTTCTTCTAAGGTTTTATCAAATCTTGCTAAAAGATCATTTAAAGCTTCATTTACAATAGTTCCTACTGATAATCTCAAAGCTTCCCTAACTTTACTGGAATCAGTTATTAAATAGTTCCCCTACTTTCCACTATGGGGGGGTGTTACCTGTGATATTCTTGTACTTTTTATCTGTAATTTAAATAAAATACATGATAATCTTATAGTAGGCTTTTTGTCTAATTAAAGTCTATACATAGTTTATGTTCGTGTCATTTTATAAGGATTTGAAATGAAGATAAGGTTTTTTTCTACTCTTTCTGTACTATTTTCTTTAGTTTTTATCTATCATCCTCAAAAAGCATTTTCTAACACGGTAGGGGTTGCTAACCAAAACCTTGTTGTTAATGCTAATCAAGATGAATTGATTTCAGTACATTCATCGAGAACTATAAAACCAAGAGCTTTTACCTTTGGTTTTATTCTTGATTATAATATCAACGCCTTACCTTTCTTTGAAACAACGGCAGAGTTGGAACAAAGAAATTTAAAGACCTTGGATCCATCTACAAAAGGGATTAAAAATATGTTACTCGATGGTATCTTACTTGGAGGATACGGTATTAGTAAAAAGGTTGATATATCATTATTCTTCCCATTTGTACTGTTTCAAAAAATAAAATATAAGGAATATTTCCATGGTGAATATACAGAAAAAGGATTTTTAGGAGTTGGAATTCAACCTAAAATTAATTTCTACCAAGGAACTAACCTAGGATTTTCTACAGTTCTTACTGGTTTAATTCCTTTTACTTCAGGTGATTTTCATGAAGGTAAAAACTCTTATTCAATCTCTTTAGAACTTATTTTAAGTTACCTTGTAAATAAATTAGAACTTTCTGCAAATGCTGGTTTTAAATATAAAAATTCAAAAAGAGTTCATGCTTCAGATGATCCTGATATAGCACCTCTGTCAAGTCAGGTACTTATGGGAGCAGGACTTGGATATAAGGTTGATAATATAAAAACTACCTTCTCCTTAGAATATTTTGGATCTTATCCAGTTGAGAAAAAATTAAACTCTTCTGATAAGGATCTATTTATAAACGAAGTTATTCTAGGTGGTAGAACCCACCATGTTGTAGATTATACCTATGGTGTTGGTACTAGAATAAATGAGGGGGTAGGTTCTCCTATATTCAGAGTATTTGCTGGAGTAGGATATACCTTTAAACCAAAAGCTACAAAAAAAGTTAAAAGGATTAAACCTAAACCAGAACCTATACCAGAGCCTACACCAGTTCCTGAAATTGAAGATAATTTCGAATACAAAGAAGATAATACTCCTAGTGAAGTTATTCAATTAAAGAACATAAACTTTGCCATAAATTCAGATCAACTTATAGGAGATATTAACGATTCTAACATCAAGATGCTAGTAAGTTCCTTAGAACAAGGATTCAAACAACTTATCATCGAAGGTCATACCTGTAATCTAGGTAGACCTGAATATAACCAAAATCTATCTCAAAGAAGAGCTGAAACTATTAAGAATATACTGGTGAAACAATACAATATACCAGCACAAAAAATTCAAGCTATAGGTTACGGAATGACAAAGCCAATTGCTTCTAACGATACAGAAGAAGGAAGAATTCAAAATAGAAGGGTTGAATTTAAGATATTTAAATAACCGCTGATCTTTCGTTACTGTATCTATCTTTATTACATGTTTACTTAGATATTGATTATTTAATCAATATCTAAGTAAATTAAAAGTTAAGGAGAAAGTATGAGACAGATAATTTCAATTGTTTTTATAGCCTTAACCCTTGCATCATGTGCTACATATCGTGCCCTTCCTAAATCATCCACCTTTACCAGTGGTGGTTCTAATGAACGTTATTATAATAACGAAGGTGTAGATATAATGTGTGAAGCAAGTAGATACAGCACAAAGTATTACTGTAGAGCAAGTAATGATCTATTCTATGCACATATTGATCCTTATCAAACTTATCCTTGTCAAAGAATAGAGTTCTATGGAGAATGCGGTAAAGCCAACAGTGGATCACTGTGGTGGAACTTTAAAGATAATACTACCTCTTCTTTAAAAAATGGATTTAAAACCTACGAAAGTTCTGGAGAATTTCAAGTAGAAGTTGTATGTACCTTCATTGATGGAAACGTAATATCCGCTACTATCCCAGTAACTATTTTACAATATCAACGTGGAAGCTCGTATTCTGCTTTCCCTGGTTATTGGTACGGCGGAGTAACAACAGACATAAAAACAGGTGATACTTCATGTCCTCGAATAGAATTGAAATGATAGGAATATGTTCTGAAGAAGAAAAACCTCTTCTTTTGGATGAACTTCTATCTATCGGGGCAACTGATGTAATCCCTTCCTATAAGGCAGTGTATTTTTCACTGCCTTCTTATACTCTGTTTTATAAGATTCATTTTAAAATTAAAACAGCATCAAAATTTCTATTAATTTTAAAAAGATCACGTCTTCAGTCCCCTACTGAGTCTGAAATAACTTCCCTGGTTTCTTCCATACAGTGGAAAAATATTTTTGACCCGAACCGTACCTTTACTGTAGAAGGTGTCCCTGCTGATAGAAATCAAAAAGGGCTATCTTCTAATCAAATTAGTAAAGCTGTAAGATTAGCCATGCAAGCTAAGTTTCTATCTAGTTATGGAACAGCTCCTAAGGTTGATTTAAAAAATCCTAATCTAAAATTTGTAGCTTACCTTTCATCTAATAATTTTATATTAAGTGTAGATACCTGTGGTATCTCCTTACATAAAAGAGGATACAGAACCGGACATCATCCTTGTCCTATAAAAGAAACTCTTGCTTCTTCCATATTAAAAATTCTTGGCTATGATGGATCCACGGTTTTGTTTGATCCATTCATGGGATCTGGAACCTTTCTTATAGAAGCAGGATGTATCGCTCAGCACCACTATCCTCTTCTAGAAAGAAAAGAATCTGAGTTTGGTTTTAGTTACCTTAACCTATTTAACCAAGAACTATTTAAAAAAGTTAAAAAACAGTTAAAAGAAGAAGCTCAAAACCAACCTTCTCTTATTTATGGATCTGATATATGTTCTCGTTATGTCAAAGAAGCAAAAGAAAATTTAGCTAAATCGCATTTATATCTAAAAAATATTCATGTAAAAACTGATGACTTTTTTTCTACCCAAAAACCAGCTCCTACAGGACTTATGGTATCTAATCTTCCTTATGGAGAAAGGCTCTCCCATGACCAAAGTATAGATGCTTCTTTTTATAAAAGGGTTGGAGATAAGCTAAAAAAAGATTTTGAAAACTGGACGATAGCTCTTCTTGTAGCTCAGGATACTCCATATAAAATGATTGGACTTAAACCATCTTCTAAATACAATTTTATTAACGGTGGAATAAAAGTAAAACTTCTTATTTTTGAAATGTATCAAGGATCTAAAAAAACTTCTAAAAATAAGGCATCCTAATTTAGATCTTCCTCATAAAATAAATCCTATGTATTTATCAAATAATTTTTAGTATCTTTTTGTTTAGAATTTTTCTTTTAACTTACGAAGGATACAAAAATGGAAAACAAGGATATTTTAAATAAACCAAAACAAAAATCTAGATCTCAATCTCAGTTTCTTATTTGGACCATCGCTTTAATACTAGGGGTAGTTCTAGGATATTTTAATATTGAGGTTTTAAATAAGATTTTTGATGTCATAGCTACAATTTTTATAAGAGCTTTTCAATTTATAGCAGTTCCTACAATAGCTCTAGCTATTATCACCACTCTTTCTTCTCTAGGAACTCAAAAAAATACAAAAAAAATCTTTACCCATACAGTTACCTACACACTTCTTACTACCTTTGTAGCCTCTCTGGTAGGACTTGTTCTTTACCTCATAATAAGTCCTGGAAATATTCCAGTAGAGATTTTAAATTCCACCACTGATACTTCTTCTCCAGATTCTATAAAATCTTTATCATACTCAGATCATATACTAAGCCTTGTTCCTACAAATATAATTCAGCCTTTCTTATCAGGAAATGTTTTGTCTATTATTCTAGTATCAGTAGCTATTGGACTTGCAATCTCTTTTAGTCCTAAAAGTGAAAATAAAGTTACTTTTGTTAGATTTTTAAATGGTCTTCAAGAAATACTATATACTCTAATCAGAGCCTTAATCTTGGTACTTCCTATAGGGATTGTAGCTTTTTCAGCTCAATTTTCCTCACAATTAATTAAAGGATCTTTAATTGGAGTACTTGGGAAATATACCCTTGTTATTATCGCTTCAAACCTACTTCAAATTTTTGTAGTACTTCCTTTATTTTTACTAATTAAAAAAATTAACCCCATTGATGTATTTCGTAAAATGTCCTCTGCTCTTACGGTAGCTTTTTTTACGAAGAGTTCTGCAGGAACTCTTCCTGTAACCCTCACTACTGCTGAGAAAAATTTAGGAATTAATACCCAAGTATCTAGATTTGTTCTTCCAATATGTACCACTATAAATATGAACGGATGTGCTACTTTTATTTTAGTAACCTCTCTGTTTGTTATGCAAAACTCTGGAATAGAAATTTCAGCTCTTACTATGTTGTCTTGGATATTTATCAGTGTATTTACCGCTATAGGAAACGCTGGAGTACCTATGGGATGTTATTTTTTAACACTTTCACTAATGTCTTCTATGGGAGCATCTGTCGGAATTCTTGGACTGATTCTTCCAATCTATACAGTTATAGATATGGTAGAAACTGTTGAAAACGTGTGGTCAGATTCTGTAGTATGTACCATAACCAATAAAGAAGTAGCTGGCTCATTAGAAAAAAATATCTAACTAGAATCATGGTCTATGGATAAATTATTTTACGGAGAATAAAGTGAGTTTAAATTTAAGTTCAGATTCAAATACAAATAAAACCCTATTTGTAATAGATGTAATGGCTATGGCTTTTAGAAATTTCTATGCTTTTGGAGCAAGACAACTTTATAACTCCAAAGGACTTTGTACTTCTTCAATTTATGCTTCTACTCAGTTTTTACTTAATATAATAAATCAAGAACATCCAGATTATCTAGTAGCAGCTACAGATTTAGGAAGATCTACATTTCGTTCCGAGATATACCCAGAATATAAAGCTACAAGATCTGAGATGCCTGAAGAACTTTCTGTTCAGATTCCATACATATTTAAACTCTTAGAACTTCTTAATATCCCCGTACTAAAAAAAGAAGGATATGAAGCTGATGATATTATAGGTAGTTTAGTAACTCAGTATCAGGATAAAAACCTTAAAAAATATATCCTATCTTCTGATAAGGATTTTATGCAACTTGTTAATGATAATACTTTTCTGTATATCCATAAAAAAGATGCTCCTAAAGTTATTATTGATTCTAAAGCAGTACTAGAAAAATTTGGATGTTATCCAGATCAAATTATAGACTATCTATCTATGGTAGGAGATAGTGTAGATAATGTACCTGGAATTTCAGGAATTGGTAAAAAAGGAGCTACTAAACTTTTAGAACAATTTGGAAGTCTTGATAACATATATAACAACCTTGACTCTCTTCCAAATAATAAACTGAAAAACTCTCTAATCTCAGGGAAAGATAGTGCTTATCTATCTAAAAAACTCGTTATAATAAAAACAGATTTAGATTTAGGTTATACTCTAGAAGATTTTAAAGTATCAGCTAATCTTTTAAATAGTAAAGAACTTAAAGACTTTTTCTTAGAATTAGAATTTAAAAAATTTGCATCCCTAGTTCAAACTAAAAATCAACCATCAGATTCCGATACAGATACTGGTACCAGTACTGCTACTACTAATCAAGAACCTTCTTCGGTTTATAATTTTCCAGCTCAGCCTACAACTTCAAATCTAGATACTTCTTCTTTAAAAGAAGTCCCAACTAAAACTCTATTTGATTCAATATCCGCTTTAAAAGAAGCTCTAGGAAAACATTTTAGTTTTCATATGGTTCAAACTGATGAAGATCTTAACTCTTTTAAAGAGGAGTTATCCTCTTGTGAGGATATTAGTTTTTTCTCATTTAATTATGAGAAAAAACTAAATAAAAATAATCCCTATTTTATATCTGGAATATCTCTTAGTTTTAGAAACAAACAGGATCTTTCTTCCTATTATTTTCCTCTACAAGAATTAAAAGATACTAATCTCGGAACTAGTTGTATAGATCTAATAAAAAATATACTGGAATCTTACTCTATTAAAAAAAGAACTTATAATTTAAAAGAAGCTATAAAATATTTAAGTTCTTTTAATATAAATCCCCAAGGGAATATCTATGATGTAATGCTTATGGAATATCTATCTGATTCTAATATCAAAGATTTTTCACTGGAAGCTATGATTCAAAGAAGTTTTAGCTCCATACATTTAGATAGAATAGATCGTTGGTTAAAAGAAGGAAGTTTAAATCTAGAAGATATATCCTTATACTACTGTATAAGATCTTTTTATATCTACAAACTAGCTTCTAGATTTATTATGGAGCTAGCACAAAACTCCTCTTGTATAGAACTACTAAAAAAGATAGATACTCCTTTTTCTAGAGTTCTTGCAGGAATGGAACTTACTGGAGTATATATAGATTCTTCTCAACTTGAAGATCTTAGAGTTTATATAGAAGAACAATTACAAGATCTTGAATCTAGGATATATAGAGAAGCTGGAGAAGAATTTAATATTAATTCTCCATCTCAAGTACAATATATTATCTACGAGAAGTTAAAGATTCATGAACTTTTAGGTGTAACTAAATTAAAGAAGAGTCAATCTGGATATTCTACAGATATATCCAATCTAGAGCTTCTGGAAGATCACCCTATCCCTGGACTGATTCTAGAATATAGAAAGCTTACTACTTTGTTGACCACTTATCTTACTCCCCTTCCTCAACTCATTAATCCTGATACTGGAAGGGTTCATACTCATTTTAATCAGGTTGGTACAGCTACAGGGAGAATCAGCTCGTATGAACCAAACCTACAAAATATTCCTACAAGAACTAAACTTGGTAAAAAAATCAGAGCTGCTTTTTGTGTATCTGATCCTTCAAAATATATTCTTGCAGCAGATTATTCTCAGATAGAGCTCAGGCTTTTGGCTCATTTTAGTCAAGATCCAGCATTGGTACAAGCTTTCCTTCAAAAACAAGATATTCATACTGCTACTGCTACAAGGATTTTTAACACTACTTTTGATAAGGTGACCCCAGAACAAAGAGCAGGAGCTAAAACTATTAATTTTGGTATCATTTATGGTATGGGTTCCCAAAGACTTGCAAAGTCTTTGGGAATATCAGTCAAAGAAGCCTCAGAGTTTTTAAAACTCTATTTTAAGATGTATCCTAAAATCAAAGATTGTCTTGATTCTCTGGTATCTGAAGCTCAAAAAACAGGGATTGCAAAAACACTTCTAGGAAGACCTCGTCCAGTACCAGAACTTAGCTCTCCTAGACCTATAGTACAAAGTAGTGGAAAGCATATTGCTATGAACTCTCCGCTTCAAGGTACTGCTTCAGATCTTATAAAAATTGCTATGATTAATATTTATGAAGAATTTAATAAACTAGGGTTAAAATCTAAGATGATACTTCAGATTCACGATGAGTTAGTATTTGAAGTAGATGAATCAGAACTCGATCAGGTAAAACAGATAGTCACAGATAAAATGGGCTCTGCTTTAAAACTCATAGTACCTTTGGTAGTAGATATAGGGGTTGCAAAAAATTGGGCTGATGCTCATTAAAAAGGTATCATATAGATCTGTCTTAGATATATTCAGCTTTAAAAAACCCGCTACAGGTGGTAATAATTGATATCATGTTGTATACTGATAATACCTGGTAGACGGTACTTTATATTATTTTAATTTAAGAGGTTATACATTGAATAATTATGATAAAACATTAAATTTCTTAAAAAAATTACCCAATAAGCTTACTATTGCAAGAATAGCTGCAATTCCTATTCTGATGTTACTGTATCCTATTGATTATCTGTTTTTTAGAGTGTTATGTGCTGTGATATTTTTAGCAGCAGCTTCTACAGATTTTTTTGATGGATATATTGCAAGAAGATACCATGCGGTAACTTCCCTTGGAAAACTTTTAGATCCTGTAGCAGATAAACTTTTGATCACTGCTACCCTAATACTTCTTGTGGGAAATAAACATATTTACGCATGGCTTGCTGCTGTGCTGATATGTAGGGATATTTTTATCACTGGACTTAGACTAATAGCTTTGGAGAATAATTTCAGTGTAGAAGTAAACTATTATGGGAAACTTAAAACTTTTTTTAATATTGTAGCTATTGCTAATCTGATAGTATATGAGACTATTTTTCAAATCCCATTTCGTACAATCGGAATGATATTTATCTGGATTACACTAATATTTTCTTTGTATTCAGGTTATACCTATTGGTTAGCATTTAAAAAACATTATGATTTTCATGAGAATGAAGAATAAAATTAATTTATGACGATTGATATTAAAAATAACATCTATGCAATTTCTGCTCCTTCTGGGGTTGGTAAAACTACCTTGATACATAAACTTATCGATAATAATCCGGATAAATTTATGCTATCTATCTCCCATACTTCAAGAGCTCCTAGAGGTCAGGAGAAAGATGGGCTAGATTATCATTTTGTTACTGAAGATTTTTTTACCAATCATAAGGAAGCTATGCTTGAAACGGCTACGGTACATGGGAACATATATGGAACCTCCATGTATGAGATAGAAAGAATAAAATCTTTAGGTAGATGTCCTCTTCTAGAGATAGATGTGCAAGGGGTAGCTCAAGTGATAAAAAAGATCCCAGTGATTACTATTTTTGTTCTTCCTCCTACCCTAGAGACCATGTGGTTAAGATTAGAAGGAAGAGCTACAGATGATCTTCCAACAAGATGGAAAAGACTTTGTAATGCTCATGGAGAAATAGCTCAAGCTGGTATCTACTCTCATTTTCTAATAAATGATAAACTTGATTTAGCATATAACAAGCTAGCTTCTTTTATCTTAGAAGGAAAGGATACACTTCTTTTAAATAAAGAAGAAGGACTTAAATATTGTAAAAATCTTATGGATGAATTCAATAATGCACCATGGATTAAAAAATTAAGGTTGGAGATAAATGGTAGAATTTAAAGACGGTAGTGACCATACTGATGATACAAATAAAAATAGTAACCAGGATAACCTAGATCAGAAGGATAATCTAGATACCGAATCTACTACTG
>CACXFL010000190.1 GCA_902766925.1 uncultured bacterium | reverse complement strand
TCTCTTCCAGAAATTTGTGTAAGTCTTGATCTTTTAATTCCTAACTCTTCCATAACCGTTTGAGCATCAAGATTAAAAGAGTTAAAAAGCTCATCTGATTCTTTCAGTATAAGAACCATAGGAAGTGATGAACCTGTGATTCCTCCGTCAGTAGAAGCTCCAGCTCTTTTATCTATGGAAGAATTAGCTGAATCAAGCGTAGAAGAACCTGATACATCTATTTGTAAATCTTGATCTACTGGTAGCTCAGCATTAGGTTCTGTTTGATTGATAATATCCATTAATAAGCTCCAGAGTCTAATTTTGATGTTATAAAATACCAGTGTTTTAAATCTTTAAATTCTTCAAGGAGTTGATCGGAATAATTATTATTAAAAAATAATTTAAATGACATAAGATGCATACCTTGAGCAAATTTATAAAGATCTACATTTAAAGCTAAATTAACTGGACTTTTTCCAAGAACCTCTACCTTATCATTAGTTCTTTGTTTTATTAACTCGGTTCCAGGAATATCCTCTGAGTATACAGAAGGGAAATTTTTATTTGATCTCATTTTCTCAGAAACTATAAGTTCCATATACATAAGTCTATCAGGCTTACTCATCGATAACCAATAATAACGTTCAGGAGTAGTATCTGATTTAAAACTATTTAAAACTTTAGATCCTGTAGTATAAGGTACAAATTTAGGGAAATTAGATTCTATCTTATATGTTTTAGGAGATTCTATCAGAGAAAATCCATAGTAGAAAGAAGACCCATAGTTTAATGTACTGGTAGATAGAGGGTTTTCTAAAATTGCAGGAAGATGTACTGCATTAGAGTATATGGATACTTCTGTAAACATTCCTAACTTAAATTTCATCTTTAAAAAAGTATAGTGGAAATGAATTCTAAATATATCACGTATAGGTCCTAATTTATATGATTCTAACTTTGATCCCACATCTTTTTGGTTGATCTCAAAGGTTAGAAAATATTTTAAATCTCCTTTTAAATAAAAGGTAGAGGAATTAATTACAGGAATATTAATAGAAGGACCTTTTTTCATACTTACAAATTTAGACAGTAGATAGTTATCAGTATCAAACTGATAGATAAACTTGTCGGTAGATACGGTACTTGTTTGTTCATTAAAACGCACATAGGATTTTGTTGATAGTGGAGGAATAGCAGCAATAGATGTGGTGTATATACCTAAAAATACAGATCCAGATTTATTTTTATCTTTTATGGTTACATATTTTATCTCATATAGGATATCAGGTTTTTTAAACTTCCAGATAGTAGGGGGTTTTGGTTCTCCTACATCATCTCCCATAAAAGCTAGTTGATCTGCTCCATCAAAGATTCCGTTTCCTTGAAACTTCGTAATAGGATTTCCTCTATCCAGTACAAAATCTCCTGTAGAGTTTATTTCGTCTATTTGAAAAGGTATAGAAAGAGCCTCTCCTTCTGAAGAAGTAGCAAATAGTCTGTAATTAGCTATAGGATGATAGTTGGCTGATTTTATGGTATAGGCTTCTATAATAATAGGAGCCGAGTGAATCCTACAATAACCTTCGGATGAGATTAGGCTGAGGCCACAAAATCCTAACAGGGTAATTATTAGATAGTATAATTTAGAGTGGCAAGATTTAGATATTTCTTTATATTCCATTAGATTCTCTACATGCATTACTAAACAAGTGTACTTCCTAACTAACAGTATACATATATGATACTAGGAAAACGAAAGATAATACAGCTTTTTTTGGAAAGTTTAGTAAAAAGAACAGGTATCTATTCTAATAATTAACGAAGTCTTTTTATTTAATATTTTTGTGATTGAGTTCGGTAAAAGAATCAACAAGTCTCCAAAGAGAGCCGAATATTTTTAGATTTTTTTCTTGAGGTTTTTGTTTTTTTATCAAGGAAGCATACAGTCCAAATACTGCAGCACTAACTCCAGTAGCTGTAGAACTTCCTATGTAGACGCTGTTATCCGTGTACTTTATTTGAGATACCATAGCAATATCCCATGTTATTTTATTATTATTATAATCTCTTACTAGAGAGGATTCATGTTCGCAATGACAATCTGTGGAGATAACAGAGATTGTTTTGGGATTATCTGCCGGTACAAATATTACCCCGGAGTTACTGCTATTAGTACCCATAATTTTTGCATTATCTCCTGCAAGTAGTGCTACCCACATATTATATCCCTTGTTTTCAAATATATAAGGAGTTTTTGTAGTTATATGAAGATAATAAGTACCTTTTTTAAGGATTAAGTTAAGGGTTTCTATTGGAAGATGGCCTCTGTGTTTTTTATGTGTGGAACTTTGATCTTTTCCTTGTGTAAAATCAGATTGACCTATAAGGTTACCAGTGGAATCTTCTAGATACATATCAAGGTCTGTAACAGTATAGTCATCTAATTTGTCAGAAAAAGCAGACCATCCTAATTTAATAAGTACAGGGGTTAAATCCTCCGTTATTTCTATTCTTAAACTATTGTCCACATCTGGTAAGAAAACAGCTCCACCATGATGAGATAAACGAGTGTGTGTAATTCGATATTTTTCATTGGCAGGTCTTACCTTGGAGTATTATGTTTTATCTTTATAGTTTCCTATAGCATTAAACCAAACTGTTCCATTATCAATAGCTTCATTTATTTTCTTATTAATATACCCTGTTCCATCTAGATTTCCACCTAGTTCCCAAACTTGTGCATACACAACAATATCTATTTTATTCTTAACTACATTATCTACTGCTTCAAATAATCGTTTAATTCCTTGAGTATTATAAAGATATAATTCTGGTCCAGGAATTGAGGAATTATAAACCTCAGATCCAGTACAAATAGCATTGATGGTTTCTAGAATAACTACCCCATGAATATCGGTGTTTGAATTATCATTATAATCTACATTCAAAGTCTTAACGTTATCTGGTAGGGTTCTTCCAAGTCTTTGAGTAAGACTACTGGTCCCATTATCGAGTACCGCAATCTTTAACCCCTCACAATGAGCCCCTTGATCTAAATAGGTACTAGCTCCACTTTGTTTCAGTAGAGTATTAAGGTTAGAAATAGTTGTAATTTGAGGAGGATTAAATATGTCGGAAACCTTATTACTAGAACAAGAACACAGTAAATCTAGTAATAAACACAGAATAAAAGTTAGGCTAATTTTGATTCTGTGATTAAAATTCATAACTATCCTCATAAAATTTAGCCGTAAAATACTAAATTTTAATCTTTTTGTCAATCCTAATTCTAACCTATAGTAAAAAGTGTTAGATCTTACCTCGGTTAGGATAGCTAAGTGATTATTACAGAAAAAAATCAATTAATTTAAGGGGTAAGACTGATTAGAAACTGTATCTTAGATTAAGTCCTGTTAAAAATAACTTTGTAGAGTATTTTCCCGGGTTATAACCATTCATAGGAACAGATCTAGTACCAGAGGAATATGAGGTAACTAACTCCAGAATAAAAGATGAAGACAAAGCTAGAGCGTATCCTATACCTAGGGTAAATCGGTTTACATTATCCAGTTTAGTAAAGTCAGTTCCTACAGTAAAATCTGTAGGATCATCTGAGAATGATCCATTGCCCCAAGGGGAGTGAAGGTAGGAAAATCCTAATGAGATCACGGAAGATAAAAACTGTTTATGAACCGATATAAAATAATCGAAGGTATTTTTAATATCCGATACGAATTTAATATTTGAATACTTATTATTTAGATGATCCTTACCTTTAGTCCAGTGGGAATATATTCCAGAAAGAGTCAGTTTTAGTTTCCATGGTAGATAACTACTTATTCCAAAAGATAAGCTGGAAGGAGTGTAATCGGTAATTTTTTGAGATTCTTTTTGATCTAGTATAAAACTAGAATCTCCATGATAATTTTTTATAGTTTCAGAAGTATAGACTGCTGATATATCCATAGGAACATATGGAGTAGAAAGTCCGAAAGATAGTCCTAATACCCAGCCTAAAGCATTACAGTGAGCATCAACTCTGTTAATAGTAGTTTCTTTATCTACGGTAGTAATTTTTAACTTAGTTTTTTCATAAGTATCAGATACTGCCAGTCCTATTTTTGTATCAGATATTTTATAAGAGAGTCCAAGAGCAGATTTTATCTGAAGCTCTTTTAGATAAACATTAAGATCAGCAACATAATGAGAAAAAATCTTTTGAGGAAGAGCATCTACCTGCATTTTTACGTATTTATCAGGGAAAAGTATTCCTCCAAGGTATAAATTATCAGATATTTTCCAAGCTACTCCAAGGGAGGCATAATTAGACTTTACACTCATATCCAGTTTATAATCAAAAGGATGATCATATATGTGTTTTAGATAGAAAAAACCTACCTCAGAATCTAACCTAACAGAAGAACCATCAGTGGATTCAAAAGCAATATTAGAGGGATTATACAGGGTAGAAAATCCTCCTGATTCATCTGAAGGGTTTGCTATACCCACAATCTTAGATTTACTACCTGCAGGAAACAGATAATCTGCATATAAACGTTGAATCAGAATAAGGTTAGTAAATAAAAATAAAAAACAATATGAATATATCTTTTTAACCATTAGAAGTTCTTTCTTTGAATTAATAATTATAATTTAATCTAATTTATTTATCCTGTTTTATAAAGTTTATTTATTAGTTTGTATAAGTGCATTATCATAGACCGCTTTCATCATAGAAGCATCCATCATTTCCATAAACATTTTAGCAGCTCCAATAAGTCCCATTGATTCTACCTGTCTGTACTCAAAAACAGTAAAACTTGTCACAGGTCCTGAGGTATCTAAAAAAGAGATATGACGTCTACTCATTTGTTTATTAGGAAGAGATCTTTCTGTAAAAACTGTGAAGTTTTCTGATAATCTGGTTGCTACAAAATTAGATTTTAATCTTACTGAATAAGGAAACTTAAATACTTCAAAGTTCATAATCATACTGTATACAATATCAAATCCTTTGGCATTTATAGGAGTATTTATTTTTACAATCTTAACATCCATATTATCAGGATGGATATAGTTAGATGCAAACCACTCGTTATCAGTATAGGCTCTAAATACATCGTTAACATAGGAAGGCTTTAACTGAGGAAGTAAAAATTTCATCCCTATAATAAAATCATATTTTGTTGAACCTGGTACCTGTTCTTCTTTTAAAATCTTAACAAAATTTTTCCTATCCTTAGGATCTCCTCTCCATCCAAAATCTGGTTCGAAAAATTGGATAAAGTTTTTGTTATTACATACACTATCTATAAGATCTGCTAGATCAGAAAGTTCCCCGGTAGACATCTTGTCTATAAAGGGTGGTAGGTATTGATTTAAACAATTATATTCTACACCTGGTTGATTATTTGGATTTTCCTCATTAACTAAAAAATCTAAGTTGGTTTCATCTTGAGATTCATCTTGATTAGTTTCATTAGTATCAATTTCTAAAAGAATATCCTCTTCATTAGACTCATAGAGTTCCTTTTTATCATCTAGTTGAAGATCAGTACCAGTGGTTTCTTTTTGATCTTCTTTGGGAGTAGCTACTCTTTTTTTTCTAAGACTATCTATATAAGCTATCAGCTCATTTTGAGAATCAGAAGTTGTAAGATCAATGTGTTCATCTTGTGATGTTTCTTGAGGTTGCTTACGAGTTACTGTTACATCTACATCGTAACAGGAAATAATTAGAACTACACAAATTAAAGATACGATATTTAATATTTTCATATGATTATAGAATCCTAACAGTTTACATCCAAGTTTATAGCAGACAAAGCCAATCAACTTTTACTAGTAAAATCTATATTTTATATTTTTTCTGTCTAGATTAAAAGAGACTAATTATAAACAAAAAAAATTTAAAGAATATAAATAACTGTAATATTAGATATTTAAAATCTATATTATGATTTTTTTTGATAAAATAACTATTTATGCATTTTTTATCCGATACTATAAGTGGTTCTAATTAATGCATATTTGAGGTCCTAGAGGTGAGTATGAAATTTTTAACACAACATATAGTTTTAGTGGCACTTGTTCTTTTTCTAACTATATCTTGTAGTAAATTAGATTTTGAAGAAAACAATGGAGCTACTAATTTAGTAGTAGTAAATGATGGTAAGGATGCTACAGGTAGTCAACAACAAACTCTTTCTTCAGATGATTCTAATCAGCTGAATCAATTTGATCCTAATAAACCAGAAGATAAACCTCAAGTTACAAAGATAGATAAATTTGAAAGAATATATCAAAACGATTACTCTTTTGTAGGGTTTGGTAATGATGGAAAGGTTAAAGGATGGGGATATAAGGGTAGAGGTGCTGATGTTAGCTCTATTGAAGGGAAGTTAAAATTAGATGATATAAGAAATGTTTATTCAAATAAATATGCTTATGCAGTAGTTAAGAACGATGGATCTGTAGTAACTTGGGGAGATAAAATGTATGGAGGAGACTCCAGTGAGGTTCAAGAACAATTGGTTAATGTAGATAGAATATATCCTACAGAAGAAGGATTTATAGCAGTTTTAGAAGACCAAAGTATTGTAATCTGGGGAAGTAGTGTGTTGCAATCTGGAAAGACTCCAGCTACTTTAACATATTTAAAAAATAATGCAGATGGACCTTCTGGTAAAGTTAAAGAAGTTTATAATATCCCTCGAACCTCTCTTTTATTATTAGAAGATGGTAATGTGATGCTTCTAGGAGCTAGTCTTGCTGTAGGTTTTAATTCAGATCTACAAAATTATTTTAAATCTCATAAGGATAAGATAGTAGAAATTCTTCCTGTTAAATTAGGAGCATTTGTAGCTTTATTTACCGATGGAACTGTCAAAGCTTTTGGAGCAGAAGCTTATGGAGGAAATATTGAGTATCCTGAAAAAGAAGGAACAACAAAAACAGATTTATTAAACAGTAAATTTGTAACTCATATTTATACAAATGGTAAGGCAGTAGCAGCTTTGCAAGAAGATGGTTCTGTAATAGTCTGGGGATATGGATCTTATGGTGGACAAAACAACGCATATGAATTTTCAGATTTAGCAAAATATGAGGGAAATATTCAACCAGCACCGCTCAAGGGAATTAGTTCTATTTTTACTAATAATGCAAATGGATTTTTAGGATTTAAAGCAGGAAGAGGTCCTTTGATGGCTTGGGGACATGCAAGTTTTGGAGGAATGTATTCTGTAGCTCGTGATAAAAATACTAAAGAAGTTACAAAAGTATCTCATACTACTATATTTGGAGGAAAAAGCGAGACTGCTCATCCAAACCATAAGGAGTGTGATTTTACTGAAGCTGGAAAAACTAGATGTTTTGCTAAAGATTATTTTGGTAAAGGAGAGGTAATTACACAGATTGAAGCAGCTTCTGAATACGGGGTAACAGGAGCATACAGTGCCCTTGTAAAAGATGGACCAGATGGAAAGGTTAACTATGTGGTGTCCTGGGGAGATGCTAATGCTGGTGGTTATCAAGCTCAAAGAACTTGTGCTTATGATGTAGATACTCAAAAATATTCATGTGTCCAGAGAGCTTATATAATTAATTATCTAGCATCTCGTAATGTAGAAAAAATTTATCATACAAACAGAGCCTTTGCTGCTAAATTTAGCGATGGATCTTTGATAAGTTGGGGAAACTCAATGTTTGGAGGAGTAATTGAGAGAGATAGAAATAATCCTACTTCTTGGTATGTTTCATTTGATCCAGATGGAAATATTATAGGTCTTAGTGATGTAGATGAGATTGTTACAAATAAATATGCTTTTGTAGCTAAAAGAAGTGATGGAGCTTTGGTAACTTGGGGACATCCTAGATATGGTGGAGATAGTGGAGATGTGAGAGATTTAATAGATGGTAGTGTAGGAATTAGCATGAATAATATATACGGAAATGAACTTGGATTTTTAGTTAAAAGGGATGATGGAGTTGTTGCGTACTGGGGATCGGATCGTCCTCACTAGTATAATGATAACTTAGGTTCTATTTTTATATATCCAGATTTGAATCCATAAAAAGAATTCCTTGGGTGATAACATTTAGTTATTAAATTTAGTGTTGATGGTGATAGATTTTTTATTTATTACTTTAGGGTATCTTATTTTAAACAGAGTAGGGATTAGTGTAGTTATGGTAAAAGAAGAAAATCTATCACTTCGTTTGGCAACTATTTCGGATTTAGAATCGATTTATAATCTTATCTATGGTCTTTCTTGTTTTGAAAAAAGACCTCAGGATATGACAGCTAATATATCTGATCTTTCTACATCTTTATTTAAAAATAAAGAGGCTCATGTTTATCTTATTGAATACCTAGAAGAATCTTCTCCTATAGGATATATTTTATACTATCCTGTGTTTGGATCTTTTTCTTGTAGTAGGGGAGTACATCTAGAGGATTTTTATTTAGTAGAAAAATATAGGGGAAAAGGAATAGGAAAGTGGGCATTTTTAAAGTTTTCTAAAATATTAAAAGAAAAAAACTATTCAAAAATAGAGTGGTCTTCTCTTAGTTGGAACAAACAGGCTATAGGTTTTTATGAGCACCTAGGAGCTAAGGAAGAAAAGGGTAGAACCTATTTTGAATATGATATTTAATTTAATTAAATGATAGATACTAAATAAGGATCTACTAGAGTAGATCCTTATTTAGTATCAGGCACTTTTAAGACTATTGAAGATAGTAGACATAATCGAGAGCGTTAAAATGAACTCCCAGGTTATCTACGTAGATATTTTCAAGTACTGTTAAAATTACTGCAGTAATTCTAGAAGAAGATTCAGGTAAAAAATTAACTATATTTACTGGCCTTATACTTTTATCAAAAGGTTGATTAGAAGAAGAGTCTTGATAACGTACCAAAACCAAAATATCTCTACCTGCGTATTGAGCTAAAGTTGAGTTTGAAAAAATATCTGGAGAACTTTTAGAAAAATCTTGATTGATAGCTACCACAGAACGAGACACTCTCATATCAAAAGATGAGGTTCTCCAATCAGCATCCTTAGATTGAATAAGTCTCATTTTACATCCTTGAGGAAGGACCAGGTGTTCTACATCTCTGTAGTTAAAAGCAACCATCTCTTCTTGAGGATATCTACATTCTTGAGGAAGAAATTCAGCCCAGTAATGATTCATCTCAGGAGGATCGTTTGTAATAATTCCTGCAAAACTAGTAGATGAAATAAAGATAGATACAAATATTAAAGAAAGTAGTAGTAGCCTTATATTTAGTAGGTGTAGTTTTTTCATGAAATTTCTCCCCGTATTAATCTAAACCAGATCAAACTACCATAATCTACAATTTGAAATTAAAAAAAACAACCCCGTATATATAAGATACGGGGTTATTTGTTACTTTATGGAGAATTTAATTTTTAAATAATTCAATCATATATTTTTCAAATAAATAAGGAAGAATCCTCTCAGGTCGATCCTTCAACGCCATCAACCCGTTACGACCTTTTCCGTATAAATCAGCATTACTTATAACCTTTTTTGTAGTTACATCTATGATTTTAATATTAAGTCCTGCTTTATCTCTTATCCCAGAAGCTGCTGAATTTCTATCTTCCCACTGAGTTATCTCGGGACATACAAGTAGATCCATTTTTTGTTTTTTTGCAGCCAGGATTCCCTCTTGGACAGAGGTGATGGATGAGGCTACTTTAATCTCTCCTTTAATTTTTTTTCTTAGTGCATTTACAAGCTCATACTGAGCGATTTGACCAGATTTTGCATACAACTTAGTACCATAGTGTCCATCTTTAGGTAACATTACATATAAACTTTTTTTCACACTTATAGGTTTAGAGCCATTATTGAAACTAACCTCATAGGATTTACATCCACTTGTAATGAGTAAAGCTGCTAAACATAAAAATAATTTGTACATCTAAACTCCTTCCGATATAAAACAACTACATTTAAATTTTATTCAATAGAGGATAATTTTACAACACATAACACAAGGTAGGAAATTAGACCAACATAAGCGGAGAGAGAGGGATTTGAACCCTCGGTAGGCGTTTAAATACCCACACAGACTTTCGAGGTCCGCACCTTCAGCCACTCGGACATCTCTCCGTTACTGATGGGTTATTATATAAACTTAACTGTTTTTTACAAGATTTTTAACCTA
>CACXFL010000189.1 GCA_902766925.1 uncultured bacterium | reverse complement strand
AGCAAGCTCTATCGTAAGGGGTGCAGTCAATCACCCCATGATGTAACGCCACGATAGGTAGCAATATCTATTGGGGTTTAAAGGTTGTAGACATAATGTCGCTTGTACAACTGGGCAGTTACAAGCCCAATCACCTTTAGGTGATGGGTAGTTGACATGTACTCCTAAATATCTCTGTTTTTTTATCGGAATGTTATAAACAATTATTACCGATGTAGTAAGATTTTAAAATACAGATAACATGCTGATTTTAATTAATAATGTTATAAATTTATAGATAGTCCCAAAGTAATATTTTTGTAGAATTTTTATATTAAAGACATTAGAATATTGGAAAATTTAAACCTTAGATGGAAGGCGGAAAAAGTGTTGTCTGGTGGATCTTCGATAGTATTTAATAAAAATATTAATGATTCTGATTTATTGTGTGGAATAGATGTCGGATCTACGACTGTTAAAGTTGTAGTCTGTGATGGTAGCGATTATAAAATATTGTACAAAGATTACCAAAGACATTTTTCTAACGTAAGAGAAACTCTGTCTACAATGCTTAATGAAGCACTTAAAAATTTTCAGGGTAGAAATATAAGTCTATCTATTACTGGTTCTGGAGGAATGGGAGTAGCTGAAAATCTAGGGGTTCCTTTTATTCAAGAGGTTATTGCTTGCTCCACTGCTATTAAGAAGTTTTTACCCAAGGTAGATGTAGCCATAGAGCTTGGTGGGGAAGATGCTAAACTTTCTTTCTTTGAACAAAATGGAATAGATCAAAGAATGAATGAAACCTGTGCAGGTGGAACTGGTGCATTTATAGATCAGATGAGTACAACTCTGCAGACTACTCCCGAAGGTCTAAATGTTCTAGCAGAAAAGGGAACAACTATTTATCCAATAGCAGCAAGATGTGGGGTATTTGCTAAGGCTGATATTATGCCTCTATTAAATGAGGGAGTAAAAAGAGAAGATATAGCTTTAAGTATTTTCCAAGCTGTTGTGAATCAAACTATTGGAGGACTTGCATGTGGTTATCCAATTAAAGGAAAAGTAGTATTTTTAGGAGGACCATTAAGTTTTCTTCCAGCATTAAGATATAGATTTATAGATACTCTAAAACTTTCAGATGAAGACGTGGTTTTTCCAGAGAATGCAACTTATTTTGTAGCATTGGGAGCTATGTTAAATCCGGAATCTGCTGCTTTGAGGGTAGAAGACGTTATATTAAGACTTCCTCATCTGTTTGAAGTTTCGCTTCAAGAACATGGAGTACTTGAACCATTATTTAAAGATCAAGAAGAATTAGATGCTTTTTATCAAAGACATTCCTATACTACTCCTAGAGTAGATATAAAGGAGTTTTTGCTCTCAGATAAAATAAATCCAGAAGATAAAAAACTGTTTATAGGAATAGATGCAGGATCTACTACTACGAAGGTTGTTGTTATAAATAAGAGAAGAGAAATTCTATGGAGCTTTTATGGTTCTAATAACGGATCGCCTCTTCTATCAACAATGTCAGCACTACAAAAACTATACTCCGACATTGATGGACTTTCCTATCAGATTTCTTGCTGTGGTGTTACTGGATACGGAGAATTTTTATTAAAATCAGCTTTAAATATAGATATCGGAGAGGTTGAAACTATAGCTCATTATAAAGCCGCTTCATTTTATAAAGATAAGGTCTCTTTTATACTGGATATAGGCGGTCAGGATATAAAATGTATCTATATTAAAAATGGATTGGTTGAAAAAATCGTTTTAAATGAAGCTTGTTCTTCTGGATGTGGATCTTTTATAGAAACCTTTGCAAAATCCTTATCAATGGATGTAAAGGAATTTGCCTCTGTTGCTACAGGGGTTGGGGTTGTTCCTATTGATCTAGGATCAAGATGTACTGTATTTATGAACTCAAAGGTAAAACAAGCTCATAAAGAAGGTGCATCGGTTGCATCCATTGCTTCTGGACTAGCTTATTCTGTTATAAGAAATGCTTTCTATAAGGTTATTAAGTTAAAAACAAAAGAAGAGCTTGGGGATTCTATAATAGTTCAGGGGGGAACTTTCCTGAATAATGCTGTACTTAGAGCTATGGAAAAGGTCTGTGGTAGACAGGTAGTTCGTCCTGATATTGCAGGTCTTATGGGAGCTTTTGGAATGGCTCTTTTATCTGTAGAAAAATGGGAAAAATCTCAAGGTATATATGAATCTAAGATTGTTGATAAAGACTCGCTTGAAAAACTGGAGTTTTCTACTAAGAACTATCGATGTAAGGGATGTTCTAATAAATGTATGATTACTCAAAATATCTTTTCTACTGGAAAGAAATTTATAAGTGGTAACAGATGTGAAAAGATTGTAAAAAATTCATCCCTATCTTCAGATATAGGTATAGATAAAAGGCTTATTCCTGATATGTATTCCTGGAAGTATTCAAGAATATACGAGTATTATAAACCTATAGATAAGCCTCAAGCTAGAGGAGTTATAGGTATTCCAAGAGCCTTGAATATGTTTGAAGACTATCCTTTCTGGTTTACACTGTTTACTAACTTGGGTTACAGGGTTGAACTTTCAGATCCTTCTAGTCAGGCTTTATATAATTCGGGAATAGACACTATACCTTCTCAAACTGTGTGTTTTCCTGCAAAAATGGTTCATGGTCATATAGTGAATTTGATTTCTAAGGGAATCGAAAATATTTTCTATCCTTGTATTCAAAAAGAAAAGAGGGAAGAGGGGCTTGATAACCATTATAACTGTCCTGTAGTTACAGGATATCCTGATCTTATAAGGTTAAACCTAGATATAATTAAGGAAAAAGATGTTAATTTTATCTGTGATTTTCTTCCACTAGATCATGATAAACGTTTGGCAGTTAGAATGTATGAAGTACTTAGAAGATATTCTATTTTTAAAAGTATTAGCTTAAGAGAGTTAAAAAAAGCTATAAGACTTGCAAGTATTGAGAAGAAAAAGGTTAGAGAAGATATCATTAACTACGGAAAAAGCTGTTATGATTTTATGTTAAAACATGATCTTTTCGGCGTAGTTTTAGCAGGGAGGCCTTATCATCTAGATCCTCTGATAAATCATGGTGTAAATGATTTACTGCATTCTAACGGGGTTGTGGTTTTTAGTGAAGATTTGTTCTCATATCTTTATGATAAAAAGTATAAGAACTTGGATGTCGATGTAACTAATCAGTGGGTATATCATTCAAGGATGTATAAAGCTGCAAAATATATCTTGGGTATTGAAAATGTTCAGATGATTCAGTTAAACTCTTTTGGATGTGGACTAGATGCTATAACTACGGTCCAGGTTGAAGAAATATTAGAGAATAACGGAAAAATCTATACTTGTTTGAAAATTGACGAGGGGGACAATCTATCAGCTATAAGAATTAGAGTTAGATCTTTATTGTATGCTATGAGGGAAAAAAAGAATAGTAAGGAAGATAAAAAACTTCAACTTTATTCTGTAGTAAAAGAACCGGATAATAATATTGATGGGTTAGATTATGGAAAAAAGACTAACTCAGATTTACCATTAATTCTTATTCCTCAGATGTCTCCAGTACATTTTGATCTAATGCCTGCTGTATTTGAATCCATTGGTTATAGGGGAGAGGTTCTTCCACCTGTTACTAAATCAGATATAGAACAAGGACTGGCCGATATTCATAACGATGCATGTTATCCTGCTGTTGTGGTAGTATCCCAGATAATTTCAGCTCTAAAATCTGGAAGATATGATCTATCAAATGTTATGGTAGCTATGTTTCAAACTTGTGGTCCTTGTCGTGCTACTAATTACGTTTCTTTCATTAAACGAGCTTTAGATAAGGAAGGATTTTCTCAAGTTCCTATATTTCCTATAAATTATAGTGGACTTAGTGGTGTTTTAACCAAAAAACAAGCTACCACTGTAATTCAAAGACTTATGATAGGTTCTATTCTAGGAGATTTACTGTTAAAGATTACAAGAAGACTTAGTCCTTATGAGATGATACCTGGAAGTGTCAAAAAGGTACACTCTGAGGTTCTTCCTATAATGCATAAAACTATTGTAGATGGTGATTTTAAACAATTTAAAAAGGTAGTAGTAGATACTATAGAAAGATTTGATAGGGTCTCTATCTATAAAGATGAACTGAAACCGAAGGTAGGCGTGGTAGGGGAAATTTTAATAAAATACCACCCTGATGCTAATGAAAATTTAGTATCAAAATTAGAAGCTGAAGGAGCTCAAGTAATAGTTCCTGATATTACTGATTTTTCAAACTACTGTTTCCTAGACGATATAGTAAAATATAAGTACCTATCAGGGACTTGGTGGCAATCTTTTAAATCTAAAATAGCTTTACGCTTTGTTGAAAAATATAGATCTGTGGTACGCCAAGCACTTAAAAAAGCGAAACATGATTATCCACCGGTGGTAACTACATACGAATTATCTGAGAAAGTTACCCCTATTATGTCATTATGTCATCAAGCAGGGGAGGGGTGGCTTCTAGCAAGTGAAATGGTAGAACTAATTGAATCTGGGTGTGACAATATAGTATGTGTTCAGCCTTTTGGATGTCTTCCTAATCATATCAGCGGTAAAGGTGTTATAAAAGAATTAAAGCGAAGATATAAAGCTAATATTGCTGTAATAGATTATGATCCGGGAACTAGTGCAGTAAATCAAATGAATAGAATAAAACTAATGATGAGCGTTGCTAAGGAAAAATTGTATAGAAAATCTAAGTTAGTAAATCTTAATAACTATAACCATAAAAATGAATTAAATAATCTAGTATCTAAAGATAGAAAAGCACCTCAACCTCACTCAATATCAACAACAAAAGAACCATTAGATATTGGGAACTAGGTAGTTTTTATTTATTAGACTGATTCTTTTTATATTCTAATCTATATTCAACATTTGAGGTATTTGTTGTTAGAGGTTTTGTAAAATCACCTGCTTCGGCATCTACCATATCAAAACATGATTGACTGACTGTAACTGTTCTATTTTGAGTTTGAACCGATCTTACAGCTGAGATTACATTCTTATCTTTTATAATCATTTGAGATTTTTCTTCACTTATATAATGCTTATATTCTTGTTCAAATGAAGTATCGTAGGTTATTTTAGTTCCATCGATATTAAAATTTATTTTATCAACTAAACATAATAATTTTGGTTCACTACTTTGTTCTATCATATTAGGAAGTGTATTTAAAAGAGAATCGGAAGAAAACTCCCAACCTAGATATCCTCCTTTAGAAGAGTTGTCACTCACTGAAGTTAAGCTTTTTTCTAAAATATCATCCAGTTGTTTTTTTGGTGAAATATATGAAGAACAAGAACACCCTGCTTGAATAGGAACAGAATAGAATAGTTTGTATTTTTCTTGTTCTTGTGAATCAATTGAATTTAACTTTTCTACTGTACTTGCAATAGTACAATTACGTTTAGGATGACAATCTGTATTTTTAGGTATTGAAAACTTAGAACTATCGTTATGTGATAAATCATCTGATACCAGAACCATAGTTTTAAGATATGGTTTTAAATCAGGATCCAAAAGCATATCAACTCCTTTAACTACTGCCATTAATCCTGCTTCGGGATTATCCTCACCTCCATCAACTGATAAAGCTCCTACTTTTTTTATAAAAGTATTTGTATCAGTGGTGATTTTGTATTTACCAATAATTTCATCTTTATATGATATAAAACCTATTTTTACACTAAAGTTTTTATTTGTTAATTTATTCACAAGTTCAGTAACATTATTTTTTACAGTATTTATATACTCTTCCATACTACCAGTTACATCTAATAAAAACAGTATTACAACAGGTCTTTTTACTTCGTAGTTAGAACCATCTATTTCTTGATAAGCATGATTGAAGGTGAGATAAACTTCATCGTATTGTGTTTGATGTCCATTGTTAAAATCTGCTTTCAAACATCCTAAAAAAAAGAGCAGAGCTAAGGCCATAAAACTATCTAGAAAAAAAAATTTCATAAAATTACCTTATCCAAATATAGTTATAAACTATTAGTGCAACCCCTCCCATAATAAAGAAAGTAAAAAGTTGAACTCTTTTAACTGTTTCTGCAAGATCTGCTCCAAATAACGAATTCATTATGTCAGTTAGTTGCTTATTATAAGAGGAAATAAAAATCACACCTCTGTGTTGTAAAAATTCCTTTTGATTCATCTTTTTCATAACTAATCCCTGTATATAAAATGTCCTACAGCCCCTATCGGTTTAGAAAAATATAAACTGTAGTAAAAATAAAATTATTTATTTTCTTTTGTGTAATCAATAAGTTAAAGCAAAAAAAATTATCACTAAAGGATCCTTTTTTCGAATTGCGCTTGTGATAAGTGTTACCGAAAAGGAGAAAGAACTTGAGGAATTAGTTGGTTGGAATTTTAGACTGGCAAAAGAGTCCAAATATAGGATAATTGTATTAATATTCAGGACATAATAAAGTATGTACGTTTACTACTACTTGTAAAAATATTATAACTATCCTTTATATGATAAAGAATATTTAACTGTATCTGATTCTGTAGAACTAGGGGAAGAAAAATTGCCTGATTGAGCATTTTTTATATCAAAGCAACTTTGCTTAACAGTGGCTGTACCTTCGGTAATCTTACCTGATTTTATAGATTTAACAATTTGAGGATCATCTATTGTAAGAGTAGAGCTTGATCCATTTTTATAGAGTGCATACTCTTTTGAAAAAGTAGAATTATAAGTTACAGTTTTTCCACCTATATTAAAATCTATCTTTTTTACTAAACAAACTAGTTGACTACCATCTGTAGTACTGGATATAGCTGTCGGAAGAGTGTTAAGAAGAATGTTAGTATCAAAACTATCCGTCCAACCTAAATATCCTCCCCTGGAATTAATGGACTTAACAGAGGTTAGAGAATGAGAAAGTAGCTGATTGATCTGTACTTTTGCATCGGTATAAGAAGAACATGTACAACATGTTCTTCCAGAAGGAACTGAATAGAATAATTTAAATCTTGTTTGTTGTGAAGAAGAGATGCTATTAAGTAAATTAACTGTACTTTGTATATCACAAGATCTACTTGTCCAACAATTTAATGTACCTTGAAGAGTTCCATCATCACATTGAGCATTTAAAGATCCGTCTGTAGCATGAGAATGAGCTAAATCATCAGAAATTAAAACTATAATTTTAAGATATGTATTCCAATTAGCACTTGAAGTAAAATAATTTACTGCTGTTTGTATGGCAAGAAGTCCTCCTTCTGGAGAATCCTCACCCTGACCAATGCTCAGATTTCCTACCTGCGCTGAAAAATCACTATAATTATTTGTAGGATTATAGGTTTTTATAACAGTATCTTTAAACGCAATAAAACCTAATTTAACATTGTTATAACCTTGCTGAATTAACCGAGATACAAATCCTTGAACATTTGATTTTACTGTATCTATAGATTTATTCATACTTTTAGTTATATCGAGTAGAAACATCACAGTAACAGGTTGTTTAGAACCTTCTCCCGAGGATAACTCTACATCACTGTAGGATTTAAAACTTAGATCAATACCTCCGTCATCATCATCATCGTCATCGTTACTTCTAGAAGATGGTTTAGCAATGATAGATATAGCAGGATCGTTATGATCTGGATCATATGGATTTGAAGGATCAATGCTACTACTACTACGCTGAATCTCGTCACCTCCCTTAAATTGAGATCCACTACACCCTCCAAGATATATCAAAAACAATAAATAAAATAGAAAATGTCTAAATTTCACTTCCTCTGTCTCCATCGCTATATAAAATCGAATTTTATATAACTTATTGTACAAAAGATTCACTATCAATACATTAAAAATCAACTATCCCCTTATTTATTCCAAATTTTTGTCTTTATATTTTAGTTAATAACTAGACTAGAGAAGTAAATTTAGATATCCTATCCACTGTTTTTTCATTCAAGTTTGTGAGAGTTTATAAGCTATGAAATCAACAAGTGATAATAAAAAAATTATTTTTTTTACATATAGAAATTTTCTAATCTCATTTTTAATTCCTTGTATATTATTAGGATTAACTCAGTTAATATTTTACTTAGTTAACAGCTCTTATTTTAATTTAGAGCAAGAAAAACTATCAAGTATTCTTCTTGGAAACTTTGTATTTATCATGTCAGCTTGTTCTATGTATCTGGCTCCTTTTATTCTGTTTTCAATATGTCCGATATTGAGCTTTAAAAAGATCAAATATAATCCTATAAGATATTTTAAAAATATATTTTGGATTCTTCCTACGTTTCTCATCTTAATTTTAAATCTTATTGATGTCTTTTGGTATCAGACAGTAGGAGAAAGATCCTCTTGGCAACATGTAGATACATTTTTGGCTATTGTAGATAAAACAGGATTTATTATATCTTGCTTAAAAACCTATTGGCCAGCTCTTCTTCTAACCATTATCGTAATCGTACTACTGGGTTGGTTTATAAACTCAATAGATAGATCTATAAAAGATAAAAAACTAAATTATATAATATCAACAAAATCTCTTATATTAGAAGTTTTTTTGATGATGGTAGTTATAGCGGTTTGTGCTGCTTCTATCAGAGGACTTACAGGATCTCCTCTTAGAACTATCCATGCATCTAAATTTGTTAATTTTAAAAATATGGATATTGTACTTAATACCCCATATATAATGATAAAAACTGTTGGGAAAAAAATTATCCATAGAGTAAATTTCTTCCCAGACAATGAACTTCAATCTATATTTAATCCTGAAAAATCATACCCTAGTTTAAAAACTTCTTCTGATCCTGATTCATTGTGTTTAAAAAAATACGCTCCGCAAATTAAAAATATAGTTTTGATACAGATGGAATCTATGGGGGCAGAATATCTTTCTTCATTTAATTCTGGAATTTCATATGCTCCTTTTTTAGATTCACTGATTAAAAAAAGTATAACTTATCAAGGATGGGCAAATGGTAGTTTGACGAAAGAAGCTCCTATTTCTGTTGTATCTTCATTTCCTAATTATGGTGCTGGGGGAGGAAATCGTTCTATTATAGTTTCTACTCATTTTCATACTAGTCTTCATTCCATAGCTCAAGAACTTAAGAAATTATCATACGATACTATGTTTTTCTTTGGTGATGAAAACGGATCTCAATATTTGGATATTTTTGCTCTAAATTCTGGTTTTGATCATTATTATGGTATGAATGAATATAATAAAGCTCATCCAGGAAATTCCGACTTTATTAAAGGTACACTTGGAATTACTGATGGGCCTTTTTTAGAGTACAGTCTTGAAACTATTGATTCAATACATAAACAAAGTTTAAAACCTTTTATAACTTATATAACAACCACAACAGCTCATTTTCCTTTTTTAATACCTACGGAGTACGACTCTATTTTAGAACCAGGTCCTCTTCCTATACATAAAGCAATTCGATATGCTGATAGAGCTCTAGAATCTTTTTTTAAAAAAGCTGCTACGATGTCTTGGTATAATGAAACTATGTTTATCTTATTTGCAGATCATACTAGTTTAAGCCAAGGTGGTTTTTGGATCACAGATAAAGGAAAAAGAACAATCCCTATAATATTTTTTATTCCTTCTATGTCTGAAGATTGTCATATTTTTTCTTCTAAACTTGCTCAGCAAGTAGATATTTTTCCAACCTTACTTGATTTTTTTAATATAAAAACAAAGATAGTAAGTTACGGAAATTCCCTGATGGATAAAAACCATATGGATCTAGGTTTATTTAATGACGGAAAAGCTCATATTTTACAAGTAGAAGATTATCTGATTAAATGTATCGATAATTGTAACCAGGTAGAATTGTATAATATAAAACAAGATCCTCTAGCTAAATCAAATCTTTATAATAATCTAGATGATGATACTACTCAAAAAGAAAAAATGATAAATTTAGTGAGATTTGCTAAAGCAACGATTCAACAATTCACTAACAGATTAATAGACGGAAAAACAACGGTTAGCTCAAACGATGACTCTAATAAATAAGTAATTTAAAATATTATCTAGATTGGCAAATATTTTTATAATAACAGTTATCACATGAGCTAGAATCTTTATAAAAACCTTGATCTAACACAGATTTAATTCTTTGTTCAAGTACGTCAATTAAGGCTTCTTTTGAATCCTCATATGTAGGTGTAGTTGATCTAACAGATAATAAATCAAAGATAGAACTATCGATATTACAAGAATTTTTATCTTCAGGATGAACTATTCTTTGTTTAATCCATTTTGAAACTAAGGAGGTATGCCACAATCCTTTTTTAATATCCCAATATCCACATATTGAACTTTTATCCAAGCTTGAAGCGTACATAATAAGTTGAGAAATTTTTCCAGCTCTCATTTCTTTATCTTTAGGAATACTATTAGAAGAACTTTTATAATCTGTAAGAATACAAATTGGAATTTTTTTATTTAATCCTTCATCCAATACATTGAGATTAAAAAAATCTAACCTATCTATAATCCCTTGAATGTTAACATCAAATGAATCAAATATTTTAAACCTAAAAGAAGGTATTTTATATTCTGATAAAGAATCTTTAAAACTAACTCCTAACTCTTCAAGTTTATCTATAAAATCTATAAACTTTAAATAACCACACCAACTCATATTGTAGTAGGTATCATCAACTGTTCCAAACATATCTTGGCACAGCTTATCTAAATAGGTTTTTCTGGATGTTTTTTCAATAGTGTTAAAGTTTTTGATAAACAGTTCAAAAATTCTATGAAACAAAGTTCCATCAGTTTTATATATATGATCCTGAGTAGGTAGATTATTATCTTTAATATGTCGACGTATAAAAAATTTATAAGGACAATCTATAAGGTATTGAGCTAGTGTAGGACTAAGTTCAGTTAATATATTTATCCTAGAAGTTTTTGACTGAGAATCTTTATAACTATCTGTGAGTCCTGATTCAATTTGCAAAGATTCAGATTTAGTGAAGTAATTTTTAAAATTATACCAGTGAATCTTTGATTTTAAATCGAGAATCTGAACAAAAGCACTAATATCTGAATTTGAAGAATCTTCTTCAATACATGACAGATCTACACTTGAAGAATTACAAAAAAGTGAAGAATATAAATATCTTTGTCTTTTTTTTAAATCAGTTAAACTAGTTAAACCTTTCTTTTCTAGTATAAATGATGGAAGAACCTCCTCCATAGACACTAAATCATTATCCGAATTACATCCTAGAATAAATAGTTTAGTAAAAGGATAACATATAGATTCTGGAAGTTTTAATACCTGAACTCCAGTTAAACTCTGTCCTGGTGTCCAATATAGGGATTTATTGATAAAATCAGAAAATAATCCACAAATATCTTGGAATCTTAACTTAGAAGTTGAAATCTTAGATAACTTTAAAACATAGTCTATAAATAAGTGAAATCCTTCTTGCGCTTTTAAATTATACGGATCATCTTTATAAATATATGGCATAAACATATCTATATAATCATATAAATATCTTAAATTATCAAAATGTACAGCTAGATCCTCACAAGAATTCAGGCGATCTACTAGATCAAATAAACAAGAAGTAATTCTATAAAGTTGATGTTTTTTATTATTACGAATCAAATCAAATGTATTTCTCTCTCTACCGTCTGAAACTCCTCTTTGAATAACAGATGATATTTTAAAATAAAGATCTTGGTATGAATAAGAAGAAAAAAAAGAATTAATATCTTTATTAGAACTAATCTCATTTATTTTTGAATCTATAAACAGTTCTTGATTATAAAAACTTAATATTAAAACAGATAGAGGATGTGTTAAAAAATCATATAAAAGAGTTGAATCTAATCTTATAGAAAAAAACATCGAAATCCATATAATTAAAGAAGAGTTCTTCACACTAACAGCTGAAGTAAAATTATATGGAATAGAATCCTTTTCAAAACAAGATTTTAAAATAGGAGTGTAGAGTTTTTCATTCATAAGAATAACTCCTATACCTGAAGGAGCTATACCGTAATTAATGAGTTGTTTAATTTTACTACTTACAGCATGCGTTTCTTGAATTATAGATCTAAACTTATATCCAGTTATAGAACATGATATATCAGAATGTTCCTTATATTTATCTTCAAAAGAAAAAAGATCACAGTCTAACTCTAAAATAGAAGTATTAGGTTTAGTTTTTAATATATCAAATATAGGTTGATACTCTTTAGAGTAAAATGATGGAGATATAAAATATGATCTACTATAATTTAAATTGTTATCCTTTATATAAGTTAAAAACTCATCTATCTTTTGCTTTTTTACAAGTGAAGATTGTTTAATACTAGTATTTTTAACTTTTTTATAAATATCTTGAAGTTCATCTATTTTTAAAAATAGATTCTTCGAAGATATATCCGTTTGAAAACAATTTTCTTGAATAATATCTTTAAAATCTTTAAAAATTGATCCATTAGATCCATTAGTTTCTATCTTAGAAAACAATCTAAAAATAGCATCTAAATCATGTGGTTTTAAATAAGTATAGTTATTACTTTGAAGTAAGGATGATATATAAAATAAAACTAGTACATCATCACTATCAGAAAAACTCTTTCCTTGTGATTCTAACTGAGATGAAATCAGATTATCTAGAGTTAAAAGAGTAGGAGGAGAAAAAGCCCCGTATTTTTTAGCAAGAGTTGCCAGGATATAACTAGCTAACCTTAGACTTGGAACACATATCAAAGTGTTTGATAAAGTCTTAGAATCTAGGGAGCTAAGCTCTTCTAAAAGATCATCTATCAGTACGCTCATAAGTTATATACTCAAACTCATAACCACTATCAGTTTTATGTAGTGAGGATTTTTCGTTAACACTAAATTTAGCTGTATCTATAGCTGGATAAAAGCTATCTGCATCAATATTTTTATGTACTAGAGTTAAATATATCTTAGACACTATATCTAAATCTAGGGTTGTTTTATAGATTTTTGCTCCTCCTATTATAAAAACTTCATCGTTCCAGTATGGATGAACTCTTAAAGATGAAGTAGGAGATGCTAGCTCTTTTAAACAAGAATCAAGATCATAAAACACTCTGATATTAGAATCCGTTGTAGATAGATTAGATATAGAAGTATCTCTTGATATTACTAGATTTAACCTGTTAGGAAGTACCTTACCAATAGAACAAAAAGTATTATGTCCTACAAGTATAGGATGATTACTCGTAAGCTCTTTAAAATGTATAAGATCCTCTTTAATCCTCCAAGGAAGATTTCCTCCTAGTCCTATTCCGTTATTTAAAGAACAAGCTACAATATGAGAGTAGATCATACAGACACCTCAGCTT
>CACXFL010000188.1 GCA_902766925.1 uncultured bacterium | reverse complement strand
TATTTTTCTCCTTGAGGAACTCCTCCTATAAGATAGGAAGGATCTTCTCCTAACTCTAGTAAAACATGTGCTAGCATTGCAGAAGTCGTGGTTTTTCCATGAGTTCCTGAGATAACAATAGAGTCCATTTTTTTTAGAAAAAGTTCTTCCATAAGTCCTGGAAAACTAGTGTAACGATAACCTTGAGATAGCATATATTCAAGCTCTGGGTTGTTTCTTGATAGGGTGTTAGCAACTACCACTAGATCAATTCCAGGAACTTTTTTTAGGTTTTCTTCGCTGTATGGACTCATAACAGTAAAACCTAGCTCTTCAAGCATCAGTGACATTGGAGGATATACTCCCTTATCAGATCCTTCTACTCTGTATCCAGCAAGTTTACAAAGTCCTGCAACTGCAGCCATTCCAGTTCCACCAATTCCCATAAAATAAATATTTTTAACTTCAGACATACTTGCCTCCTAGCTTTTGTTTATGCCATTTTAAACTGCTACCCTTAATTACAGCACTAGCACCAATAAGAAGTGGATAGTTTAAACTGATGTGTCCAAAATACCGGGAAGAAAAACACGAAATCCTGGTTTTTTCCTCTATTTTTTTTACAAGTTGAGCGTAATCTTGAGATGAGCCGTACCTAACAAAGTTTCCTAGAACTACTGCTTTTACTCCCTCTAAGGATCCAGATTGAATCCACTGATTTATCATTCTATTAACCGTTCCTGGGTTTTCACGGATATCCTCTAAAAACAGGATATGATCCTTTAGATTAGGAAAATATGGGGTTCCAATAAGAGCTGTTATAACTGTAAGACATCCTCCAAAAAGTTTTCCTTCTATACTGCTACTAGTTTTTAACGATGCACTACTAAGTTTTAGATTAAGTGGAAGAGAAAAAGAGCGGGCTCCTTCAGTTAAAAAACTTAGGTATCTAGTAAGCATTTTTTTATTGGCTGCCCAAAGCTTTGAGGCAGGCATTGGAGCATGAAGTCCACACCAAGATAGTTTAGAATACAGTGCAGAATGAAGTGCACAAATATCTGAAAATCCTACCAGGGTTTTTGGAGGAACGTTTTTAAGCCTGTCCCATGGGATAAAATCCAATAGATCACTTGCTCCATAACCACCCCGAGCACACATAACATAATCGTAATCTGGATTAGTCAGAGCTTCAACCAGTTCTTCTAATCTATCTTGTACTGTATAGGAAGAATGATTATTAGGATCTGGGCTTTTTTCCTCGTATAAAACCTTGATGCCTCTTTTTTCTAAATCAGAGATATTAGCTTGAAGTATATCCGAGTGTCCTAAACTAGATGGTCTAATTATTTTTATATACATAAGAAATTGTCCACATAGTACATAAGAAAAACAAAAACCATAAATGTTTCCTATATGTACTATGCTAGACAAAATAAACTGACTTGTCTAATTCTTAGTTAGATTCTAACCATTTTTTAAGAGCTGCTACTACTAAATTTATATCTTCTTCAGTAAAGGCTGCGTTTATTTGACAACGAATAAGATCTTGTCCTTTTGGTACTACTGGAAAAGCCATTCCGGTAACTAAAATTCCTTCTTTAAACAAAAAATCTACACAGGATCTGACTTTCAGAGGATCTTTTAAAAGAAGAGGAACTATTGGAGTAGCTCCAGGAACAGATTCTATTCCTAAAGATTCTATCGAAGATCTAAATTGAGTGGTTCGATCTTCGAGGTTTTTTAAAAGTTTTAGTCCTTTTGGAGAATCTGTAATTTTAACAGCACGGGTTGCAGCAGCACATTCTGCTACTCCTAGGGAGTTAGAATAGATATAGGTATCTGCTTTTTGTCTTACAGTATCTATAACTTCTTTACTACTTGCAATAAATCCACCGTTAACTCCAAAAGATTTTCCTAGAGTTCCTACTATTATATCGATATCATCCAGGGTTCCTGTATATTCACAGGTACCTCTACCGGTTTTACCATAAGCTCCAATTCCATGGGAATCATCTACTACGGTAATAACTCCATCTTTAAAGTTAGAGTCATATTTTTTACAAACCTCAATGATAGAATCCATCTTAGCATGATCTCCACGCATGCTAAAGACCCCATCAAACACAACAACTACTCTTTCAATTCCAGAAGGAACATTTTGTAGGATTCGCTCTAAATCTGCCATATCGTTATGTTTATAGATCCCCTTGTTTTCTCTAGATACCCCAGAGATTCTAAGTCCTCGGATAATACTGTTATGATTCAACTCATCTCCAACCCAGTAGGTGTTTTTATTGGTAAGAGAAAGAGCTAACCCACAGTTAGAGGTATAAGCGGAGTTAAATATCTTCACGGATTCTTTTTTTATAAACTTGGCTAGGGTCTGTTCTAGTTCTACGTGTTGACTGAAAGTCCCATCTATAAATCTTACTGCTCCAGGACCTACTCCCAGGGCTTTGGTAGCTTCATCTGCTGCTGCTATAAGTTCAGGATCATTGGATAGGGATAGATAAGAGTTAGAGTTCATTCTGAAATAACTTCCAGACTGCCCTACTAATTTGTACCTAGGACCAATTTTTCCTGTTGATGGAATATATCCACAGATAACACGTTCTGGGGCTTTATATCGGTTTTCAGCTTGAGCTTGTTTTAATTCGGTATCTAATGTCTGTATTAACTTTGTTAAACTCATATTATTATCCTTTTTTCTAATTTGTGTTAAAAATTAGTTTAGAAGTTTTAGAACTTCAGCTAGTATAAGACTGAAAAGATTTTTTGTACAATA
>CACXFL010000187.1 GCA_902766925.1 uncultured bacterium | reverse complement strand
TTCATTTTGAGTAGTTTCTTCAGCCAAACATAATATTGGATTTTCTAATATTAGAATAGCTATACTAAAAGCTAATATAAATCTAATCATTCTCATTAACTTACCCTCTTAAAACAGATTCTATTTATTATAAAAACCTATGGATTAAACTTTTTGGCTAAAAAAGTAAAATTCTAAATAAATAGTTAGGACATTATTTTGACTAAAAATTAAGATTTACCGAAAACTTCCTAAACTAAAAAATAGTAGCTTAGTTTAATAAATCGTTTATTACCTTCATTCAGCTAAATAAGATACAGTAAAACCCTCTAATATTATTACATAAGTATAAAAATCTTCTAATTTGATGTTGACATTATCTGCTATTTTTTATACAAAGTAGCACATTATTTAATCACTATTTACAATCAACCTTCAATATTGGAGAAAAATATGAAAGTATCTTCTTTATTAAAAGCTATCCTAGTAATTTTTGTTGCTTTAGGTTTAAGTTTAAATCTAGTATCTTGCGATGACGATGATGATATAATACCCGTAAGCCAAGATGACGATGACGATGACGATGACGATGACAATTTTGATGATGGTTTTGGTGGCGGTTTTGGTGGTTTTGGTGGTGATTTTTATGAAGATTTTAGTGGTAGTGACAGTGATATTTTTTCATCTAATGATTTTTCTTCAAAAAAAGGAGACGATATTTCAGATTTTATTGGAACATATAAAACTAGATGTACTAAGGGTGATAATCATGAAAATCTTATTAAACAATATGTTGTAACAGATTCTCAAGTTTTATATACAGAAACAGTTTATGATGAGGATGATAAAGAATGCCATGATCCTTTATTTAAAATGGAAAAAGTAGCTACGATACTTAATGGTAGTTATAGAAGTGATGATGATTATAATGGAACACATTATGATGAAGCAACAATTCCAGTGCGTATAATATCAGCTAAAATAATTCCACTAAGTGAAGAAGGATTAGATTACCTAAAAAAATCAGAAGATGGGTTTTATTACCTAAAAAGAATTAGTAGTGACAACTTCGATCGATCTGTATGGAGTAATCTAGATGAGAATGCAAGTGGAGAAATCGACATATTGGATACTATAGCAGAAAAAGATTTTTCACCAGCACATGAGTTTAGCTACACTTTTAAAATTAATAACACTACTGACAGTATCAGAATAGATAAGAGCTTTAGGGAGGGCAGATCCAGCGGTTTTACTATTTCACGTGATTCTTACGAACGATTAGAAAATTAGTCGCATAAAACACCTAGCTTCCTTTTGATACATAGTTATTGAAAGGAAGCTATTTTTTTACCACATCTTCCTTATGGTATTCCTTATAGTTTAAAGCGATACTTTTAATGATTTACTAAAGATAAACCCCAAACAGAAGCATCATCTAGGCAGATGATCTAAGATGGTGGGCCCACAGGGACTTGAACCCCGGACCCGTCGGTTATGAGCCGACTGCTCTGACCAGCTGAGCTATAGGCCCACCATCCACTCAAGCTTGATTATATATAGATAACAACATTATCTTCCTTTTACAAGGAAGAAATTAAAAAAAACAAGCCCGATTTACAGGGCTTGTTTTTGTGTTTATGGAATCAAAATTATCTCAAACAACTACTACAGTGGAGTAAATACGAATGGATAGTTTACGTTAACTTGAGATGCACCCCTTGGTCTTGGAAACTTCCATCTTTTAATCTTTCCGGTTATACAACCTCTAAGTACCGAGTCAGAGATTGTAGTTCCACCGGAATCTATACCAACAGTTTGAACATTACCTGCAGCTCCTACAACAAAGTCTACGGTAACTTTACCAGCAGCCTTAGGAGATCTTTGAAGGAGTTGTTCATAGCAGTGTCTAATTTGGTTTAAGTTAGATCTAATAACAGCAAGAATTTCTTGACGTGTAAGACCTCCATCAACCACAGGACCACTTTCAGGAATAGATATTTCAGCTCTACCATGTCCACCACTACCGAATCCACCACCAGCTCCACCACCACCGGAACCAGTTCCACGACCAAGTCCTGCTCCACCAAGTCCACCGGAACCACCTTGACCAGAACCATATCCACCACTACCAGATCCAAAATTATTGATAGCAGATCCAGTACCTGCAAGTCCCAAAGAACTACTGTTACCAACACCACCTAATCCATAGGTCTTACTTGCAGATCCCATACCTCCTCCAGCACCACCAGCTGAGGATTTAAAATTAGTATGAACCGCTCCAGCTCCTGCTTGATTTAATATCTTTCCAGCACCTAACCCTAGTTTAGATAGGTTAACTCCTGAGGCTTTATTATTATTAGCACCTTCAACACCCATCACACTGACAGGACCTTTACCTTTACGAGCTCCACCTTGTTGTCCCATACCTGAGCCAACATCCCCACCGGATTTATTACCAGCAAATTTAGTTGGAGGTCCTGGCTTTTTAAAATCAGGATTTTTAGCCCCTGTTGAGGCCATACCCTCAGTCCCTGGAGCCTTAGAAGGGCTCTTAGGTTGAGGTTTTACAGGATCAGGTTTTGGAGAAGGAGGCAGGTTATCCTTCTTAGTATTAGGAGTTTGATCCTTTTTAGCCAAAGACTCCGTAGCAGGAACCTGTGGTTTAGGTTTTTCAACTTGTTTTGGTTTTGGTTTAGGTTCTTCCTTAGGAGTAACAGGTTTCACAGGTTTTGGTTTAGGAGGAGGAGGTGTCTTTTTAGGTTCTTCCTTTTTAACCTCTTCAACCTTTTTAACTTCTTTAGGTCTTTCTTGTTTTTGAACAATTTGAACTTCTTTTTCTTCTTTAGTAGGAGTATTGATCAAAGACCATATATCATCTTTATCCTTATCATCTTCATTAGGTGCTGTTGTTAACGCAACCCCTACCAAACATATATAAAGTACAAATGTGAAAAATGAGATCATCTTTAAAATAGGATCTACTGCTCCACGTCTTGGTATAGTAATTTCAGGAGGATTAACAAACATCAAAAAATAGGATACTGGACCATATGTCACATGAGCTATATCTTTTCTAGCAAGAGAATAAGCTCCTGGTTTTGTAACTTTATCAATAACGTTAGCACGTCTCAGTCTTGCAGTCATTCCAGGAAGAACATTAATCTTAAATCCCCCAGAACTAGAAAATCTTGCAAAAGGAATTACAGGATCGTTCCTGTCTCCAGCTGCAATAAAATGAGCTTTAGTAGAATCTCCTATAGTTACCTTTTCATTACCAGGAATACTAGGATGGAACAAGTCTTCATCCAAAATTGTATGTCCCCAATAAGCTACAACCTCTAAAACTTCTCCACTTGGTTTAGCATGTCTTGGAGAAAACAGAACATGATCATGTCTTCTTTCTTTTCTATGTTCTCCACTTTGTACCTGAGTTGATCTAGGGCTACTACCATGAGATCCAGATGATTTAGAAGAAGAAGGAGGAACAACCACTGCTGTTTTTCTTTGTTCACTTTCACTATTTTTTTCTTCTTCATCTTCCTCTTGATATTTAGTTTTCTTAGCTGAAATAGGTTTAGAAAAAGATTTAACTTCCTCTTCCTCTTCCTCATCTTCAACCTTAGATTCAGGAAGGTTGGTTTGATTAAACTCAGACATTTGGGAAGTAAGTTTTTGAGTAGATATTGAGAAAAATCCTCCAGTTTGAGGATCTTCTATTTTTACTCCAAGATCATCTTCAACATCCTGAATACCTGTAGCATTTACAAATACTGGAGCAACCTCACTTGCTTCTTCTATAGAAAATTCAATATCTGCGAGTTGAACTTTATCCCCTACCTTAACCGGTGTATCAACATCAATTTTAACACCGTTTAGTTTTACTCCAGAGGTAGAATACAGATCTATCAAAGACCAAGAACCATTCTCTGATTCTTCAAACATAGCATGAATAGGTTCAATCCCAGCACTTCTAACAACTATCTGATTAGACAACAGGGTACCAATCACCATTCTAGGTCCTACTAACCTAACTGTTTTTGAAGGTTGACCCGGAACTGTAAACGTTAACTGCAAATTCATAGCAATCCCTTGTACTCTAAACTATAAGTTCTACAACTAAAACTTCCTTATCCGTTAAACTCTAATCTTAATCTTCTACTCTATATATTATCCATTTAACCTAACTAAATTAAAAGTTTTTTTTAATTTATTTTATACTATTCATCTCCATCTAAGTTATTATCATTTCCTTCATCCGAAGATTTTTTATCTTTATTTCCTTCTTCTTTAGCATTAGCTTCTTTAGCTGCCCTATCTTTTTGTTGTTGTTCTTTTAGTTTTGCTTTTTTAGCATCGTTTTTTGCTCTTACTTCTTCTGCTTGAGCTTTATCTATACTACTGGAAAGAGTAATTGCTGCTTCATCAAGTTTTGCTATCCCTGTTGTAATAGCAGAAGCTTTAGTTGAATAAGATCTAGCAGCTTTATAATCATGATTAATTTGAAGTTCATAATACCCACAGCTTATAAGAGCTGGTTTATGAGCTTTATTCTTAGATAAGACACGAGAACACATAGCTGGAATTCTAGTTGATTCTGCAGTAAATCTATCTGTAACAATAAGACCTGATAGAGCATACCAATCAGAACTTAATTTCCCTAGTGTTGCTTGAGCTGTTTTTACATCCCCATACTGAGTCGCTATAAAACCTATGTTAAGTAGTGCTGCCTTATAATCTGCATCAACTCCTAAAGCTTTTTTCCATAGTTCTACAGCTTCAGGAATACGAGACTCACTCATAGCTATCATTCCTAATGCTGTATAACAACCTGCTTTTATCTCTTTATCTACTTCCTTATCAGCTAAAAGTTCATTCAAAAAATATTCAGCTAACGCTAACTTCTTTTCCTTGATAGCAGCTAGAGCTACATCTAACTTAGAAAAAGCAGGAAGCTGTTTATTAACATTTTTTCTCATACCGATCACAATATATTTTCTTGCAGTCTCTAGAATAGATCCTACCCCCGCTCCAGATAATCTTTGAGCTGATATGAGAGTCGTAAGAGTCTGAGCATAGTTCTTTTCACTCAGAGCATTTTTATCTTTCATAATAGAGGCTTCAAGTTTTTGACCAAAATCAGAAACTTTTTGTCTATTAATAGCTCCAGAGGTATACCTGTTATTATATAAACTTATAGTAAGAGGTCTAAGACTTCCTGAAAGATTAATTTCTTCTTTACCATCATCTTCAGCATCAGCTTTATCCGTAGCATCAGAAGATAACTTCACTCTTTTACTCTGAGTATCGGAGGAAGAAGAAGTGGTTGTACAAGAAGAAAACAACCAACCTAAAACTAAAATACTTAGAAAAACAAAAAAATAATTACCTGTTTTTTTTGTTCTAATCTCACTCGTATTTAATCTTTCTTTCATATAAAACCTGCTCATAACAAAAATATAACTTCTTATACCACCATTTCGTTATAAAACCTGCAATATAGCAGAAGACACTTGAGATCCTACAAAATCAGGTGGGAACAAATAATCCTCTAACCTCAGAGAAGAACCTGTAATTCTTCCTTTAGAGTTTAAGGCTCTTATAGACCACTCATTATATATATTGAATTTATTCACTAAATCCACAGCTCCGGTATAGTAAGAAAGAGCTTTTTGATTAAAATCATTAATCTGAGGTTGAAGTTCTTTTAGAATTTCTTCCTTACTTGCTCCCTTGATTGATGGAGGATTTGAAAGAGCTTTAGCATACTCTTCAAAAGCAGCTCCTATTTGATGCAAAGCTCCTACCCCCCAATAAGAATCCCCTGTATCTACAACTTGGTTATAAGAAGCTATAACTTTTTCAAGTAAGGCTCCTTTCTTCTGCATAGACGCAAGAAGCTTATCTACGGTTCCTCCCTCTAACTTATAAGCCAAGAATGGTCTTATACTTGAGGCTGCGTTCTTAAATAAAATCTCTACAGCATATCTTTGAGCTTCTCCAGAAACTGCTTTTTTATTCTTAGAATATTCTGCAAGAATAGATTTGTTAGCAGATTGAGCTTCAGGAGATTTAGGATTAGAGGTAGCTATTCTGTTATAAGCAATAATTCTTTCGTTTGCAGATAATTTATATGATTTTAAATATATATTTATTAAAGCTACCATGTTAGCAAACTTTTTAGTCCTATCAGTTAAAATAATCAACTTTTCCATATACGCAGGATTCGAAGGATCTGCTTTTATAATACCTTGTTGACAAGTCTTAATAGCAGATGGAGCTTCATATGCAATCTCTAGTTCGCATGAAGTTGCCATAGCACCCATAGATTTAGATGATTTAGGATATTTTTTCACATACATCTTAAGATAGTTAGAAGCGTTCATAAACTCTAATCTATTCTTATAAATCAAAGCTATAGTCATGAGATCATCTTCAGCTAACTTGGAGTTTGGATACTTTTTAATTAAACTCATATAAGCCCCAACTCCAGCAGGAATATTTCCAGCTTTCAGATATTCTGCTCCAGCGTTATGCCACATAGTATCTGCTTGAGGATCGTTAGGATATTTCTTTGCTAGAGCCTCATATTTTGCAGCTTTTTTCAAACTATCCTTTTCAGCCACAACCGCTTGTTTTTCAGCATCGACTTGCAGAGCTCTAAGTTTCTTTCCAAGTTCTCCTTTTCTATATTCTGGAATCTTTAAGAGTTTATTAGCTATTTCCAAACATTTAGCAGGATTTGCACTGTTAAGTTTTATCAACGTTTCAGCAGCTGCAGGACCTGCTTTTGTTTTAGGATACTTTAAAGCTATAAGAGTAGTGTATTTTGTAGCTTGATCACGATATCCATGATAGTAATAAATTTCACTTAAATAATTTTCACATACATAAACTTTTTTAGCTTCTTTAGGATAAAGTTCCATATACTTACTACAAGCTTTGATATAGTTTTTAGCTTCTATCCCTATAGGAGTAGGCTTTTTAAAATCAGGTTTCATCTTCTGCATTTTCTTATAATACGGTTTAAAATCTTCTCCATACATTTCAAGCATGTTATTAGCAGATTTTTTATGTATATTTACAGTCTTTCCTGTTTTAAAATCCATTCCCAAAGCTTCAGAAGGTTTCATAGAAGCAATACTTAAGTAAAGCTTTCCAGCTTCTCTATAACGTTTAAGTTCATAGTTAAAATCCGCAGCCCATTCTTTAATTTGAACAGCTTTATTTGATCCTCCAAAATATTGTAAAAACATGTTACAACCCATCAAAGCTTGAGCTGTAAGTTTAGCATCGGAAGCATCTCTACCACGTTTACCAATGTATGCTGTCTTTGTAATAATAATTTGAGATACATCTTCTCTTGTTTTAAGCACTAGTTCCTTATTAGAAGCATTAGCTCTAGCCCAAGCACTCTTAGGACCATAAAGTCTTAGTAGAAGTTCTACTTCCTTCCACATCAATGGGAAGTTACCTACGTTATAATCAATATCTATAACAGCAATTTGAGCTTCAGGAGCAGAAGGACTGTTTGGAGCGTACTTTTGAAGAAGTTTATATACACGTCTAGCTTCACGTTGTTCGCCGATATCATAGAGTTCATCAGCTAATTTTTTAATTAACTTACCGGTAAAATCTCCAGAACTATTAGCTCTAAAATATGATATAGCACCGTTAACATCTTTTAAGTGAGCATACACTAAAACCATATCACCTAAAGCAGCATTCCCCATAGAATAATCATGTCTTGCTTTTCCATAAGCTACAGTTTGTTTCCAATAATTTAAAGCTTGATGTTGATTACCTAAGTTAAAATAACACCAACCTATATCATAGAGTGCTCTTTGATACCTTGTTGACTTTTTAAATTTTAACACTTGTTTATAGTTAGTAAGAGCATTACGAAAATCTAATCTATCGTAATAGAACTCTCCTAAAAAGTGATAAGCAGTACCAGTTTCAGTAGCATGCGGATACTTTTGAATAAGTTGAGTAAAAATACGAGCTGCATCTTCATCAAGTCCAGCACCCTTATGAGCTATACCGTTAATTTCCATAACCTTAACCCCATCAGGGTTACGAGGATATTCTTTGGTGATATCACTTGCAAGGTTCATTACAGCTTTCCAGTTTTTAGAAGATTTTGAGTTATCTCTTTTAGGTTCAGGTCCTTTACTTCCTCCAGCTTCCCACCTATCGTAAGCCTTTTCATAATTCATTTCTTCTCGTTTTGCCACATACATTGCCTGTTCTTTATGGAGGTTTAAGAGTCTCATAAGCATCTTTAACCTATCTGCAGAACCCTTCCTACGTTTTGATGCTTCTTTCTTATAAAAAGCCATTGTCTTATCTATACTTTGGATAAGCTTCATCTCAATTTTATCTGTAACGAATCTTTCTTTTTCAGGTTTTTTCTTAGCTTGTTGTTTTGCCTTGTCATCTTTCTTTTCTTCTACAACAGAGATATTAGATCTTTCAATAGCCGCCCATACTCCAGAATATGAACAAAATATAGAAACTAAAAGAAACGTAAAAAATAAAATTTTAAACCTAAAACCGGTAGTTGACTTACTCAAATAAACACTAACTTCCTTTTTTGTTTTATTTCCTATCATATCAATCCTACCATCCTGCAATAAAGATTTTAGATAAAATCGTTATCTAACTTGTTTTTCAGCTTTACATTTTGATTCAACATTATATACATATCCACCAAGTTCATCTTCCCAGTATTCACCTTCAAAAGGCCAGTACTCAAGATTCATCCCAACAGATAACTCTTGCATACCACCAACAAACTTAGTTTTAGAAGAAGCTTGTTTAATATTAGCTCTTCCACGAAGTACGTTAATCTTTCCTTCTAACATTTCAGCTTGAATCATAGCTGTCTGACCTGAAAGTTCATCAAGATATGAATACTGAGATCTTGCTACCTTATAAAGTCTTGTTCCCGCGTCTTTACGAGCTAAGGATTTTTTAGAATTTAAAAACCCCTTAACTTCTTTATAGATCCCTGTTGTCTTCCACTTATTAGAAAAAGTAGACAAACGCGCTAACTCTTTATCAGAGAACCTGATGGTATCCATAGCTTCCTTATAAGCATCAGTTCTTGATAAATTATCTAAAATAGAAGCTACATTTTTATATGAATTTAACTGTCCAGTTTTATAATCGTATAAAAGTTTAAAGAAATCTTTTGGTCTTCCTTTATATTTTGATAACAAAGATTTAAGTTCTGCAAATACAGGCTTATACCTATCCCTAGATCCTCTTAAAGATGCTTTTACTTCATCATACATACACAGTTTCAAGAATGTAATAGCCTGTAATATATATGTTTCTGGGAAGAATCTATTAATAAAGAATGGGGAGTGAATAGTATGGATATTTCCCAAAGTATTATTATGTTTTTTAATTAAAAAGAACGCCCAAGAAGCTTCCCATAGAGCCTCTAACCATGAATCTGAATCTCTTGGAATCTTTCCATAATAACGAATAGCTTTTTCGTACTGTCTTGATTCATAATAAACTCTAGCTATATTTAGAATTGCAGCTTCTCTCATCTCTCTTGATATTGATCCAGCAGATAATACTCTTTCAAAATAACTCAAAGCTTTAGATTGTCTTCCTGAAAGATTTGCTATAACTCCCATATGAAACATAGCTTTATAGAAATAAGGGCTTCCCGATGGGACTTTCGTAAAATTCTTTGCAGCTTGAGCATATTTATCTGCAGTATAAGCTTCTACCCCTTGGTAATAAAAATAAAACCCCCTAGCACTATTTGGAATATAAGCTGAGTTTACATCTTTTTTCAGTAATTTAACAATATGAGCCTGACCTAAGTTTACAGTACTATTGATATCTCCAAGTCCATCTAGAGCTGATCTATAGAAAGGATTACCATTTGGTCCTCTACTTACTATCCCACTATAATATTTAGATGCTGAATAGAGTAGTCCTAACTTATGAAGACTTTCTGCTAAACCAAACTCAGATTTTACTTTCTCCGATTTATTTTTAGGAAATACATAAGATTTATAAAACAGTGCAGATGAACTTACAAAATCACCTTTTGCTTTAGCTGCCTGAGCTTGCACATAGTTAGCATACAAACTACTTCCAACAAAACAAAAAGTACTACACGCTACTATTAAGTTGATAAATAATCGTTTCACAGTTCTCCACTCTTAAAAAAATCTTGCCCAGCCTAGTTGTAAGAAAATATTATTATGCATTACAGTCCCTTCTAACTCTTGATCTGCATAACAATTAGTATCATTGTTATTTATCACTATCGTATTCCATTTAAGATCCCACCTTAGAGCATCTGATCTAGAATAAAATATTCTCTGTCCAATACCAGCCACAAATCCTGGATACGACCCAACAGTATCTGCTTTAATTTCTTTATCTTTATTAGCATCATCAGCTACACAGAAATCGGAATACTTCCAATTGATACCAGTCATTCCTCCACCAGCAGAAATAAAAGTATCAAAGTAAATAAGTCTTCCCTGAGGAAGTTGAATTTTTCCATATGCTGGCGTATACATCAAAGATGCAAGAGCGGTATAGAAAGTTCTTCTAATATCTGTCCTAATCATAAAAGTATTAAGTAATGTATCCTTATCTTCCTTATCAATGGAGGCTCCAATAGATCCTCCGATTTCTATTCCTAAACTTTCATTAAAATGAAAACCAGCAGATAAATTTGCCATACCTGTATATACAAAGGAGTTATTCATAATTAAAGAAAGTTGAGCTCCGAGCTCCAATTTATTTCTTTTAATAAAATACTTAGGTCTTATAACCCTAATTTCATATTCAGAAAAGGTAACCTCATCATTACTAGCAATACCGTACAACAAAGAAGGAGCTATACTAAGCATTACAAAAGATAGAACAAAAATCCTAAATTTTTGACTCACA
>CACXFL010000186.1 GCA_902766925.1 uncultured bacterium | reverse complement strand
GAATCTTTTTCTTTATTTTCTTTTTCCTCCATATTCTCTTTTTCTTTTTCTTTCTCTTTTTCTTTCTCTTGGTTTTTTTGGGTTTCGTTAGGTTTGTTTTTGGTTTCTGTTGGGTTTTGTTGGGTTTCTTTGGTTTTTTGTAAGTTGCTATCTGAGAAATCTTTTTTTGGTCTACCTCATTTTTTTCAATTTTCTCTAGCAACTTCTGCTCTTGATTTAGTTGAATCTAAATCAAACTGCTTTGCTTTAAAGATGCTATATACTAATAGATCATCTTGACTAGGTTCTGTTCAATTAATTTGATATTCAACATAAGCTAGAACAACTTTACTCTTAGTTACAGCATCTAGATGAGATAGACTATTAAGCATTTCATCATGGATAACTGCATACATTTTACCTAATCGTTGAAATAAAACTCGGTAAGAAGTTCTACAGGGATTAATTTGTTTCCACATAATTCTGCCCTGAAAAACCTCCCTCCAATCTTTACTACCTCATGAATACCTTTAGAATTGTATCCATAGTAGTTCTTTCCATTGTTTTTACTGACTAACAGCATTTTCTTTTGGATTAAGAAATAAAAAGATTGATCCTGTATCTAATAAACCAGTCTTTTTAACTTCTTATCCTCTTTAGACTTTAGGAGAGGAGCTATTGCTAGCACTTTGAACCAAAAAAGCCACTTGCTTATTAGGTACTGGGAGGAATTACAGCCCCAGTACTTAATAAATAAGTGACTTGAGTTTTATTGCTTGTAATTCCTTTTGTCTCAGAAGTTACAAGCTCCATGTAGATAGAACCTTTTTGAGTGTAGTAGTTGTAGTAGAGCAAACAAAAAGGAGCTTGCTATCAATAGCAACTCCTCTGTTGATCTATTTCCTCATACACACCATATTGAAGATATTTGTGTGATGTCTTAATAGAAGATTTAGAAATTGTTATTGATATATCTTCATTGACGGTGATAATTATACCCCTAATTTGTTAAAATGCAAATGATTTTTACATGAAAATTATGCTAGTTATATACTAGCTTTTCTCAGATTTCTTAAATTTATTTTTTTAATTATTTAAAAACTTCATCACTTTTTTATATTCCTGCTGCATGTAATCATTTCTCAAATTATAATATTTTAAAGTTGTACTCATTGATCTATGTCCCATCAATGTTGATACAGCTTGTTGAGATAATCAAGCATAAACACAATTTGTAGCAAAAGAATGCCTCATCATATGGAGATGGATTCTTCTTTTTAATAGTCACTCCCCTATTAGCTTATCACATACACTAGCTAACATTAAATCCAAGTATTTATCTCTCAGAATTTTTCAGAAATTTCTGTTTTCTAATGAGATGAACAAATATTCATTATCAATCTTTCTTCATCTTCTTTTTAAATATATGTCCAATAACAACCTATAAATTCTCACCTTTAATTGCAACCTTTCATCAAACAATACAGGATCTATATATCAGAATTTTCTTTTTATCTCAAATTGCATAAAAGGAGATTCAAAATCTGAAAATTTAAGCCTTAGTAATTCACTTCTTCTAAGACCTGTATGATATGCAATATCAATCAATAGTTGATTCCTATAAGAGATGGTAAATTCATCAGAAGATTTAAGCATTCATTTGTATAATACTTCAAATTCTTCAGATAAACACATATCCCTGAATCCTTTTTCTTTCTTCATTCAAGGGAATAAGTTTATATCCCAAGATGTTTTCTTGAGTAATCCCATATATCCCATAAAAGCTCTAATACTTTTAACATACTCAACAATGGTATTATGCTTAGGATAGCTTCATTTATTTGGTCAAGTCGTAATTACTTTAGATCTAAGATGTTCTATAAAATCCGTACAATCAGAAAATCTGATTTCTTTTGTTTTTATAAGTTTATCATATTTTTCTGATAAAAACTTCTCCCATTTAGCTAAACAATATCTATGATGTAATATAACTCCATCAGTTCTACATAATACAACATTGCAGTAGTCTAAAAAATTCAAAATATCTTCATGCATTGTAAAACACAAACAAAATAAATATAATTATTGTTTGCTCTACAACACTACTACACATAATATTATATAAATAAGTCAATATTAAGATTAAAGGGATAATCTTGTTTTTTTGATAACTAAAAGTTTCCATTTGAAATGATTAAGCAGTAAATTATAACATAGTTAGTGTAGTAGAGCAAAGATAGAACCTATCTATTTTTTAGGTAGGATTTTTTCGTTATGCTAAACCATATCAAAATACGGTATAGATCCAGAAAAAAAGATGTCTGAAGTATCTGTATCTGTGAAAGGTG
>CACXFL010000185.1 GCA_902766925.1 uncultured bacterium | reverse complement strand
TCTATGGGTGATGAACAAAAATATCTATCTGAAAATTTGCCAGATCTAATTAGTGAAATAAATAGTACTAACTGGAGAGTAGCTGTAATACATACTGGATTAGAGACTTCTAGTTCTTATGCCGCAGCAGCTTCATGTTTGGTGGGGGTAATTAAAAAAGAGGATTACAAAGGTTTGGAGCCTGAAATTGCATTAGATAGAGCAAGTGCTGATTTTAAAAATATTGTAACAAGTCTTGGAACTTCTGGAGATGCCAATGAACAAGGAATCTTGAAGGCTGTATATGGTTTAAAACAAGATGTATTTTGTTCTAGTAATCAAAATTATGCAAATTGGCTTAGAAGTAAGAACGAAGCTTTTTTAGCAGTACTTATAGTGAGTGATGAAGACAACTGTTCTAATGGAAATGCTTCAAGTTGTAAAGCTAGAATTCAAAAACATAGTTCATATAAAAATCATATGGATGCGATAGATTTTGACTCGTATTATAATGATACAGTTGTAAATGGGGAAAAAGGTATAAAATTCTTTGAAGATTTTTTAACGTCTATAGGTAGAACTCCAAATGTTGATGCAAGGGTATTTGCACTTGTAGGAACCAATGGTAAGACTTATAAAAATCTAGTAGATGCTACTGGCGGAAAATATGGATCTATTGTACCAAACCCAGCAACAGATCCAGAACCTGGATATACAGGTACACTTCATATGATTTCTTCTGATTTAGCAGGTACAGTTTTTAATGATACTTTTGATCTTAAAGAAACTCCTAGTCCAGATGCTGAGTTTAAAATGTTTATAGATTCAGATATGAGTCCAGTAGATTCTAGTAAATATAAGGTAGAAGGAAAGAAAGTAACTATTTTAGATAATAATCTTTTTACAAGTGATAATAAGGACGTTAGATTTACGTATAGTTATGGATCTACTAGATTTAATGAAGTGTTATTATCGAAAAAGCCTGTAGAAAACACGATTAAAGTAATAGTTAATGGAAGAACCTTGTATAAAAATTCAGGTGATTGGAATATAGTAAAAACCGACGCAGGTTATAAAATTCTTCTAGCAGAGTATCCTGCTCAAGATGCAGATATTGAAGTATTTTATAAGGAAGAAATTGATTTAAATACAACATTTACTTTTAAATTAGATAGATCTAATGGAAAAAAATTAGTTAATTTTAGGGTGTTGGTAGATGATAGTGAAGTTAATTCGAATGATTATACGCAAGAAAATGATTATGGTACCATAAAATTCAAATCTGGTAAGGTTCCAAAAGCAGGATCAGAAGTAAAACTTGAATTTATAGCTAAAACTCCAAAGTTATCGTATAACATTCCTGCGGAAGAAGCAAAATTCGTGTCATTAAAAGATAAGGATGGAAACGAGGTAATATTTAAAAAAGAGAATAATCAGTTTGTAATAGATCTTGAATCGTTTAAGGAAAACCAAGAACTTTACTATACCTATGAAGATTTATCTGTAGCTAAAGGAAAGATACATATAGATCATGATATTCTACCAGGTACACTTAAACTTGATGGAACTTCGATAGATAAATTTAATAAGAATGGAAATGTTCTATCTTTAGATAATAGTATATTAAAGAATAAAAGAAATTTGAATGTATCATATACTTATGTGAAAGAAACTAGAAATAAATTTGTTCTTCCTGAACTTGATCTGAATTATATTTATACTTGGTCTGTTCTTGTAAACGGAAAACAAGTTGGATATACAGAGTATAGTATTAATGGAAAAACTATAGAGTTTACTGATGAGTTTATGAAAAAAACATTTAATGATGATGTGCGACTTGATCATCTAAACGATACAGTTACTATAAGTGCTTATAGAGAACAACAATAGATATCGTTACGAAGTAAAAAAATAGAGTAGAAGGATAAATCTAATCTTTCTACTCTATTTTTTTTACTATCTACTAGTTAATTTTATTTCCTCTATTTACATAGTTTATCCATGGTCATTACAGGAATATCTTTAGTAGATGGGGTTTTTAGTTCTTTTTGACGGGTAGAATCAAACTTATAACCTACTTCAGGATCTGATGAATCAATATCCCAGAATAGAGGAGACAGATTCAAGATTGTAGCACGGAAACCTTGTTGAATAGCTCCCATGTTATCTGTTCCTTTAGATAGTGCTGCTTCGTTTTCAATAACAAATGGAGCCGATCCAAAACCAAGTTCTAATGCAGTGTTGATAAAATCTCTCCAATCGATACTGTCAGATCCACCAAAACCAGGAAGTGTAGCTTCATAATGATGTCTATCCCATTCGTTAGCAGGAATACAAACTCCAGCAGCTTTAGCTATTTTTGGATTAACCGTTTGTTGAGGATACAGTGCTCCCCATTGAATACGAGCTGTGGTATAGTTCATTCTCGTTCCTTTGATATGGATTCTTTTAATACGAGACATATCAGAGTTACGTAAAACATCTGAAGGATTGATGTTTTGCCATACGTCATGAGAAGGATCATAGGTTTCTCCATGAGCACGCGAAGGAATGAGTTCATACATTAACTTTCTAGCAGCAAGGGTACCAGGAAGGTTATTGTAAGTTGTAGGAGCTGTAGCGGGCCTCCAGCCCTCCATAGGACAGTTTTCATAAGTAACAGTTACTCCAAGATCTTCAGCGTATTTAATAATAGGAGTAAATACTTTTTTGTATTCTTCAAGATTTTTTTCAAAACCACCGTCTAGTTCTCCGTATTCATGGTTATAACCTACAAAGGTCCCCACACATATATCGTTTGCATCTCCCCCAAGAAGAGCTGCAATTCTTATAAGTTTTAGAATGTGGTTTTGATTAGCTTCTCTTACAGAACCTCCGATCAAATTATCGTAAGCTGCAATAGAAAATCTAAGTCCGTTTTTATTAAATAGATCGATTACTCTTTTAGCTTCTTCAGGAGTAAAATTATTGTAATCAAGATGGGTAGCTACGTGGTCATTTCTTGAGGTGTCATCCCCTTGACGAAATACACATAGTTCTAAACCTTGAGCGTTAACATCCAAAGCTCTTTCGATTACTTTCTCAAGAGTTTGTCCTGGATAAGCTGAAGTCATGAGCCAAATAGGATTATTAGTTTTCATATTAGTCTCCTTTTAATTATTAGGTGTAAGAGAATGGAGTAGTGTTAGCCCAATCTTCTACAATTTTTGTAGCTTTTGTAGCATCTGAAATATTCTTTGTGGAATAATCAACTATAGTAGATGGATTTGCACTGTTAATTACTGAATGGAATTTTTCTAGTTCTCTTAGAATTGCATCTCCGTATCCTTGAGGGTGTCCTGCAGGACGACCAGATCTAGAAGGAGTAGAAGCTCTTTCAATTCTTTGTTTAACACCGTTTTCATAAGAGATAATAGCATGGTTTGGATCTTCAGCACGCCATGAAAAATGTCCTTTTTCAAAAGCAACGTTCACTGAGAAATCATTTTTAAATCCACTGTGAACTTGAGAAATGTAGAATGTTCCTGGAAGTTTTCTTCCTTCTTGAGTTCTTAAAACAAAAGAAGCTGTAGCAATATCATCACCACTCATATCTGGAGCTGTCATATCTAACTCTTCATAAAGATCAGGTCTTTCTGTAGAAGAAGGAATCTTTGAGAAAGTAGAAGCGTTTTTAGATTTTAATTTATAACGTTTAGGATAAACGTTATAAGTCTTTCCTTCAAACGATTCAAAATCACCACCAAATACGTGAAGTAAGGTTTGAAGAACATGAGATCCTAGATCTCCTACAAGTTTACCTTTACCAGCTAATTTTACAAAAGGCCTCCAACCTATATCTTGGTCTGGATGCATTTGCCAATCTTGAATATAACTCATATCTACAAAGATAGGATTTCCAAGAGTATGGTATTGAACTAGATCTATTAAAGTTTCACTGATTAACTGATGATGTCTGTACAAAGAATCAATTTCAGCGGCTACTTTATTTTTAGTAACAGCTTCTAGTACATCTTTAGCTTGAGCATAGGTAAGAGCTAAAGGCTTTTCTATGAGTATATGTTTTTTTGCGTTTGCAGCTTCTATAGCGATATCAGCGTGCATGTTATTAGGAACAAGTATTGCAACAACATCTATATCTTCATTCTTTAAAATAGAAGCAAAATCTTTACTACAAAATGCCTTCGCAGAGGTTAAACCATTTTTATTAATAAAGGTTTGTGCAAGCTCAGTGGTAAGTTCCATAACAGCTGCGATTTCTTGTCCTGATTGTCTTATTATTGGGGTAACGATGTTTCCCATCATACCAGTTCCAGCAACTAAATAACGTAACATAAATTGCTCCTAT
>CACXFL010000184.1 GCA_902766925.1 uncultured bacterium | reverse complement strand
CTTGCTTTTCGCTTTAACCTTGCCCTGAACTGGCTGGTTTCGGGACTTACACCCTTTGGAATATATGTATGCCAGGCACACTTAAAGCGGGTAGTTTAAAGTTAAAAACTACCCGCTCTATCTTAATTATCTTAACTATATTTTCTTCTTTAATTATCTACTATTTTTATTCTAAATCTTTAATCTACTTTAACATACATCCTTCAAAAGATTGAGATTTTACTGATTTTACCCCTGTAACAATTGTACCATTTTTATCATAAACTCTATAAGAAACTTCAGTTCCATCTTGAGGAGATGGAGAGTCTGGATATGCGGTATTTAAAAAATTTACATTAACAAGATCACATGTTTCATCTACAACATATGTTTGTTTTACCCCTGATTTTGCAGGCCAAGCATGTTTTGTTTTTCTTTTTTCAAAAGCTTTACAATCTTTATATTGGTATGTAATACTTCTATCTTCTCCTGTAGGAAAGAAAGCAACCTCATTTTTGTAAACCTTAGCTCTTGACCAAAATCCATTATCCTCATAGCAACTTCTATGACACATACACATATTACCTTCAAATCTACCCTGAGGATTTTTTTTAGGTTTTTGAATACTAGATTGAGCATAACCTAAACTCATATGTGAAAAATGTTCTGCCCATTTGGTTCCTACACAAGCCCCTTTCTGATCATATCCAAGACAATGAGCCCAATCATTAGTTCCTGTCATAATAGCCGTTTTAATCTGAGCTGCTGAAGCTCCTATAAGAGAACATAGCATTGCTACATCTTTTCCTGCAGCTTGACAAACAAAGGTAGTTCCCAGAGTTCCCATGTCGTATAAAACATTCAGTGTCAGATTATCATTAGTTTCTGGTAAGAATGTAGAAACATCCACATAACCAGCATTTAAAAGTGTTGTACAAAGACTTGCTCCAGTTCTTAAACAAGAAGCTACCCTTGCTTTATTAAAACTTATATTACAAGGATTATTATAATCTACACTAAGATCTGTAGATATTAAATCCCCCGCTATTTCAAGACCTACTTCACATGCTGCAGATAATACAGCAGCTTTTACACTTCCTAATCCCTCTGAAGAATAAGTAGAAGTTTTACTTAGATAATCTTTTATCTTTTCAGCTACAGTAGTCCAACTCTTTTTAAGAATTCTTTTAGCAAAACAAAGAATTGCAGAAGTGGTAACCTGTCTTATAAAAGTTTTTAAATATTCTTTCCCATGATCTATTGAAGCAGAACTTGTTTTTAATAACTTTGATGATTCCTCTATATTTGTTTTACACATTCCTGTAAGTACAGCCACACAATCAACACATAGTCCTACAGCTCCTTTTTTATTTTTCATTTTATTTAATTTTGCTGCTAGATCATCTAATTTATAACAAAGATTTGAAACTATTTTATTATATGAGTCAGCTCCTGTATTATACAAGCTTCCATCATTAGTACCTGATTTAATGTTAGTTAAAACATCTGCAACTAGGGTTGTAGATTCTCCTTCTTCAGGAAAATCTTCAACTGCAGAATAACCATAAAGTTCACCAATAAGAATATCAAGCATCTGAGATTGAGCACTGATTCCACCTCTTGCTACCATCAATGCATATGAAATCAAATCATCTGCTTCTGATACTTCGGTATCAGAAGCTTTTACAAACTGACAGTTTCCAAGAGCAGAAATTCTTAATTCATTCTCTTCGTACATAGCTTGAAGTTCTTCTTGACTACAATTTCTACACGCATATCTTAAATCACAGTTTTCTCCTGCTTTTCCATTATTAAGAGCATCCAGTCTACATTTTATATCCTGATTCATATTAGTTAACTGTTCTAGTCTTATTTTTTTAGAAGTTTGAAAAAGTTCATTAAGTATCTGTCCTTCTGGAAAGTCTTTTCCATCTGTTTTAAGAATAGATTCTATCTGTTCTTTAGATAAAAAAGACTCACTACTTGAAAATCCTGGGTTATTCCAAATACTGTTTATATAATCGTTAAAAGACTCACATTCTTTTACAGTATCTACGTTAGTTAACTTTGATTTAGGACTACATCCTGTAAGAATTATCCAATCCAGAACAAAAATCGATACAAAAACAAAAACTACTTTTTTCATTTTTAACTCCATGTAAAAAACAACTCTGCCTTAACAATAAATTATTTAAATATACATATATTCTACACTATTAGTTGATATTAGATATTATTTTTTTAATTTACAGTCCAAAATCTATTTTAAATTCCTTTTGTATTTGTTTAAAAAATTTTTGATTATCAGGATAATTCAAAGCAACAAAATAAGAAGAAACGGGTTCATTCGGTTCTACAAAGAAGTCTCCCGTCGAAGATACCCCTATAATTAGATTAGAATACTTCCAAAACAAAGGACCTCCAGAATCTCCAGGAAAACTACTTACATTTTCTCCTGTTGGATCAATAGTCTCATCATCTGCCTTAAATTCTTTTACATCAACCTGAATAACTCCTTCTATATCTGATTCCACTATTTTATTAACTCCAGAACGTTTAATTCGGTGATTCTTATCGCTGCCTGATCCACATATCATACTTGCATCTG
>CACXFL010000183.1 GCA_902766925.1 uncultured bacterium | reverse complement strand
TCCAAACATAACCCCGATTTTCATTCTTATTTGGTTAATGAAAATTACTATGGTAGAAGTTTTAGAAATTATACTTGTAAGTTTTCTCAGTGCTTTAGACATAAGTCTAGCTTGAAGACCTACTTGTTGATCCCCCATTTCTCCTTCAATTTCAGCTTTAGGAGTAAGAGCAGCCACAGAGTCCACAACAATCACATCCATAGCATTACTTCTTACAAGCATTTCTACAATCTCTAGAGCTTGTTCTCCAGTATCTGGTTGAGACAGAAGTAAGTTTTCTAGATCTACTCCAATCTTTTTAGCGTACACTGCATCAAGTGCGTGTTCAGCATCAACAAAAGCAGCAAGTCCTCCTCTCTTTTGAGCTTCAGCTACAACATGTAGTGCTAGTGTTGTTTTACCACTAGATTCAGGACCATATACTTCAACAATTCTTCCTCTAGGAAGTCCACCGATTCCAAGAGCTAGATCAAGAGAAAAAGATCCAGTAGAAATTGATTCTACAGGAATAGGTTTTTCTCCTTTTCCCAGTCTCATAATGGAACCTTTACCAAATTGTTTTTCTATTTCATTAACTGCAATCTCTACTGCTTTTATTTTTTCTTTAGATGTTTCCATAAATTCTCCGTATTAAAATAAAACCCAACATCCAAAGACTACCCCAAATTTCAAAAAATAAAAATATTTTTTAAACCATCTCAGTCAATCTAGATCAACTCTTTTTTTGTAGCTGAAAATTTATACATATATGGATTTTATTTATCTTTTTCAGTATTCAATACCAGTTCTATCACAACCTATTTTTTTAAAAATAGTTTATCTAACTTAACTAACACAAAAACCGTTCGTCTTACCACTATTCAAACAAATCATCCAGAATTATTACATTAGTAAAACCACTACTATATTCGTTCTGTTTAAGTCCGAATGTTGTAATCAATGTAGAGTGCACCACTTTTTTAGAAGAAATCATTTCAGATAAAATTTCTTGTCTTTGAAGTAAAGTCTTGTAGTATTTTTTATCTACCTCAAACTCCCCTCTATAGAATTTTAACTCACACATATTCACTACATTGTCGTTTCTTATAATTAGAAGATCAATTTGAGTTCCTTCCTTATCGTCACTTTTTTTAGACCATGCGGAACTTGACGAAATAACCCCAGATACTCCAAGTGCTTTTTTGATTTGTTCTATATGATTAAAACACACATTTTCAAAAGCATATCCTCTCCAAGTAACTACAGCATGGGAGGTAATATTTTGTTGCCAATATTTCTCATTACTCTGTTCTTTGGTCTTTAAAAAGTGAAGATAAAACAAACTAAAAGGATCAATTAATTTATAATAAATTTCTCTCTTACTTAATCCAAAAGGAATATATTTAATAACGAAATTTCCTGTAATCAACGCATTTAGATTTTGTGATAATCGTCCGCCATCAGAAAGTTTTAACTTTTCAGTTATTTGCTTTCGGGTATATCCCATATTTTTAGTACTAAGAAATTCTACTATCGATTTAACTGTTTCGGGGTTTTCAAAAGCTGAATTAAATAATCTATCAAATTCTCCCTTTAATTTTGCATTCTTTACAAAAAAAAGATCATCAATGTTTTGTGCTAAACTCTTTCCTTTATCTATGTAATTCAGATAATATGGAATACCTCCAAATATCATATAACTTTGTACCATATCGTATTCTGACAACTTTACTTCATTTACTTCATAAAGACTTCTACATTCTCTTAAAGTAAATGGTAACAATTTAATTTCGTAGGTAACTCTGTTGTAAAGTCCTCCATGGTTATTAATTAACTTGTCTAAAATCCACGAATTTGCACTTCCACACACAATAACCATAAGATTTTTTCTATGACATCCCCAACTGTTCCAAAATCCTTCAAAAGCTCTCATAAAACCAGATCTCGGCATATCAAGCCATGGAAGTTCATCTAAAAAAACAAGCTGCCGAGATCCATCATCAATCTTTTGTAAAAAAGTTTCTAACATCAAAAACGCATCCAACCAATTTGTTGGTCTTTGTTGTTTTTCCATCCCATAAAGCGTTAGCGAATTATAAAAATGGTTTAATTGATCCTGGAGTAATCCTTTTGTTTTCGTATCATAAGGGGAGAGTGCTGCATGTCTAAAGGTAATTCTATCGGAAAATGTTTCATCTACTAAGTATGTTTTTCCAACACGTCGTCTGCCATAGATAGCAATCAGTTCAGCTCTATTTTTATTATATAGATTTTCTAATTCTTTTACTTCTTTTTCTCTTCCTATCACCGCACTCTTCCTTTTAACAAAAACTAATTATCCCCGCAATAACGGCGGGTTATTCATTCCCTACCTTAATCTGTTATATAAAAAAATAAACTCGGCGGTCAATCGCTATTTTTACCCGTTCACCGCCGAGTTTAAAAGAGAACAAATATTATCAATACGTTATAACAAACAATATAAATAACAGTAATCAATTTTATAGGAACAGTTTACCTTAATAATAATGTCCTCATTTTTTAGAAATATTTCATGCTCTAATGTCCCTATTTTTGTATCTAACATACATAAATCTTTACTAAAATTATTTTTATGGCGAAAATATAACACCCTTCTATTGAATAAAAACGCCCTACAGGACATTTTTATTCAATAGAACATAAGGGTAAAAATGGAAGAAATAAAACGGGATATTTATAAGCCCTAGCCCATTTTTATACATAAAGCTCTGATTTATCTTTACCGGTAACTTTCTTATATACATCATTTGATACTTCTTCGTAGTTATCAAAAAACATCGTATACGTTGCTCTTCCCTGAGAGTGAGATCTTAGTGAAGTTGAATATCCAAACATCTGTGATAGTGGACAGATAGCCTCAACACACTGAATATCTCCGTTATAACTAATACTATTAACTCTAGCTTTTCTAGAGTTTAAATCCATTATAACAGAAGAAACATATTCATTAGGACACAAAACTTCTACTCTCATCATAGGTTGCAGAAGTATTGGACATGCCTTTTGCAGTCCTTCACTTGTTGCAAGAGAGGAAGCTATTTTAAAAGACATCTCATCTGAATTAGTAGGATCTACTCCTACATCTAAAAGTGTTACTTTTAAATCAAGAACTGAAAACCCAGCAATTGGTCCAGATTCACAAGCCTCTTCTACCCCTAGCTTAATTCCTTCTACAAATTCTTTAGGAATAGGAATTTTAAGTCTATTTTCAAACTGCACTCTATCCTTACACCCCTCGTCCTTACGAGATAGTTCCAATACCACCTTAGCGTACTGGGATAGTTTTTCTAACTGCCTTTCAAATACTTTTTCAACCTTAACTTTTTTAGTTATGGTTTCTCTATAAGATACTTGAGGGCTACCTACGTTTGCTGCTACTTTAAATTCCCTCAAAAGCCTATCTGTAATAATTTCTAGGTGCAACTCTCCCATACCGCTTATAAGGGTTTGAGCAGTTTCTGGATTATATTTAACTTTAAACGAAGGATCTTCACGTTCTAGTCTAGCTAGAGCTTTAGCAATCTTATCAGAATCTGCAGTAGTTTTTGGTTCAATTGCAACCGAGATCACTGGTTCTGGGAAACTAAGTGATTCGTAACTTATCGGATGTTTTTGATCACACAGTGTATCTCCAGTTCCTACGAGTTTAAGTCCTGCCACCGCACAAATATCTCCAGCACTT
>CACXFL010000182.1 GCA_902766925.1 uncultured bacterium | reverse complement strand
TTACTAATTACTAGTCTTTAAAGGAATAGTTTATAGTAATTGAGTTATTGAGAGAAGTACCTTCAGTAGATTGAAGATTTATCAAAACTTTATTTGGGGTACTTCCTGTTTTAGTAGTGACTAGATAGAATGGTTGAGTTCTATAAGTCCATACTGTATTATCTTCGTTAGCTTTAATACTTTGAATACCTAAGTTTATATCAGCATATGAAGGAACTGACAAAACTGCTGATTCAGGATAATCTGAAGTTTTTATTAGAACCTGCGTTTCTTCAAAATCATCTAAGGAATTTGCAAGATCAGCAGCTGAAGATACTGATTTAACTCTGTCTGAAGATCTAGCAATCTCTGTTAAAACATTGATAGCTGTTTGAGATCTACTATCAGATAAGTTTGCATTAAGATAGATAGCGTTGATAGTAGCTGTAAGTACTGAAGCTCTTAAACCATCAGCAGCTTTGATAGCAGCATCATCTGTAATGTTCTTACCAGGAATATTACGAGATTGTTCTCCATCAGTTATAAAATAAACTTGGTTACTAGGTTTTTTATTACCTTTTAGAAGATCGGTAGCTCGATTAAGAGCAGCTATGTAATTAGTTCCGCTGGCGGAGTTATCAGTGTTAGGAATAAATCCAGCATCCGATCCAGTCCAGGAAGGTTGTTTTACATATCTACAAAAAACTTCTGCATTTAAGTATTTAGATTTGAAAGTATCGATTCTTCTTGGTGTTATGGTAGTTACTGCTTCTGTAGCAAAACCTACAAAAGAAACGTATACTTGTTCGTTAGAATACTTACTCATAAGTTGATTTATTACTGCTTGAGCTCCTTGAAGTCTTCCGCAAGTACCATTTGCTAAAGAACCTCCTTGTAATGGATCGTGTCCAGCAGTGGTGGTTACTCCATCTTCTTCGTAACTAGGTCCCATAGAAGCAGAGTAATCAACTACGAATACTACGTTCATACTGGAAGTAGAATTTTCAGTAGTTGTGGTAGCACATACCTTTCCTTCTATAGTAGCTATTACTCTTGTATTCTTTGAATTAGAATATGAAATAACTTTATCTTGTTCACCACAATCAAGTGTGAATACTACTTTTTCTTCATTAAAATCTTGATCTAATTTACCTGGATCATCAGGATTAGTAGGATCAGGAGGGGTTGTTCCACCTGGTTTTGGAGTAGTTTTATTAGCATCTTGCATTTTACCATATCTATCATTTTCGTTGATAGTTTGAGAAATATCTTTTGGAGATTGGATAGGAACAGCTCCGTTTATATCTTTAACATCAGAACGACCTTTAAAAGCAGCGGATTTACAAGATCCGATACCAAGTAGGGAGAAAATAATAACTAAGAAAAGACCCTTTTTAAATAACATAGTAAACTCCTAATCAAAATCAATGCCCAGTAAGGTAAACTATAAATGAAGTCCTGCAACGTCTCTGTAAGATCAGAAGATCTTACAGGTTGATATTAGCAAAACCCGTTCCAAAAAAGGTAGAAAAGTACAAAAAAGTTAACCATCTATATTCTTTAAGAATATAACCTTAAAATTTGTAATATCTGTACTTAGGTGTAAACTTTTTTTTCTAATGTAAATATATTTTACACCTAAAGAACAGGTAGAACTGCTTAGTTTAAGATTCTATTCTAAATTAAATAGTACCTCAGTATCTATAATATCACATGATGTATAAAAATTGGTAGAAATTTAGATAATCTAAATTTTACTATCTATCTGAACTTTCTATTTAAATACCTTGCTATATAATTAGCACGTTAATTGCATTCTATCCTTTGGGATTAATAAAAAAGGATGCAATATGAGAACGAGAAATTATCAATTTATTCGAGTTTACCTTATAGTGTTTATGATACTAACAAGCTTTTTATTCTCTTGTAATCAACTCAGTAAATCAACACCTTCTCAAATAACAAGAGAAGAACAAAAATGCACTGTAAATAAAGCTAATTCAGCTAAATATCAACAAACATATGGTTCATTTTTTACAGGTAACTCTATAGGACAAGCTTTTGATGCCCTGTCTAATGTTCCTGAAGAATATTTTAAATGGGTATTTGCTAAACATAAGATGCCTGTAAGAATATGTGGATTAGACGGAGATCTTCAAAGTAACGGTTGTTATGATCAATATGCAACTCAAGGAGTCGCTGGACTTACCTGGAACGATCATACTGGACCAAAAGGAATACAAAGAATTCCTCAAAAATTAATGAGTACAGTATGGGCCCTGCCTCATGAATTTGGTCATGCTTCTTTTGGAGCAGCTCAAGAATGGAATGAAGGATTTTGGGAAGATTTACAAAAAATATCTCTTATTATCTGGAATAAATACCAAAATATTAGTAGTCAGTATTTAAATTCATATAGTCCTAATGGAAATAACTACTTTGGTCAATCTGATGGTGATGCTAGATTGGATGAAACCATAGCAGAACTTTTTGATACCTGGTATTGTTCTGAAACAGCAAGAAAGGTACTAAAACAAGGTATGCCTGAAGTATATGATTTTGCTCAAAAATATTTCTTACCTCCTGTAGATAGTACTGATACAATCCAGGATCCAGGAACAAAACCCGAAACAGATTCTAAGACAGATCCAAATTCAGTAAAAGTATTTATAAAGGATGAAGGATCAGTTAGTACAATCTATATAGTAGATCAAAAAGGTATGAGTGGACTTAGCTATTGTATAGGAACTTCGGAGTATTGTTCCAGTGTATCAAATAGAATGAGTTTAAATAAGGTAAATGTATCTTCTAAAGTAAATGGATACAGAATTGAAAATCTTAACTTAATGCGTATAGCTGGAGATAATATCTTACATATCTACGGTAAAAACGGAGCGGATATTAAACTATTAAGAAAATTACAGTTTAAACAAAAGTAATCATTAATATCTAGTATATCTATCTATTATTACGGGTGTATTCCTTAATGAGTGAGATGGTATAAAAAATGCAACCACTTTTTTAAAAAATACATAAAAGGTGATAATATGAGAACAAAAAATTTCGTAAGTGTTCACAAATATCTTCTAGTTTTAGTAGCATGTATAACATTCTCACTTTCTTGCTGTAAAACAGCAAATTCTACTTCTTCTCAAATAACAAGAGAAGAACAAAAATGTAGTGTAGATAAAGTTCGTTCTGGTATATATATGGCTAAGTATGGATCTCATTATTCTGGAAGGTATAAACAAGAATCTTTTGATCTTTGGTCTAATGTTCCAGAAGAATATCTACAGTGGGTTTTTGATAAACATAATGTAAGTGTATCTGATAGCGGATCAGCTTATGGCTGGGGAGTTACTCAATTGAGTTTTTCTGGAGCTAACTTCGAACAACGCATTCCTGTATATATACAAGGAGCATATCTAACTTTCCGTCACGAATTCGGACACGCTTCTTTTGGAGCAATTCAAGAAATGCATGAAACATTCTTTTCTGAACTTAAGGTTATATCCGATCTTATTATTCAAAAGTATCAATCTAAAAGTAGTCAATATCTAAACAGTTATGGTGGACAAGCTCAAAATAGATTAGATGAAGTTCTGGCAGAACTTTTTGATACCTGGTATTGTTCTCAACAAGCCAGAGAACATCTAAAAGAAGGAATGCCTGAAGTTTATGATTTTGCTGTAAAATATCTTCTTCCTCCACTAGATGGTAAGGATGTTTCTTCAAATTCAGTAAAACTATTTGTAAAAAATGAAGGATCAACTAATACAATCTTTTTAGTTGATAATCAAGGAACCAGTGGTCTAAGTTATTGTATTGGAACTAAGGATTATTGCTCTAATGCTTCAAATAGCCTAAGTTTAAATAAGATTAATATATCTTCTAAAGTTAGTGGATATAGAATTGATAATCTAAACTTGACACATATAACAGGAGATAATGCTTTATATATCTATGGTAAAACTGGTTCAAACACCGCTCTTCTTAGAACAGTACAGTTTAGTAAAAAATAAGATTAGAAGAAAAAGTATAAAGTATAAATATACATAGATAATATAAGACCCGGCAGTAATTAACTTCCGGGTCTTATATTTTTATGAGAACTAACTATATAAATAACAGTTATTACAAGATAGCTAACAAATAAAATTCCAAAAATCATATCAAGTCCTTCAGTACTTTGTTTTCGTATGATTTACCCCTATATATAAAATTACATCTACTTGATGGTAAAATCAAATATCAATTGCTAAGAAGTTCTATTTAGTAAAAAAGAGCGTAAAATTTTATATCTTTTTCAGTATCGCGATTAGTAGAAAAATTTAACTGTCCTGAGATACTGGATTTTTTATCAGAATCATTTTTTAACCGTACACTAACTAGGTATTTATTATTATCCAAACTAGTTGGTTCTACTTTAACACTTATTATATCTTCAGGATGTTTAACTGAAGTAGCATCTATTTTTAAAGAAGATCCTAAATAATTTAGATCAAAAGAAGAACCATTGCGGGAGCTAATCTCAAACCTTTGTTCTTTAGTTTGCCCTTGAAGAACTCCTCCAAACTCTATGTAGTTTTGAGAAAAACTGATATTAGGCTGAATAAAAGCTCTTACTGGTATCTTGAGTTTAGGAAGATTTATATCTGAATTTTCAACTATTATATCCTCTTTTATAAAAGAATCTTTATTAAAATCTATGTTTTTCAATCTGATACTAAGTTCTAATAGGTTTTTAGAAGAAGATTTGGATTCTTTGGACTTATTATCTAAACTTTTAGAATCTTTGTTTTTAGTCACTACCTCTAAGATGTCTTTGTTATACGTGATGTTATTAATAGAGATACTAGGATCAAATTTTACACTAATATTTTTAGCATCAATTAATGAAGAGTCTACTGTATCGAAATTTACTATTGGAGGATAGGCAGATATCCTTTCTACGATATTTGCTTTTATACTAAGGTTAATATGGTGTTCTTTTTTGTTGTTAGTAATAAGAACAACATTCTTTTGAAAAGAAGAAGAAAAATTAGAAGTATCAACACTCAGCTTTATACTTCCATGTTCTCCAGGAAGATATTGTCTTGTAGGAATATGTTCTATTAGAATACATCCACAGGATGAATGGACTCCCTGAATAATCAGAGGGTCTTTCCCCTGGTTTGTAAAATCAAAACTGAGTTCATGTTTAGATCCTCTTGGAATAGATCCTAGATTTATTTGAGTGTTGTTGAAAACAATCTTAGATTGAGGAGTATAGATAGAACTAAGCTCGGAGGAAGCTGTTAGGAAAAAATATAAAAAAACAAAATTTAATAATAATAATAACTTCATATAAAAATCTAATATATCTTGTTTAACTGTTTATAATTAAAACCTATGAAAAATATAATAACTTAAATTTTGAATAATTAAACAATTATTTTATTTGACCGATATTTAAGATAGAAAATAAGGCTAGGGAGGTAATGGTGAAAGATTTCGTTAGTGTAAAAGCTCCTAAATACTATAGTAGAATTAGAGTTAATCGTACTAACAGGATAGCTCTGTATATTACATCAATAGGTTGTACTTTCTTCCTTGGTTTTTTTCTATTTACTAATTTTTATAAACAGTTTGATTCTCTAGCAATCACACTTCCTACAATTCTTATAGCTGGTATAGTACTGCTGGTACCAAAAAGTGAAGAGTGGGAATATCCAGCTTGGAACTCTGTTCCATATAAACTAGAAAAACATGCAACTGTATATTTGGATGATAGTGTAAGATTCTAAAAACTAGAAAACAAGATCCAGGTATTAGTATGTAAAGTGTTTGATAGGTTCTCCTTTTTCTCCTATTTCCATCATAGTTTTTATACCGATTTCAAGATGAAGTCTTGTAAATCTTTCCTTTATTATCTTATCAGAAGCTTCTGTTTTTATTCCTTCAGGGTAGATAGGCATATCCGATACTAAAAGTAGAGCTCCTCTTGAGATAGAGTTTGCATGACCTACTGCAAAGATAGTAGCGGTTTCCATGTCTACTCCTATAACTCTTCTATCTATGAGTTTTTGTTTAAACTCTTCATCGTGTTCCCAAACACGACGGTTAGTGGAATATATAACTCCAGTTCTGTATTCCATGTTATATTCTACTATCTTTTCAGATACAAACTTATGTAATTTAAATGAAGGAAGTGCTGGTACATCTTTAGGTAAATAATCATCACTGGTTCCTTCTCCTCTTATAGCTCCTATAGGAAGTATTAGGTGTCCTATATCTGTAGAAGATCTAAGTCCGCCACATTTTCCTAAAAACAACACTCCTTTAGGAGAAATAGCAGTCAGTAGATCCATAATAGTAGCAGCATTAGGAGATCCCATACCAAAATTTATGATGGTTATATCCTTAAAAGTAGCAGATTGCATAGGATGATCTAGACCTCTAATCTGTACTTCAAACTCCGAGGCAAAATGTTTAACGTAATAACCAAAATTAGTTAAAAGGATGTATTTACCAAACTCCTTTAAAGCCATACCTGTATAACGTGGAAGCCAATTCTTAACAATATCCGATTTGTTCATCTATCCCTCAATATTTAATATTCCATTATTCATATGTTATTTTTTTCTTTTTCTGTTCTGTTATTTTCCTTTTATGATTATAACTTCTTTTTAGTATATTTTTCTAGTACCAGTTTTACAGATCCTATTTTTAAAGTAGCTTGTACCTGAACTATAGGTCTTTCTAGGGTGTCAATTGATATCCATGCAAAGGTATCTCCTTTTTGTTCGAACTGTTCCCCCATAACTGTATCTAGTTTTAGTTTTAGAGTTTTAAAAGTTCTTAAAGGAGTTTTTATCTCTTCTTCTTGTACTGGAGTAAGTTTAAATAACCAGTTAGTTTTAGAAGAATATACAGGAACCTTTAATTCTTTCCCTATTTCAAGTTTTTGTTCCCTTAACCAATAGGTAGCTCCTAGTACATCAAAAGTTCCAGATACAGCAAAATAATCACTTTCAGAAACGGATTCTTCCCCGTTTACGGATTTTATTTTCTTATTATGTGCTGAACATATATCATGATTAATATCTAACCATCTTTTTTCTATTTTTCTATCAGAGAATAATTTCTTAGTTTCTTGCACCATATTAACCTGTAAACCTCTTTGACTTATAGGATCTACAAGACTTTCTGTTTTTGCTTTAGCAAAAGCTATACTTTTAAACCAATCTCCTGTAACTCCTTGAGCCTCGAAATGTCTTACCCATGAATCCTTTAATTTAAGGGGAGGAAGAACATTTAGTTCTCCATATCCGGCGAAAATTCCCATGAATGTTACTGCATATTTAATGTTTTCTCCTGATTTATAAGGGGTATTAGCATATACTGTAGCCTTACCATATGTGTTTTTCATAGGAATAGGAACACATACATTTTGAGGATCTTGAGATTGATCTGAGTAGACATCGTAGAATTCTGGTAGGATAAAAATAGAGGCAAAAAGTATAAAAACAAAGAGAATAAGTAGACTAGAACGATTGGTGGCTGAAGACATACACGTAATCCTATTAGTTAATAACACAGGTGTAAACTTATCCTCTAGATTCTAAAGTATAAATCGAAATAAGTATATACAATTTCTAAAAACTTAAGTACTATTTTTAAATCAACTTTTTAAGTGATATCCGCGAAGACAGGTGCATCAGTGAATCTGGCTTTTTGTCTACAAGGTGAAATTTTGTAAAATTGCACTTGTTTATTATTTATTTTATGATTATCTATCTTATATGGTTTGTCCCACTACATGAGGCATAACCTCCTTGTGTGAGTGGTTTTTGTTTAATAAGGGAGATTTTATGCAACTTGAAGAAAAAAAAGAAAAAGTAAACGTTAGTAATTTTATTAAATGGGAAGATGAAGATACAGATTTCGGTGAAAAACAAACCGAAAGCTCTGAATTTGGTGCTATGCTTGATGAAATGGAAGCAAGTTCAGATGTTAGAGAAGGAACTATAGTTACTGGTAAAGTAGTTAGAATTTCTGATGATAGTGTTGTTGTGGATATAGGACACAAATCAGAAGGTGAAGTTCCAAAAGAAGAATTTGTTGATGCTAGTGGAAACTTTAATGTTTCTGTTGGCGATAGTGTTGAAGTATTTTTAGATTCTTTCGAAGATAACCATGGTGATATGGTACTAAGTAGAGAAAGAGCTGAAATGCTTAGAGCTTGGGATAAAATTTCACAAGCTTATGAAAATGGTGAAATTGTTGAGGGTGTTGTTCTTTCAAGAGTTAAAGGTGGTTTATCTGTTGATATAGGTGTTAAAGCTTTCTTACCTGGATCCCAAGTAGATCTTCGTCCTGTAAGAAACTTGGATAAATTAATCGGTAATAAACTAACGTTTAAAATTATTAAATTTAATAAGAAAAGAGGAAACATTGTTCTATCAAGAAGGGTACTTCTAGAACAAGATAGAGAAAAACTTCGTTCCTCTACTTTGGTATCATTACAAGAAGGTGCTATTGTTAAAGGTATCGTAAAAAATATTACAGACTACGGTGCATTTGTTGATCTTGGTGGTATTGATGGTCTGCTACATATAACAGATATTTCTTGGGGAAGAATTTCAAATCCTTCTCAAGTATTTGAAGTAGGACAAGAAATTGAAGTTAAAGTATTAAGTTATGATCCTGAAAAACAAAGAGTATCTTTAGGATATAAACAACTTCAACACGATCCTTGGGAAGATGCTTTGAAGAAATTTACAGTTGGTCTTCGTTGTACAGGTAAAGTGGTATCTTTAACTGATTACGGTGCATTTGTAGAATTAGAAGAAGGTGTTGAAGGGTTGATTCACGTTAGTGAAATGTCTTGGACCAAACGTATTAAACATCCTGGAAAATTTGTAAAAATAGGTGAAGAAGTAGAAGTTGTTGTTTTGGCAATAGATCAAGAAAACAGACGTATTTCTTTGGGTATGAAACAAATTGAACCAAATCCATGGGATATCATTAAAGAACGTTATCAAGAAGGTGATGTTATTAGATGTAAGATCAGAAACATCACAGATTTCGGTTTGTTTGTAGCTATTGAAGAAGGTATTGATGGACTTATCCATATTTCTGATATCAGCTGGACTGAAAAAATTAAACACCCAGGTGATCTATATCAAAAAGGTGATGAAGTTGAAGCTAAAGTTCTTCAAATCGATATTGAAAATGAAAGATTCTCACTTGGTATTAAACAACTTCAAGAAGATCCTTGGATAGCACTTTTAAACAGAATGCCTGTAGGAACCAAGGGTAGAGGTAAAGTTGTTAAAGTTACTGATTTTGGTGTATTTGTTGAGCTTGAAAAAGGTATTGAAGGAATGATTCATATCAGTGAACTTTCTGATCAACCTGTAGAAAAAGTTACAGATGTTGTTAAAGAAGGTGATGAAGTTGATTTCGTAGTTATAGCTACTGATTATGATGAAAGAAAGATTTCATTATCTAGAAAAGCTTATCTACGTAATCTTCAAGGTGAAGATCTTAAAGAATACATTGGTAGTGT
>CACXFL010000181.1 GCA_902766925.1 uncultured bacterium | reverse complement strand
ACAAAAATTTTCTTCTTTCATACATGCTTCAATTCTTTTTTGTACACTTTCTTCCGTATCACCAAACAGGGTTCTACGTTCACTATGACCGATCAAAGTAGAACTTACTCCTACTTCTTGAAGCATCGAAATAGATACCTCTCCAGTATAAGCACCAGAAGCTGCATAAGCTACGTTTTCACTGGCAATAGTAATTCCTGTTCCACGAGTGAGCCCTACCGCTTTTTCTAAAAAAGTATAAGGAAGAGCAAACAGTACATCTACCTTATTATTAGAAGCTATATCAAATTTAACTTCTTTTTTTAACCCTGTGAAAAAACCTTCTAGATCTTTTTGAAGTTTATTCATCTTCCAGTTTCCAGCTAACAAAAATTTTCTACTTCTACTCATATATATCTACCTTTTCTAAATTAAATAATAATACTACCTATCTTAACCACTAAACTACTTAGAAAGTATCTTAAGACCTGGAAGAACTTTTCCTTCCAAAAACTCTAAACTTGCTCCACCTCCAGTAGAAACGTGAGATACTTTAACTCCTGATTTATTAATAGCAGAAGCACTATCTCCTCCACCTACTATAGTGGTACCTTTGCATTCTGACATAGCTCTAGCTACTGCAAAACTTCCCTTAGAGAATTTTTCCCATTCAAATACTCCCATAGGTCCGTTCCAAACAACAGTAGCTGAGTTTTTAATAATATCTGAATATAACTTTTGAGTACGAACACCGATATCAAGTCCCATAAGATTTTGAGGGATGCTTTGAGTATTAACCTCTACAGCTTCAGCTGATTCATTAAATTCAGTTGCACAAACATGATCTACAGGAATTTCAATTCTAACTTTTCGTTGTTCTGCAGTTTTATAGATACTTCCTACAAGATCTAACTTATCTTCTTCAACCCTAGACGAGCCAACATCTATCCCCTTATACTTCAAAAAAGTATAAGCCATAGCTCCACCAATCAATAAATTATTACATTTATCAAGTAATGATAGAATAACCCCTATCTTATCAGAAACCTTACTTCCACCCATAACCACCGTAAAAGGAGCTTTAGGGTTAGTAAGAACAGGAGATAAGAACTTAACTTCTTTTTCAATTAAAAATCCTGCAGCTCTTTTTTCAGGAGGAAGACATTCTCCAGCAGCAACCACAGAAGTATCAGCACGATGAACTGTTCCAAAACCATCGTTTACATAAAAATCAAATCCTCTCATAAGGTTTTGAGCAAACTCTAAATTTCCTCCCTTTTCTCCAGGATAGAATCTTAAATTTTCTAAAAGTATAAATTGATTATCTTGCAGTTGATCAAGTGCAGGAATAATAGGTTCTTCAATATATTCAGGTAAAAATACCACTTCTTTTCCCAAAAGTTCAGCAAGACGAGAACCCACAGGTTCCAGGGTATAACTCATGTTTCTTTCTCCCTTAGGTCTTCCAAGGTGAGAAGCAATAACAAGCTTATTTGTCTTAGACAATATATATTCTATTGTAGGAAGTGCTGCTCTGATTCTTGTATCATCAGTTATAACTCCATCTTTTATTGGAACATTAAGATCCAATCTTAAAAAAACTTTCTTACCTTCCAGTGCCAAATCTTTTAATTTTCTCAGTTCCATATAATTCCTTTCTATAAAAACAAACACAAAGACTTTAGCAAACTAGCTCGCTCTTATCAACCCGATACTTTCTCAATCTTTCCTTGTCACTGAGTAATCTTAGATCATCCTCCTCCTTCTACTTTCCTCCTTTAACCTTTAATCTATATCTATTTAAACATGAATTAGTATAAAAAATACCGGTACCTATATTCACTTAACTTTTTAACCAGGTATAACCAGATATTGAGTCATTTTTTCACCATTTCAGCTATCAATCCATCAATATAACTTAATGTTTATACTAGATAAATTACTTCTTTTTATTTTTTCTTAAAGTTTTTTATTCCAAAAGTCGAAAAAACTTAAAACAAAATCTAAGTAGAGGGAAGTATTATGAAACACACCTACTATTATGTTGGAATTGTAGCTACACTGATTTTTATCTTCTTTAACTTTGTTGCATGTGGAGCTCAATTTTACAAATTATCACTAGAGGATGATATCTCTCATGAGCTTATTGGATCTAACGATCCTAACTCTGAGTACTACGGTATTCATACTCTACACGGATGGGGTGCTAATATACCTATGCACTATCAATCTGATCCTACTATCTCTCAGGATCAACTGCGTCAAATTCAAGCTGGTATGAAAACTTGGGAATTTGTAACAGGTAAAAAACTATTCCAATATGATGGTGTTCATGCAAATACTACGGGAGATAGTTTCCCAGATTTATACTCATCACTGAAAGATCAAATTAACGGTAACTATTTTGATGAAAACTGGAATAAAACCGGAAAATCTGATCAAGTACTTGCTACTACTATTTGGACCAATAACAGAGATCAAAGTTTAATTACAGCTTGTGATATTAGATATAACATCTCTAAATATATCCTAGGAGATAGTTTAGTTATCTCCTCTACTCCAGATAAAGAAGTAGTAGACCTTCAATCACTTGCTACACACGAACTTGGTCACCTTCTAGGACTTTCTCACGTAGATGAAAGTTACGATCCTAACTCTATAATGAAAGCTACAGTATTTATAGGTGAAGGACTTATATCAAGAAAAGTATCAGCACTTGATATAGCTAGAATTCAAAAACTATACGGTTGTGAAGGTCAAGCTTGTGATATAGATGCTCTAGTAGAAAAGATAGAATATAACTATGAGATGAATCACGAGGATTTCTCACTTATATCTTCAAATTAAGATCTAATCTACTTAGATAGACATATTTTTGCAAACGGGAGACTCCAAGAAATTATCTTGGAGTCTCGTTCGTTTTTATTATATTATCGGGCTTTAAATTTTCTATAAAATAGCTTCAGTCTTATCCAAACATTTTGATCTAACTTTACCTTCTTTACCATAACAACTTTTAGACATAGCTATAATAAACTTTTACACCCTACATTTCACGACAATACTAAAACAAAAAGACTTTATTATCTGACCAATATACATTTGTTCCATCAGAACGTGTCGCAAAAAAGCCAAACCTATCTGCTGGAAATATTTTAACAACCGGTATTGTCCCATTAATACTTGCAGCAAGTTTTGAGCTATCTCCTCCATAGCTAGCATGTCCCCAAGTTACTACAGAGCCATTTTCTCTGAGTGCTGCAAATGCTCTACTAGTTGAATAAAGTGATACTGCAGAAATAGATCCATCCAAAACGTTTTGAATCACAGAATAATTTCCACCACTTTCTCCCATTCCCCAACATATAACAGATCCATTAGTTTGAATAGCTGCAAATGACGAGTGTGAGCCAATAATTTTATCTGTAACTTCACTCACAAAACTCTCGATAGATATTCCTCCTCCAGACTCACTTTGATTATTAGAGGTAAGGGTACCTCCCCTACCTCTACTACCCCACGGTACTAATTTTCCATCTGTTTTTAGAGCTACAAATGCATTGTTATTTGAATACACTGCCTTAACAGAACTTGAAAGACTAGTTCCATTAGGGAAAAAAGACGCGTTACCCATATTTCCCCAAGATACAGCAGATCCATCTTCTCTAAGTGCTGCAAATGCTCCAAAAGGATTATTTACACTTCCACTGCGATATGTTGAACTGATGGATTTAACAGGAATAGATCCGTTAAGTTGTTCTGATATTACATCCGACATTACTCCACCAGATGTTCCTATCCCCCAAACAACAACTGCACCATTGTTTTTTACTGCTGCAAATGCTCCAATATTTGAATAAATAGTCTTTACTCCACTTTGCAGAGAATCAAGAGCAGCGCCACTGTTACTATCCCAATTACTAGTATTTCCCCAACTAACTACAGATCCATCATTTTTTAGTGCTGCAAAAGCACTTCCTGTTGCAAATACCTCTTTTACTCCTGAAGATATTCTCGATAAAACCTCTGAAGAATCTCCTCCATAACTAGGATTTCCCCAGGTAACAACCGATCCATCTTCTCTGAGTGCTGCAAAAGCCATTCCTTCTGATGTAACAGATCTTGAAGCAACAATTGAAGTTACCTTAACGGTTCCATCAAGTTTTGACGCAACACCTGATGAATCTCCTCCGTAACCAGCGTCTCCCCAGGTAACAACAGAGCCATCTTCTCTTAGTGCTACGAAAGCACCTCTCATATACTGCGATGAAACTGATATATTAGTATCATTACGTGGATAAATACCTACTACCCGTATAGTTCCATCTAATTTTGAAGCTACTTGTGATGAATCTCCTCCTGAACTTTCTTCTCCCCAAGTAACAACTGAACCATCATTTAAAAGAACAGCTACAGAAGAATAATTATAAGAAATCTGAACTATTGCCTTATTTTCCGGGATATATTTTTTCTTATCAGAATTAATTTCAGTTCCATCAGATAATAGAACATAAAAACCAGTTGAGTGAACTTGTACAGATGCAATTGCTAATCCATCTGTTAAAGCAGGAATATCTGAACTAATATTTCCTCCATATCCTGGATCCCCCCAACTTATAACAGATCCATCTTTTCTAAGAATTAAAAAAGCTCCACAAGATGTATAAACATCTACCACCGGAATATCTCCACTGATAAATTGTGTTTCTGTTTTTGCTTCATCTAATTTATCAGATCCCCAAATTACTAAGGACCCATCAGCTCGAAGAGCTGCAAAAGCAACTTTAGTTGAATAAATTTCTACGACAGGAATATTTCCATCTAATAAACTTGCTACAGAAGAACTATCCCCTCCATTTTTATCATTTACTCCTCCCCAGGTTACGACAGATCCGTTTTCAAACAAAGCACTATAAGCTTCTTCAGTTGTATGTATAGAACTTATATGATGTGTATCGTACGGAGCTTTAAACCATAAGGTATATCCTGTCTGTAAAGTGCCGTCTGGTTTAATACCTAAAACTCCTTGTTGTGATGAAATTAGAGATTTAGCTGAATGAGAATATGAATTATACCATACATCACCTCCCCAACTAACAAGAGATCCATCTTCCTTTAAAGCAACAAATGTATTTAGAGTTGAAAAAATTGAAATAACCCCAGAAGATAATTCCCCTGATACGGAACTTGAATTTCCTCCATATGATTCATTACCCCAGGTAATAACCGATCCATTTGATTTTAAAGCAGCAAAAGCTTTACTGGTTGCAAATACAGTTTTTACTCCTCCTGACAAAGATCCTGAAACAGCACTACTACTTCCTCCATCAACTCCACTTCCCCAAGTTACAACCGATCCATTAGATCTTAAAGCAGCAAAAGCTGACTCTGTTTGATAAATTGCAACAACAGGAATTTCTCCATTAAGATCTGACAAATAATTATTCGCACTTCCACCAAAATTAGAATCTCCGGCTACTTTTACAGATCCATCTGTAAATAAAATTGCAAAAGCTTTTTTAGTAGAATAAATATGTTTGATCGTTTTACCTAAGTTTTGAGTTTGTTGAATAAGTTTACTGGTTTGAATACTTTTTTTAGAATCATTAATTTTAACAGTTCCGTATTCATT
>CACXFL010000180.1 GCA_902766925.1 uncultured bacterium | reverse complement strand
TCTTACACCCATAGTTCTATATTTATCAGCTAGAGACATAAATTTTTGGAATCTAGGATTTTCAGAAGCGTTGATCATTTTGATCTTCCCTTCATAAACTGCACCTTTGGTACCGTTTAAGGTAAGAACATCACCTTCTTTAAATTTTTTACCATCGATATCCATAACTTTAGCTGAGTGATCTATTTTAATAGATCCAGCACCTACGATACAACATTTCCCCCAACCACGAGCAACTAGAGCAGCGTGAGAGGTCATTCCTCCTCTAGCTGTTAGGATACCTTCAGCAACACGCATACCTTCTACATCTTCTGGGTTTGTTTCGTCACGAACTAGAACAACTTTTTTACCTGCTTTAACCCAATTTACAGCTTCTTCAGAAGTGAAAACAATTTGTCCACAAGCTCCACCAGGACCTGCAGGAAGACCTTTTGTAATAACTTTAGCTTTCTTTTCTTCTGAAGGATCTACAACAGGGTGAAGTAGTTCATCTAGTTGTTTAGGAGCAACTCTCATTACAGCTGTTTTTTCATCGATAAGTTTTTCATCTAACATATCCATTGCCATGTTAAGTGCAGCGGTACCAGTTCTTTTACCGTTACGGCATTGAAGCATGTAGAGACGTCCTTCTTGAATCGTAAACTCAATATCTTGCATATCATGGTAATGAGCTTCCAGACGATCACGGATGTCATGAAGTTCTTTATAAAGTTCAGGCATCTTAGTTTCAAGTGAAGGAAGATGCTTATTTTGTTCGTTTTTAGTAGCTTCGTTTAATGGATTTGGAGTTCTGATCCCAGCAACAACGTCTTCACCTTGTGCATTTACCAACCATTCACCGTAGAAACGATTGTCTCCAGTAGCAGGGTTTCTAGAGAAAGCTACCCCTGTAGCTGAGTTTTCACCCATATTACCAAAAGCCATAGCTTGCACGTTACAAGCAGTTCCCCATTCATCAGGAATTGCTTCAATTCTTCTATAAGCAATAGCACGTTTTCCATCCCAGCTTTTAAATACTGCGGTGATTGCTCCCCAAAGTTGTTCAATTGGATCATCAGGGAAAGCTTTTCCAAGTACTTCTTTTACTTTAGTTCTAAAAGAATCACAAAGTGATTTTAAATCTTCAACTTTAAGATCTGTATCAGAGGTGTATCCTTTTTTATCTTTTAGTTCAGCCATTATATCTTCTAATTGAACTCTAATTCCTCTTCCATCTTTAGGTTCGATTCCTTCAGATTTTTCCATAACAACATCAGAGTACATCATAATTAAACGACGATATGCATCGTATACAAATCTTTCGTTTCCTGTCTTTTTTACAAGGCCAGGGATAGTAGAAGAACAAAGTCCTACGTTAAGTACTGTTTCCATCATACCAGGCATAGATGTTCTAGCACCAGATCTACAAGATAAAAGTAGAGGGTTAGTAGAATCACCGAATTTTGTTCCGGTTTCTTCTTCAACCATAGCCAATGCTTTCATTACTTGATCATTTAGTTCTGTAGGATATTTTTTATTTTGAGAGTAGTAAGTACAGGTTTGTGTGGTAAGAGTGAATCCTGGAGGAACAGGTATTTTCATGGAACACATTTCAGCAAGGTTAGCTCCTTTTCCACCAAGTAGATTTCTCATTGATGCATCCCCATCATTTTTCTTCTTACAGAATACATAAACATATTGTTCAGCCATTAGATCCTCCTCAGTTAGGCATACATATAAAAAATTAAAAATAAACTTTATCAAATATCCGAAACTAAACCTAGCCACTAAAATCCCGGACTAGCCAAGTCTACATTGAAATTAGAATGATATCAAACATTTTTACAACATTTTTCTACTAGATTCAGTTTAGGAAGAAATACCTTCACTACTGATGTACCTCTTTTTTATTTGTAGAAAAGATATGTTTCACCATGAGGTTCGTGAGATAATTTTTGCTTGTGTGTATATCCTAGAGTCTTCATAGCTTTTTCAACCTTGCTCGATTCTACAACTTTATCATTGTTGTAGTAATCTCTAGAGAAGATACATATTATTTCATCATCAGTTGTTTCTATTATCTCATCTAGTGCGGTAGCAATGTAACCTCTCTTAATTTTCATAAAATTTCTTGCAAAATATAGCGATGGCCACCATCGTTCCTCTGTTTGATACACTATAACCTCAGCATTATGAGTCAGTAGATATCTACCTGGAGATGACTTATAAGTCAAAAAACTTACATTATTAGGTCTTAACTCTTTACATGATAGAGTAACAAAGCATATCGCTAAAAGTATACACAGTATGGTATCTTTAAAACAAAAAGAAAGTAAGATAAAAAAGATATAAAAAGCAAACGAAATATACCTGAATGCAAACCAAGGTGTGGTTTGACATATTACAATAAAACTAAGAAAAAAAGTAAGGGTGAGTATGCATAAAGGTATATTTTTTGATCTAATTACTAAATTGATTGGAAACAAAGAATCTTGTTTTATTTTACTGTTTTTTTCATCAGCTGAGATATTAGCTTTATTCAGGAATCTTTTAGCCCTATGAACTTTTATAAAATAGATGATTAATCTTACTAGATAATAGGCTAGGCAGGTCCCTAAAAGATAGGATAGGTACACATCATGGTTTGCTATATTCAGATAACCTTTAAGTTTGTTTACTACATCGTCGTTAACAATATTATGTAGTGCTTCAGCCCCTCTTCCTACAGGATCCCTTCCGGAAAGAGTAATTAGAGCCTGAGGAAATAACATAAATGAGCATATAACAGCAGATAAACAACTTGATCCGTAAATAATTGCTAACCTTTTATATTCAGAAAACCATAGGTACGTTAAGGTAAAAAAAGATACAAAAAAGGCAAACACTAAAAAATGATAATGAGTCAAGGATCCAAGAAGATAAACTAAAAATATAAGTCCAATCAGACTGTATTGTTTGTTGTAAGAAATAGAGGAGGAAACTGTATTTATTTCAGAAATAGAATTAGAACTCAAGGATCTAAGAAATTTAAACGTGATAAAAAAACTTAAAAGACACCAGAAACAGTGAAGTTGGTACATTCTTACGTATACAGTGGTAGCAATTACCCCCAGAGCACATCCACACATAGCCATACATAAAAGACTTTTATATCTATTTTGGGTAATTTCTAGAGAGAAGTAAAAGATAAAAAATTGAATAAAACAAAATAGTACCATATTAGGAATTATAACTAACCACGGACTATAGGTTTCAGGAAAAAATGAACATATTGTGTGTAATAAAATATAAAACAAGGGTGGATGAGCATCATCTATAATCTGATTTGTGATTGTTTTTTTATATTTAAATGCTGTTTTGTTGGAAGGGGTAAGTAAAGATCTCCAAAAGGATCCATCTAACCATTCGTGAGATTTAACCGCAACAGGATCTAGTCCAGCAATTTCACTGTTTGCAAGGTTAAAACTCCATATTTCATCTATGAAGCTGATATTTTTATGAGAACCCATATAAGCCATGAGTATGAGCTGAGATGCTAAAATAAGTATAAATAAAAAAACAGTTATAATCTTTTGATATCTCATTTTTTCTTTTCCACTTTAGCTAGATTTTTCGTATATTTTACTAGATAGAATGAATAGGTATCGGATTGAGGATGTTTGTTATTATAACCATAGGTTGTTCTCATAAGTTCTTGAGTTTGGGAATCTATGTTGTAACTATTGGTAGTAAGTAAATATATAGGCTGATCTTGGTCTATATCTTTTTTTATTTCATTCATAATATTAGTTGTTGTAGCTGAGATAAACATAGGAGTATCTTTTGGTACGTATTTAATAAAATCAAGAAGATGTGGTTTAGAAATATTTTCGGTAAGGTTTGGAACATATATGTAAACTTTATGAGGAGTAGTTGGAGCTGGAAATTTGACTTTATGAATTGAAAGTTTTTGTCCTGTTCTTAAAGAAAGTACTCCAATAAATAAAAAAGCAAGAGTATACACTATAAGAGAAGATTTATTTTTTATAAGACAAGACAGTCCTATAAAAAATAGGGATCCTAAAAGAACATAGTTTACACAGTAAGTAGTGTCTGGTTGATTATATACTAGAGAAATCCAAACAGTTATTAAAAAACTAAATACCAGAATAAGTAGGTGTTTTAATGTGTAAGGATTCAATTTAAATTTAATCATATCAAAACTAGGTTTAGATATGGTTAAATTGATATCCTTACTCTTTTTATCTATTCCATATGAGCAGATTCTACTTAGTATTTTACATAGTAGATATATAATAAAAACGTTGATAAAAAAGTGAGTGTTAAAATTATCTAGGATATAGTATTTTATAATAGATGCACCGTTAAGATAATTGGTAGCGGACCTTAAAATCAAATACCTTTGAATAATTTTTAATGCAAAATCTTTATATATAACTATCAGTCCTAGAATTCCTAGTAGAAAAACTAGGGTATAAGACAGAAAAAATAATTTTTGTTTAAACGAGCAATACACCATAAAATATAAACTTATAGCTATAAAAACTATTATAAGTCCGGAGTCTATAAAAAACTGTCCCATAAATAATAAAACCAGGGTACCAAGTTGTTGTAATATAAAACAGGAATTAACAGCTACCTCGGAGGAACCTAAGTTATCTATTCTATCTAACATTGTGATATGTAGAAAAAGATAACATAAAGTAAAAAATACCGAAGGTAAAAAAGTAGGGGGGCTATTAAGAACTGATCCTAGGGTATAGAACGAGGTTCCAACAATTAACAAAGTCACAAGACTGAGAGAACGGTTTTTTGTGAGATATAGTACAAAAAAATAAATAAGGAGTTCAGTTAGTATATAGAACAGTAGATTTATAATAAAACTTATCCATTTTGGATGGATAGAATGGAAATATCCAGAAAGACAAAATTTTTGAGTAAGTAGTTTAGTAAAAGAGGTTTGGTATGGATGTGTATCAAATGAATACATCATATTATCATTAGTCTCGGTGATTTTATTAGAAGAGTTATCTTTGGAACCACTTTGTTGTGATTTTAAAGTAGCAATTTCTTCCAAAAACTTGGATTCGTCTATCCACTTATCAAACAGCTTTATTGTAGAATAATCAAAGGTAGGATTTATAGTAGAGTATTGAAGATATAACTGAACATCAGACAAGGCCTCTTTTTTATAACATAGATACACGAGAAGTAGTGACTCTACCAGAACTATAAATACTAGAATAAGCCACGAGTTAAAAACTAAAGATAATTTTTGAACTAATTTTTGCATCATTATTTGATCTCTAAATTTATACTTGGATAGTATATGATTCTTAGTAGTATTATGCAAGTATTCGTGAACGTTGTTATATATCAGATAGTGTAGAGATGGGTGTAAAAATTTTGAGGATATAGGAAATTTTAGAAAGAAAAATAAAAATATTATTCTTTAATTTTATTGTTTCTACTTAAACATAATTTTGTGTTTTGAAAAAAATAAAAAAGGTAGCTGATTAAAACTACCTTTTTATATAACTTATTTTTTTAGATTAACTAGACAGGAC
>CACXFL010000179.1 GCA_902766925.1 uncultured bacterium | reverse complement strand
GACTATCCGTTAAAGGAAACGTGGTTCCTTGTTGTAAAAAATGTAATTCCGAGAAAAAAGCTTCCTCTATAATCGACACCTTACTTGAACAAGCAAAAAGAGATTAATGTCTCAGAAGGATCTACACTCTAACCTTCTTTCAATATCCCTGTACATCATCTCAAGTTTATCTGAAAACTTTAGCCTTCCCCTATCCTCTAAAAATACTTTTCTATCTTCATCTTTATTATAAGTAAAAAGATGTTCTAGTCTTGGTTTAGCTCCAACCTCATGGGTATAAGCTCCAGCATCACATTGATAATACACGGTAAGAAGATACAAAAATCTACATGGACTCATCTGTACTTTAAACGCTTTTTGTTTAATATTTTCAATTATCTGATCTAGTGAAATCTCATTTTGAAAATACCTACCAAGTCCTCCGCTCATAATCATGATTCCTAACTGACACTGATCCAGTAAAAACTTTCCTTCTTTAACTAAACTTTCTACTACATTAAAATCAGATATTACACTCATAGTATATTCGAGTTGAATATCATTCCTATCTATCGCAGCAGAAATTGGTTTTCCTATATCGTGCAACACACTAATAAGAGACATAAACCTATTAACAGATTGATCTAGATTTGAAAAATACATCTTATAATGGATAAACATATAATTAATATGTTCCCTGAGGGTGTAACCATCTTCTACCCCTACAGGCATACTAAACAGGTTTCCAATAAATGGTTCCTTCTCTGAGATAAAACCTATAAGTTCATCTACCTCTTTAGTATCCTGCAGGTCTTGAGATAAAAACACCTTCTGACACTTATCAGAGTTTTTATCAACATCTTTAGAAAACAGTCTCCCATCCACTACACCCAAACATAGTAGAACTATAAAAAACATCTTAATTAAATTAGTAACAAGCTGCATATCCTACTTTTAATAGTTTTTTCTATTCACTATCATCCAAAGATTCTTCTTCCATCCTAGTTATTTTAATTCCTAGATCAGATAAATCCTTATCGGATACAGTTCCAGGAGCACCACTCATAAGATCTTGAGCCTTATTAGTTTTAGGGAATGGAATAACTTCTTTTATAGACTCTTCTCCTAAAAGTAACATGAGTAGTCTATCCAGTCCAAAAGCAATTCCTCCATGAGGAGGAGCCCCATATTTAAATGCTTCAATTAAAAATCCAAATTTAGACTCGATTTCCTTACGAGTAAGTCCTATAGCTTCAAACACCTTAGATTGAGTTTCAGGATCATGTATACGAATAGATCCACTAGCAAGTTCCACACCGTTAAGGACCATATCATAAGCTCGGGATCTAACCCTTAAAGGATCTGTAAATAAATAGTCCATATCTTCCCTAAAAGGAGAAGTAAATGGATGGTGAGCAGCACTAATAGATCCATCTTCTTCACTTTGTTCAAACATAGGAAATTCAACTACCCACAATAATTTAAGTTCATTCTTATCATAAAGATTTAACTCTTTAGCCAAGAAATTCCTGAGTCCTCCAAGTCCCCACTTAGTCTTTTTATAAGGACCTGCTCCTATAATAAGGGTATCCCCTTCCTTGTTAAATCCTGTTTTTTCTTCAATAGAAGACAAGGTATCAGAATCAAAATATTTAGCTATAGGAGAAGACCAAGATAAATCTTCTTTCTTTTTAGCCCAGCTAAGTCCTGCGAGTCCATAATCCTTACTTGTAGTCATCAGATTATCTAGAACTTTTCTTGTAAAATAAGATCCACTATCTTTGAAACATAAAGCATTAACAATACCACCAGATTCCAAAATATCATCAAATACTTTGAATCCCTTCCCTCGGACAATATCAGATATATCTACAAGTTTATTTTCAAACCTAATATCAGGTTTATCAGTTCCATAATAATCAACACTATCCTTATAGGTCATTCTCGTAAGAGGTTCTGGAAATAGTTCTTCTACCGTCTTATTTTTAAACCTAGAGATAATCTTTTTCATTATAGATTCAAACTCGTCCAAAAGTTCATCTTGATCTATAAAAGACATCTCACAATCTATTTGAGTAAACTCAGGTTGTCTATCAGCTCTTAAGTCTTCATCTCTAAAACATTTAGCCAGCTGATAGTATCTATCAAATCCAGCTATCATTAAAATCTGCTTATATTGTTGAGGACTTTGAGGAAGAGCAAAAAACTTACCGTTATGAATTCTACTAGGTACTACAAAATCTCTAGCTCCTTCTGGGGTAGATTTTTGAAGATATGGAGTCTCTATATCTAAAAAATCCTCTCTTTCTAACTCTTCTCTCACAATTTTAGTAAATCTAGCTCTTTCAATTATATTTCTTCTCATTTTTTCTCTTCTAAGATCTAAATATCTATACTTAAGTCTTAGATGTTCTGAAATATCAGTATCTGTAATCTGAAATGGAAGTACTTCACATTTATTAAGTACAGCTAAGCTATCAGCTTTTACCTCAATACTTCCTGTAAGCATCTTGGTATTAATCATCCCTTGAGGTCTTTCTCTTACAACACCTTCTACTCCTATTACAAATTCATTTCTTAACTTAGAAGCTTTTTCTAAAAGTTCTTCCTCAAATACTACCTGAAGGGTAGAATACCTATCTCTTAAATCAACAAAAATCATATTCCCAAGATTTCTAACTTTTGCAACCCATCCCATAACCCTGACTTTATCTGAGATATTCTTACTGGAAAGTTCATTTAATCTGTGTGTTCTTTTTATCAAAAAACTCATCCTTAACTCCTTAGTTCATACAATATAATATCTTGATATCTATAATATTTTTATATCTATAATCCACCTACCATAAACAAGCTATCAGTCTATCTCTTAACTCAGATAAAAACAATAGCTTGCTGGGCTTTTTAACTAAAGTTTATGCTTAAAAATTAACTTCAATTTTATAATAAAGAATTATCCAGGAATCTTACTATCTTTTTTACTAACAGGTTTAGCGAGTATCGTTTTATTCATACAGGAGAGTTTTTCTTTCTTTTGATCATAATGACATAATGACACTTCTTTTTCTGTTAAAAAAGAAGGACTACAGGCTAAAAAATATAATTTAACTGAGTTCTTACTTTTTATGCATTCTACCTTTGCAGTATCCTTACATCCTACTAATACATCAGTTATATTAAATTCAGTATCAACACCTTGTTTTACTTTTTCATCTAACTTACGACAAACTAAAAGTTCTTCTTTGACAAAAAAGGATGAACTACTTACAGCAGCTAGTGCTATAAGTAAAAAAGCAGATAAAACATAAAAATGCATGCGTCTCATACTCATCTATCCTTTTATTTTTTGTTTTACGATTTGATACTATAAATATCTAGATTTGTACATAAAAATCTAGCTATTCTCTAATATTTTTCTTCCCTTTAAAATATTTGGAATTTTCTACTTTTTAAATAGAGGTAGGGGCCTTATTTTTCTCAGAGATAGCAAAAGATTTATACCTATTTTAGCTTTAATATCATTAACTTATACTAATTTTCTTAACTTGTTCAAATTTATATCCCAGTTTATCCAATACGCTAATAGAATGTTTATCTACGACAAAAGTGCTGGTTTACTATGTTTACAAGAGTTTTACAGATATTTTGCTGTATATTAGTCCTCGTCTTATCCGCTTGCGATACAGAGGATACAAGTCGTGATAGTGCACATCCTAAATTTCCCGATACTTCAAAAAAAGACCACAGTAGTAATTCAGGTGATGCGGTTGTTTTAGGAGGAGGTAGTGGTAATACTGGTAAAGAATCTAGCTTATCAAATAAAAATGACGAGTTTGAAAAAAGATTAGATGCTTGGGGAACAGGATATGTCTCTGAATGTAAGTATCATGCAAACAAAGAAATAAGAATAGATAAATCAAAAAAAACTATCAGAGAAATAGAATATAAATACAAATACAGTTATACCTATGAATCAACCGATCCTTGTAATTCCAGTTTAAAATCCTTACAGGTTGTTACTACATATAACTATACTCAAACTGGAGATAGTTTTAACTCAGCTACCATAATAAATGTAAGTTTTATTTCTGCAACAGCAACCATACTTAATGATGATTACGCGGAATCTGCTAACACAATCAAACTCTACGATAAAACAGAATGGCAAACAGGTGTAGAAAAAGATATATCTTCCTATATAGGAAAATACTCTTTTGTATATGATGATAAACTAGTAAAAATAAAGGATGATAAATTATATATGGATAATTACTACGAATATATTATGCCTGGAAATTACGATATAAGCATACAAGGAAGTGTTTATACAAAAATCAAACAGTAAATAAAAATAGACTCACTATATATAAAAATCCCCTCAAGTTTAAAAACTTGAGGGGATTTTTATATATAACGAGTCATCCTAAATTTTATAAATACTTCACATCCCCAGCTTTTACAGCAGATACCTTTTTCCCATCGACACAACTTAGAACTCCATCGTTCCACTGACAACCTGTATTTTCAAGCTCCACACCACAGCCAATAAAAACCACAGCAGATACATTTGGCTCCTTCACACATTTAATCTCACTATATGTTCCACTACACACAGAACTGAGTCTATCAAAACATCCAGCATCTTTATAAATTTCTTCATTAGATGATAGATCTTTAGTAATAGTAGAACAATGATAAGATTCTGTAGAATTTAACTCACTAGATCCATCACACTTCATACTACTAGTAAGAAATCCATTACTAGGTTGTTCTGAACTTGAACTAGGTTCAGAACTAGGTGTAGATTCATTTTCACCACCATCTGATGTTATCTTATCTTCTCCTTCTATAATATTTCCTTCTGCATCAACTCTACAAGCTAGTACACTAACAGAATTTTTACCAGCATTCAAAGTTTTGGTAGAAAAAGGACATTTACTACTACCTTCCTTACTTTCAGCATACAACGAACCGTTAACTTCCACTCTTATACCAACTTTTATCTCAGTTCCAGAGGTAAATTTTCTTTCTTTTAGATCAGCCCCCGATATAGTTTCTTGCTGTCCATTTCCCTCAGTAAGTAAAACTGTAACAGTTGCATTTTCTAAATTAGAAACTTTACCAACAGAAATACTAGCTTCATTTGATGTAACCCCATCTTTTTTTACACATCCTATAAGTGTACAAACACACACTAACATACTCATCAGTAAAGATCCTTTTTTCATACTAAACTCTCTCCTATCTAAAGCATATCATTCAATTACACAAATCATTGCCACCATTTTTTTACAAACAACATTAATATTCCTGGAATAGCTATTAGAGCACAAAATATATAAAAATTGGTCCATCCCATATATGATACCAGATACCCAGTAGCTGATCCAAATATTTTAGTGGGAAGAATCATTAAACTACTTAGTAGTGCATACTGAGTTGCTGTAAATTTTTTATTACATAAAAGAGCCATAAAAGCAGCATAGGCAGAAGTCCCCATACCTCCACTAAGATTTTCAAATACCACCACACACCCTAACATTAATTTAGTAGGGCAATAAACCAAGAAACAAAAACAAGCGGTTGATATCATCTGTAACAGGCCAAACCCTATAAGACCTGTTCTTAATTTAATCTTTAGTAGAATCCATCCTCCAAGTATTCCCCCAAGGATAGTAGCACATAGACCATATAGTTTAGAAATACTTGCAATATCCTGTTTTATAAATCCCATCTCCATAAAAAATGGCATAAACATATTAGAAGCAAGTTGATCTCCAATCTTATACAACATGATAAAAATCAGTATATAAAACGCTCCCTTCCTCTTTATAAACTCCATAATAGGCATAAGTACAGATTGAACTAAATTCATCTCGCTAACTGATTGAGGAGTTTCTACCTTAGGAGCAAATACCGTAATCACAGTCAAAGACAACATCAGACATGCCATGATATTATAGACATTAGTCCATCCTACAGAATCAGCAATATACAGAGCAAAAGCTCCAGATAGAAGCATTCCTACCCTATAGCCACTAACAGCTAACGATACTCCTAAAGGAAGTTCTTTATCCGAAAGAATCTCCCTTCTATAAGCGTCAATAACCACATCCTGACTGGCAGAGAAAAAAGATATAAGTACCGCTATCAGAGAAAAGCTAAAAGCACTCTTTTCTGGATTTGTATACGCTAGCCCTACAAAAAGACCTGCTAGAATCAACTGAAATACAAAAATCCATCCTCTTCTTCTATCAAAAATTTTAAGTCCATACCTATCTAAAAAAGGAGCCCATAAAAATTTTAAACTATACGGAATTCCAACAGCTGCAAAAAGTCCTATAGTTTCCAAACTAAAACCAGAATCTTTTAACCAAGCCTGCAGGGTAGAACCTATAAGTAAAAGTGGAACCCCAGAAGATAACCCCAAAAGCAAAACTGCTATCATTCTTCTCGTACATATTAATTTTATTAGTTCCACCATATTAAAAATCCTAGTTAACTAAATAAACTAACCAAACTAACTAAACCAAATAAACTAAACTACAACTTTTTTATTATTACCCGGAACATAAAAAGAGTTGTACTCAGAGACTGTCTCAATTGCATAAAAGATCGAGGCATCTATATTTTTAACTAATTTTAACATCCTTCTTAAAGTTTTACGAGGACAAACGCAGTAGATAACAAGCTTAGGACCCTCGAAACCCTCTCCCCTTAAAGTTGTAACAGAAAAGCCAGAAGCTCTTAACTTTTCCACTATGTGTTGATTATAGTGTTCAGATATCATAAATACTCCAACAGCTCCTATAGCCAACATTTTTTCTAACCTTATTCCAACAGCGTTTCCAGTGGCAAATCCTGCTGCATAAGCAACTATCAGAACTGGATTATGTGCTATCTGAGTGATAACTTGAGATACGGCTACTAACCATATACTAACTTCAAAGAAACCTATTACAACAGATACAGTTATCTGACCTTTAACCACAGCAATAGTTCTTACTACACTCAGTGATACATCTACAATTCTTAAAAAATACACTATAAAAAAAAGTGAAATTGTTGGTAGTCCTTGTAAGAATTCCATCTACTATCTACATCCTTTCCTTTACTTTATGATTTTCAATCTAAAACCTTTTTCCATCAACACGATCAAATTCTTTATCAAAACAAACCATAAGACTTTCTTGTCCTATTATACAAGAGATGAGTCTTTGTATCCCTAAAGCATTTCCAGAACACAACTTAAAACTTGTTGGTTTTAAAAAAGAACTAAAGTATTCATCTTGTAAAGATTCATCAAACAATTGCTTGGATAATTTCTTTCTTAAACCATTAATTTCAAGTATCCTAGCTTTATTTTCATCATATCCTGAAAGTTCTAAAAAGGCATTAGATATTTCAATACCATTTATATAAAACTCCTGTCTTTTAGAAACTCCTCCCTCTACACGAGACAAGGCTGCTTGAGACGGAGGGTAATCGTACAGTACACAAAGTCCTTCCTCTTTTAACTTTGGTTCTATCTTTTCTATAAGGATTTTGAAAAAGCTTGTTTCAAAATCCTCATTTTCATTTACCGATACCACCCCAGCTTTTCTAGCTTTTTTCCAAAGATCTAAATCTTTATCAATAAGTTCTATTCCTACCCATCTACTAAAAGCTTCACTCATACTAATTCTTTTAAATTTTTTCTTTTCTAATACCACTCTATCTGGATACTCTTCTTTCATCTTCTCCCACAAAAACCATATAAGTTCTTCCGTCATATCTATCATAGATTCAAAACCTAAATCTCTTTCATACCATTCTAACATCTTAAACTCGGGAGAGTGCCATCTGAGCCTTTCTCCATTATTTCTAAAACTTGGAGCTATCTCATAAATTTTATCAAGTCCTTCATTAATCAAAGTCTTTAGGTGAAGTTCTGGAGAAGATCGAAGATACATAGTTTTTTTATATCCATCTAAATCTTTCCACTCGGTAGAAAAATAATCTAGATGAACTTCAGCTCCAGGAACATTTACTAGAATTGGAGTTTGAACCTCAAGATAACCTCTTAGATCAAAAAACTCCCTTATCTTTTTTAGAAAATAAGATTCAATTTTTATAGTATCAATCCTGTACATATTTATTTACAAATCACCTCTAATTGAAATAATTATCAGCTAACGCTTTTAGTTTATCCCCTATATAATAACCTATACCTAATCTTAAATACCCCGTAGACATAGGCCACGATTCACTAAGATATTTTTCCAACGACTCATCCTCCGTCCATGCAATTTGATAATCGGTGAACACAAACATATTTTGAAAAATAAATTCATTCCAACCAATATTAAATCCATATGCAAGTCCCATATATGAATCATTATATAAATCCTCTATTTTTATTTTTTCATATGCTAATCCTACACTTAATTTAATAGAAAAAGCTCCTACTGAAGAATAAAAAACAGGACCTAAATTATTCCAACAAACCAGAGTAAAATTACGAACTCTTGTACTTCTCTGACTTTGATCATCAGCAGTATAATCGTAGTACCCTTCTTTTTGTTTTGGATTATTAAAATCTTCCCTAGCTCTATAGTAATAGGTCATATCATATGAAAACATCTGAAAACTTAAATATATAGGAAATCCAAAATCTGGAGCACTATATTTTTTTGAGTGATCTACTCTTGATAAAGAAAATCCATAAATAAAATGTTCAAAATTAGAAATATTATCTACGACATCTTCTTTTTCATACACTACCTTATCAATCCTAAATGGTACACGATCATAATCATACCCAGTAAAAGCATCTGGTGAAGTTGACCACGTTATGCTGTTAGGAAGAAAGTTTCTAAATTTATGATAAAAAAGATCTTCTTGAATTTCTTCAACCTGTTGACCAGTTAAAACAAGTGATGAAGTTTTTTGTTCAATGTAATCTTCTTGAAGAGTATGAGCATTTATGATTCTAGCACCTATATAAGTATCGTTTCTATTTAAGAAAACAAAATGAGTTGCATTAGTAAGATATCCTAATTCCATAAGTTGATCATCTGAGAAAGTATTTAGTTTCAACTCATTTTCAATATCAAATCCATACATATCAAGTCTTTGATATACAAACTCCTGATTTACAAAAGAAAAACTTGTATACTCACTAGCTAATTTATTTTTATTTAATTCTTTCCACTCTTTAGTATATTTTGAAGATATATTTTTATTATGTGAACTTAAAGGAAACACTAAATATATTCCCTCTTCTTCAGTTTGACTTTCATCCTCACTCTGTTGGTTCATATCCATATAATCTTTATTTAAACTTAAATATTTATCATTATATTTATCTGGAAAATTTAAAACAATTCTACTTGGATACTCAAATCCTCCTCCTAATATCAAATCCGCAGCAACTCCTAAAAAACCTACTACTGCTCCTGGAACACTTAATAAACTTAAAGTTCCAACAAGAACCATATCAGGAATAAGAGCTTCCTTCCATCTTAGATGAGCTGGTTGTGTATGGATATATCTTAGACCATCTTTTTCTAATAAAAGATTTAAATTAAAAGCTCTCTCTCCTCTATAAAACAAGGGAGATTCACCTATTTTTTGAACTCCACACTCTGTTCCTCTAAGACAGTTCTCTTTGGTAACTTCATCTATAAAATCATCTAATTTATAAAGATTCACTCCAGGTTCAGTAGTAACAATAGACATAACCTGATATCTTGAATCTATTGTTCCACAACTCAAAATATTCAAGCTAAGTAAAAAAGAACTAAGATGTATATACCATGATTTATACATTATCTACTATCACAAAAGATGCGTCTAAAATTAGACATCACCTTTTTTATGTCTTTTTTCCAACTCTTCAGCCATGATATTAAGCTTAGATACAAGACGTTTTAGTTCATCTCCAGCACGAATCGAAACTCTTTTTTCATAATGACCATTTGTTATATCCGTAATAAAACGTTCTATAGAGACTAAAGGTCCATAAATCTTATGAGTCATCTTAAATACTACGATAAAGATAATCGCTATAAATAAAATAAATACAATACCAATCATTATGGCGTTAGAATAAAACACATCATTTAATACGAGATCCCATTTACCTGAAGAATCTACAACATCAAATATCTCCATAACATGGGCATATTGTTGTGTAAAAGCTTTTAAAAACAGGGAACCAATAACTAGTAAAAATGTGATACATATCCCTATTACATATAAACCTATCTTTATCTGTTTAAAAGGTTCAATTATAGTCGATTTTAAAGTCCTACGTGGTCTTTTTCTTATATTTTTACCAGAACTTGATGAATTCATATGCACCCCTATTAGAAAAAAGAATAAAAATACTTTAAATATGGTAGCTTAAATAGTATAAATAGTGTAACTGAAAATGTATAGTTTTAATATTTTATTTTTAGATTAAAGGAGATTTAAGTGCACGGTTCTAGACATAAAAGAAAACATCCTCAAGGGAGACGTAAAATAGGAAGAAAAAAAAGAATGATGATGCGTAAACGTAGAGCTCTAAGAACATAGAACTATTTTTCCTATTTTTGTTTAAATATTTAAAAAGGAGTATCAACAGGTACTCCTTTTTAAATAAAAAGAAAAAGAAAATAACTTTTCCAAATCAATCCAACAATATATAAAAATATCCCTATTTTCTAAGTGTAATTTTGATTTTTTTTCTTTACAGATTTAACACTCAAAATGTAAAATAAACTTAGAAGTACTCGTTTGTTTTCCAGTGTCCATTTTAGTTAAACTTGACAGAGCATAGACCTGCTTTGGTGTGTTTCTGTCCACTATCTTACAAGGAAGAAAGATATGAAAGAACTATTTGTAAAGGGGCAAATTCTTATAAAGTTCATTACAAATTTTGAAAATTTACTGGCAAAATGGCACACAGATCAAAAAATGTCGTATAAAGATATAGCTAAAGAAACAGATACAGATCTTAGAATTATCATGGAGTATTTATCAGATTCTTTAACTAACACCTCAGATATTCATGAACTTCTATCTTTCAAAGAAGCTCGTAAATCTTTTAACACAATAAAACAAAGAATTAACTGTGTTATAGATGAATACAATAAAACGATGGATAAATACCGTCTGATATCAAAAGACTGTTATAAAAACACCTTAGAAAAGATTCAAAAATTGGAATCAGAACAAAAATGGTATCATGCTTATAAAAGTCTTGGATACTTTTTTGGAATAAACGAACAATACCTCGATAGATCTACTGTAATTGATATCTGTAATAAAGCTTTAACTCTAGGGAATCTAGCAAAAGTTAATTTTCAAGAACTCACTAAATGGATTAATAAAGGAATCGAAGCATATCTTATGGAAGAAAAGGATTTAGCTCCATCCCTAGAAGGTGCTATATATTTCGTAGATGCATACAAACAAAATTTAATTCTTTCTAACAAAGAAAAAGGAGAGCATTTCATAAATTCTATGCTCGATAAGATTCAAACTCTTGCTTCTCGTAAAGGTCTCATTCGTCCTTTACAAGAAGAATATCAAAATACAGATCAGGATCTATATCCATTGGATCTTGCAAGTTAGTTATTCTATAAATTTAATATTTTGATTCTGATATTAATTAATCCTAATTTCTATTCTGATTCGGAATTAGATTCTATATCTATACAGTAGCATCATATATCAAGGATGATATACAAGGAAGGGTGTATTTAAACGATTTACAAAATGGTTTACATGTAATTATAAAAGGGAAATCAAGCACACTCCCCCTCTACTATCTACTCTTCTTCTAATATCTACTATTTTTCTTTTTTTGTAAAACCTTCTTATATATTAAGATCTCTACCCCACATAGTACATTTTCTCATGCTTATATACATAAGTATTTTATTTATGTTCATTCCTAAAATAGATCTATCTAGATTTAAATATTCATATCCTCTTTTATTTTGTCTTCTATCTTTTTGGATATTAGTTGGTATAACAGGTCAGGTTGCTGGAGATCCTGAGTATTTTATCTTTGCTTATTTTTGTGTTTTAACTACCCAAGATTTTATCTGTCTTTTCATTCCTAACATCAAAATAACTTCTACTATAAATGCTTGTATATACTTGTTACTACTTACAATTAATACTATAGTAACAACTCTTAGATGGAATATGTTTCTACCAGCAGATTTTTTCAGTGCCGGGATAGCTCTTCATATTTTCCCAAATTATATATCAAAAATTAAGATATCATATCGTTTATTAAGTCCGGTAATATCTTTTATAAAGAGATCTCAATAAATTATCTTGCTCTCCCTCGTTTAAGACTAGCAGGTATTCCTTATTCAAATTATTACAAATTTATAGATGAAATGCGTGAAGAATATCCAGTATTTTCTGTCGGAGGAATTAAATCAAAAGCAGGATGGATTTATAATACCCAAAAACATTTTTATTTTTCTACAAAGATATCAAATTATCAACACCTTCAATATTATCAGATGTTTGATCATAAAATAACTAGATAGCTTATCTTAACTTCTAACCTTATCTTCTTATTTGAAATATCTTTTTTAATATTGAACTTTTATCCATCTTTTCCTTGTTAACCCCAAATAGATATAGGATAATTTAAACTGAGCTTTTACCCTGCTATCTATCTAGTATCCTTGATAGAAACTGGTATAGGTTTTATTTTTGTGGTTAATAACTTTTTTTAACGGTGGTGGCAAATTGTCTAGTACAAGAAAACAAACTAAATCAAATAAATCTATTGGAAAAAAAACATCTTCTAGTTCTTCTACAAGATCTAAAAAAAATACTCTTCCTTCTCCTCTGAAGGTATCTGATGTTTTTAAAGAATGTAAAACCTCTGAATTTAAAATTAAAAACTTAACTTCTAAATTTAACGATATAATAGGACAATCTAGAGCTTCTAAAGCTATTAATATGGGACTGTCTATAAGAAAACCTGGATACAACATATATATAGCTGGACATCAAGGTACAGGTAAAAACAGTGTACTTCGTTCTTTTTTAGAAAAATGGTCTAAAAAGTTTCCAACTCCAAATGATTGGGTATATGTCTACGATTTTGAGACTCCTAAAACTGCTAATGCCATCTCTCTTCCTCCAGGAGAAGGTTCAGTTCTCAAAAAGAAGTTAGATTCTTTTATAAAAGCGGTAAAAAAAGAAATTCCTCAAACTCTTCAAAGTGAATACTATGAAAACAAAGTTAATTCCTACCTGTCATTATGTGAAGACAGAAAGACAAAACTATTTTCAGAATTAGATAAACTTGCAAAATCTTTAGATTTTGAAATCAAATCTACTCAAATAGAAATTGAAACAGTTCCTATAATAGATGGAAAACCTATTTCAGAAGAAGAGTACGATAATTTAACAGAAAAAGAAAAACAAAAGATAGAATCAAAAAGAACAAAACTAGAACCAGATATCTTAGATTTTGCAAGAAAAGTTCGAAATATCGATCTTGAAACTAAAGAGTATACAGAAGGTCTTAGAACTTTTTTAGGAGAAAAACTTATTGATAGAAACCTTTCTCCTATTATAAGTGAATATCAAGACAAAAATACTTCTTCTCAATTTGATGCAGTACTAGTTCATCTTGAAAAACTTAGAACCCATGTTCTAGAAAATATTTTGGATATTATGGAACAAGAGACTTTTACCCCTGAGGAATCTCCTGTAAAATTTATGCAACCTCAAACAGAAGAAAATATTTTTGATAAATATGAAGTAAATGTATTTTTAGATAACTCCAAGGTAAAAGGAGCTCCAGTTATATTCGATTCAAACCCTACTTTCTATAACCTATTTGGTAAAGTAGATAAGAATATGGAAAACGGGGTTTATCAAGCAGATTTTAGGATGATTAAACCTGGAAGTATCCATAAAGCTAACGGAGGTTATCTTGTACTAAATGTAGCAGATATTTTAAAAACCACTACCACCATATGGGATACCCTAAAAAGAGTAATAAGAAACAGATCTGCATTTATAGAAGATATGGGAGAACAATATTCCATGCTTCCTACCTCATCCTTAAAGCCAGATCCAATTCCTCTAGATCTTAAAGTTATTCTTATAGGATCTGATGATCTGTACCATGTTTTATTTGATGAAGATGAAGATTTTCAAAAATTATTTAAGATAAAAGCTGATTTTGATTATAAGATGGAAAGAAACTCTAAAAATATAAAATCATATGTTGATTTTATAAGTTCCAGAGCTCTTATAGAAAATACTACTCCAATAGATCCTTCAGCTGTAGCTAAACTTATAGAATACAGTTCCAGATTAGTAGAAGATCAAAGATATCTATCTACCCAGTTTGGATTAATTAAAGATCTAATCATAGAATCTGATTATTATGCTAAAGAAGATGGCAGTAAATCTATCAAAGCAAAACATGTTAACCAAGCTTTGACAGAAAAAGTATACAGAGCAAATCTATATGAAGATCATTTAAACGAGATGTTAAAAAACGGAGATATTTTTATCGATGTTAACGGTCAAAGAGTAGGTCAGATAAACGGTCTTACAGTCTACGATCTAGGAGATCATGCTTTTGGTAAAGCTTGTAGAATCACCTGTACTACTTCTGTAAGTGATGATGGTATCATAAACATAGAAAGATCAGCTCGCCTGTCAGGTAGAACTCATGATAAGGGAATTTGTATCATATCTGGATTTTTAACCTCAGTGTTAGCTAGAAAAGAAAGTCTTGGAATATCTGCAAGTATTTGTTTTGAACAAAGTTATGGTCCTGTAGATGGGGATTCTGCTTCTACTGCAGAACTTATAGCAGTACTGTCCTCTTTATCAAAAATACCTATCAGACAAAATTTCGCTGTAACAGGAAGTATCAACCAGTTAGGAGATATTCAACCTGTTGGAGGGGTAAATGAAAAGATTGAAGGATTCTGTAAGTTAATAAATATGGTTGGAAAACGTGATAACTACGGTCTTATCTTACCTCGTCAAAACGTAGAAAACCTTATGCTTAATGATGAGACTCAAGCTACTATAAAATCAGGTAGACTTTCTATCTATCCTGTAACCCATATCTGGGAAGCTTTTGAACTTATCACCGGTGTAGAACTCGGAATTAAAAATGTAGAAGAAGAAAATTTTTTTGAAGGATCATGTTTAGATATTATAAATAAAAAACTTGCTTCCTTACAGGAAGAAGAAGAAGACTCTAAGTCTAAATCTAAATCTAAAACTAAAGAAAAATAGAGTTTACAGTTTATATCTTAGTCTAGTATCTTTACTGCTGAATTTTTTATTTTAAATAGAGGATTCAGCAGTTTATTTTCCCACCAAATCTAAAACTTTTTTAAAATTATAATATTTATAAGGAATTGAATAATCAAGTTTTATAAAATAGTGACTAGAGTTTTCATCTTCCAGGTACACCCTAGTATCTACATCATCCGTAAATAAGAAAAGATAAGTTAAAAGATTATCCAAACTAAATTTTCCTTCATCTTTTTCTATAACTAGATGCACCTGAGTTTGTTTTTTCTTATTATTTTTTCTTTTCTTTTCTTCTAAATTATTTTCTATAAATTTTAACTTAATTTTAAAATCTAGAGCTTTATTTTTCAGTTGTTGAACTTGCTCATCTGAGGATTTAAAATTAATTTCTACTCTTTGATATTTTCTAACAAAGTACTCCAACAGTTTCAGATTATAAAGACCTAAGATATCCATTCCACTATAACTATCAGCTCTAATAACCCTTGATCTATCTGGATGATCTTTATATATATCAATTCCTATCCTATCAGTAAAAGAATTTAAGGTTTTTTCATCTATCAGATTTAAAAGATCAGGATGAATACTAGATTCATCTAACTCATATAACTGTTTTTTATATTCATCAATACTACCTGAAACCAACTTATCACTTTCTTGAAGGTACTCTTTATCACAATCAGTACTAAAACTTGATACTAGTATCTTCTTCCTTAGATCTTGGGCTTTAAGTATTAGGTTAAGTCTTTGAACCCAAAAATTATCCTTAGATACTTCTACTTCATCTAAAAGTATTTTATAAAAAGAGTTAATATATCTTAGATAGGATCTATGTTTTTTTCTAAGTTCTTCCACGGATGAATTAATATCTTTAATAACAGCATCTTTAACAAACAACCCAGTTATCTTGGAAGCAAGTTGAACAAGAGGGTTTTGAGGTTCAAATAGATCCCTACTTAAAAAATCAGGAATAATTCTTGATTTAATTCTTTTAAATTTTACCAGATCTTTTGTAAGCATAATGGTCTCTTCTACGCTGATTAACACTACATTCACTAGTATTTTTGGAAATAAGTTCGTATAAAACAGCTTCTTTTTTCCCAGACGATGGTCTAAGAATTCTTCCAAGTCTTTGAACATGTTCTCTAACTGCTGCAGATCCTGAAACTACTACCCCTACTCTAACAGAAGGAACATCTACCCCCTCATTTAATACTTTTGAAGTAACTATAGCCTGAATCTTTTTCTGACGAAACATATCAAGTACCATGGCTCTTTCTTTTTTAGGGGTAATATGAGTAATACAAGCAAGATAAAACCGTGAAGCAATCTCATAAGCAAAATCGTTATCATCCGTAAATATTATCATCTGATCGTCTTTATGAAAAAGAAGTAATTTCCATAAAAATTCTAATTTTTTCTCATTTCTTTGAGCTATTCTTTTTTGTAACCAGTAGCACTCTAAAGCCTGTCTTCCCTTATCTGAATAACTAGACTGGATAATAAATTTAGACCACCACCCCGAAGAAAAATCAATTCTAGAAGATTTTAAAAAATCAAGATAAACCTTTCTTGCTCTATCGTAACTGAGTTGATCTTCTTCGGTTAATGGGAAATACAGGCTCTCTACTCTGTATGAGGAAAGATATCCAGATACCTCATCATAACCAGCTTGATAAACACTAGGACCAACATACTTATAGATGAGCTGTTCTCCCCCATCACTTCTTTCTACAGTAGCTGAAATCCCTAGTCTAAAAGGAGCTATAGAATTTAATGCTATCTTTAAATAACTACTAGCTGCTAAATGATGACATTCATCAAAAACCAACAGTCCAAACTTATTACCTAGATACTCCGAATATAAAAAAGCTGAATCATAAGTACTTACCGTTATATCTTCAACTCTTTTATAACCCCCTCCAAGTACTCCTATCCTGGTTTTAAAATAAAACTCTAATTTTTCTACCCACTGTTTTACAAGATCCAAAGTAGGAACTACCACTAAAGTAGGTCTTTTTAAGATATTGATACCAAGTACAGCTACTATAGTTTTTCCAGCTCCAGTAGGTAAACTTACTACCCCCAGATAATTATTAGTTTTCCAAGCTTCAATAGATCTAGCTTGAAAAGATCTAGGAATTATCTTCTCTTTTAACTCAAACTTCTTATCCAGAGTATAATCCTTTGCATGATCACATATACTAAGTTTATTTTTCATAGCATAAACCATAATATCTTTATACATGTAGGCTGGAGCCTCATATCTAGATAGTAGTGGATTAAAAGAAAAATATTTTGGTTCATATAAACCATGGTTATTATCAAGAAAAAACAGCTGTCCTTTACTATAACAGAGAGTACGTGTTGTGTCCTCACCAATTAAATAAGAACCATCTGTATTTTGTTTTGATTCAACCATACAAGATTAAATTATTCTTTCCCTAATAAATCATTATTTTTAGTTTCGTATTTAATTATAAAATATTTTACCGTAACAGGTATTATCCAACATATAGTCCAGAAAGCTACTATAAAAAAAATACTAAAAAAATTAGGATTATTATACCCAGGGTTAGTAAATTCTTTTACTAACCAATAATTTCCCATAAGAATTAAAACTATAAATCCTATAGCTACCATCTTTGTTGCAAAATATTTTTGTAATTTTTCGTTCATAATCAATCCTCTTATCAAAATCCAATCTAAACCTAATTAACTCATTCTATATATTGTGTATCATCTTTATCATCTATCAAATCAAAATCTTCTTCATCTTTATTAAAGAAATCAGAATCTATTACAATTGAAATTCTTTCCCCTAAATACTTTTCCATATCACCTTTAATCATAATAGCCCTAACTCTAGATACTTCTTCTAAAAAATACTCTAGATTATAATCCATTTTCGGATAAGTAAAAGGAACTAGACCCTCAACTTTTTCCTTTCCAGCTTCAAGCATCAATTTACCAATATAAGAATGTACCAGCTGATACATCAAAGCTGAATCTGATCCATCATATTCAAATTCTGAAACTATTGCTAACCCTACTAAAAGATAACTTATCTTAGAAAAAGATAAATCCTGAGACATAAACCAGCTAAAACTTATTTTTTCAACAGGTAAAAGACGGTTAAATTCTCTTTGAATATCTTGTACCAAATTTTTATCACGTCCTTTAACCTTACTTATTATATCCGTATTATAACTATTCCATATCTTTAACGTTAAAATTAAATTGATTAAAGGAACTGTTCTACTCACAAAAACTTTATCGGAAGGAAGTTGTCTTGATCCAAAATAATCTAAACTATATAGGTAGGATTGATTAACAACCTGAGTATAGATCTCATAAATAGAAGACATCTGCTTTGATTTCATCTGAGATACTACATGTAACATTAATTTATCTACTTGATTTTTATTAGTATGTAACAATTTAAACAATCGAAGTATAAAAGAGTTACTATCTGTAAAAGAATATACTTTAGGATCAAAATCAAAGGATATTAAAAATCTTTTTATTCGTTTTCCAACATATTCTACATTTTTAGTCTTACTGTAAAGTTGAGTTGAATTATTATCAGTTGCTAAAAATCTCATAAATCCGTTTATATTCAATCTGTCTATACTATTTAAAACCCTAGGTACTAAATTAGTTTGAATAAAATCTATAAACAAAGACCTTATATCTATCTTAGAATCTAGGTTAGTTTCTAGATCTATAAACCTTAATAAAAAAGCTTTTTCCCCCCTTGATAACGAAAATTTCTCATATCTAATCTCAGAATTATAAAAAGCTTCTGGATTTAAAAATACGTAAAAATCCAATAGATCTTCAATATCATCATAGATATCCTGTTCCCTATACTCTATACCTTCTTGGGATCTATGATTCTCTATCTGATCAGCTAACTGCAAAATATCTTCAACTTTATAAAATGCAGACCCCTTATCTATTAAAAACATTCTTTCTACTTTAGCCCGACGAAGTTCAAGATAAAGTAAAAACTCTTGTTTCCAAGTAAAAGAACCTAGATCAATCTCATCTTCTAGTTTTTTAACACTTGTAGAATCTTGTCCATCCTCAGAAAAATAAAGTTGAGATATAATTCGTTCTATTATCCCGTAGATAACTTTAGCCTCTTGTCTATGAATACGCCCTATATTTTGATCTACTCCCTGATAAATTGAACTAAACAATTTTATTAAATTATCAGCTCTTTGATTTATTTTATCCTCTAGATCTCGTTTTATTTTTTCTCTACCTGTAAGTTCTTGCCTTGGGGTATCTTTTTGAGGATCTGACATAATATCCATACATTCTTGTTTAGACTTATGGGAAGGATCTACAAAATCCTCAGCATGTAAAAGACTAAAAGACAAAAAAACCGGAACTATTCCTAGGAGTCCCCTAAACATATAAAACCCCTTACTAAAACTACCATAAAACCCTATAACTCACCTCGTAATCTCATGTAGACCTTTCTACTATACTGCCCTGATCCATTTTTCAACGATATCATCATCTATATATACTAACTACGAGCTAAGATAAAAAATCATAAATACATAACTGTTTAAAAATACTATACTTTTTAAGTACAGCTATCACTCTCTAATTTATACATACCTTAAACAAAATACAAAGTAACTATAATTCCTGCAAGAATCAGTCTGTACCACATAAAAACAGCTAAACTATACTTTGATATAAACTTCAATAAAAACCCTATAGCTAAAAATCCAAATAACATTGAGGTTACTACCCCTACATAAAAAATAGGATCCATAATGTTTGCTATGATATCACGGGATTTAAGTACACAGGCTCCTACCATCGCTGGAGTTCCTAAAAGGAAAGAAAACCTAGCAGAGCTTACCTTATCGAATCCTAACCACCTCGCTTGAGTAATAGTAATACCACTACGAGATACCCCAGGTATCAGAGCTATAGCCTGAGAACACCCTATTAAAAATCCCTGTTTTAATCCTATTTGATCTAAACTAAGGTTTGATTTTTTCTTCTTATCTACTACATACATTAAAATTCCTACTAGAACCAAAGGTACTACAGTAGATAAGGGATTATGAAAGAGATTTTCAATATCATCTTCCCATAACACTCCTACAACCCCTGCTGGAATACTACCTACAAACAAAATTAAAAGCATATTTAACCATTTTTTTTCTCTTTTTATACATCCAGTGACAATAGAGTAAAAATCTTTGAAAAAATACACTCCTACAGCAATCAGGGTTCCTAGATGTAGTGCCACGTTTAGTGTCAATGACAGATGATCTCCTCTCATAAAAGAAGATACTACGATAAGATGAGCTGAGCTAGATACTGGAAGAAACTCAGCTATTCCCTGAACTATTCCTAAAATTATAGAATACAGATAATCAGACATGTTTTTACCCTATCCTTATGTTATATTTTCCTACTTCACACTCATAAAATAAATAGTTTTAAAACAAAGTTAAACTACGGTATAATTTATCTTATTAGAGATAATAAAGATAGTCGATGATAAAAGAAATTAGAAAAAACTGTAAATCTTCTACCAAGCTATCAGGTTTAGTTCTAATTATTATTTTATCCTGATTTTTGTCCGTGTTTTAACTTTAAAAAGGTGCTGCTGTATGAAAAATCCTGTCCTAACTAGAAGTTTAAAGCTTATTTTTCTTTTTGGTATTTTAATTACCGTGGTTCTTCTTTTAAATGATAATTTTAGTTTTAACTACACTCTTTGGGGAGCACAAGACACTCCAACTCAAGTTAGTCAAGTAGATCAAAAGGTTGAAGAATCTTCATCTGCTTCTTCTTCTTTTCTTACGGTAGCGTTTAGAGGTGGACCGATAGTATTTTCAGTCCTTCTGATCTTAATAGTTTTATCTATTCTAAGTTGGGCGGTATTTATATCTAAACTGATTTTTCTTAAAAATACCTATATTCAAAACGATGAGTTTGTATCAACCTTTTGGAAAAGTAGATCCCTAAACGATTTAAATGCTACAATCAACAAAATCACCCCTTCTCCTATGAGAGAACTGTTTTGTACTGGATATAATGAAATACTAAAATGTTCTTCTATAAAAGATAGCTCTAATATCTCTCAACAAGTACTTTTGTCCTCTTCTATGGAAAGGATAGAAAGATCCTTATATAAGACTAAGATAACAGAGAAATCTAAATTAGAAAAGAATCTATCCTGGCTTTCTATCAGTGCTTCTACAGCTCCGTTTATAGGACTTTTTGGAACTGTTTGGGGAATTATGGGATCTTTTGAAGGAATAGCTCTTACAGGTAGTGCTTCTCTTGCAGCAGTTGCTCCTGGTATATCTGAAGCGCTGACTGCTACCTCATTTGGTCTAGCAGCTGCTATTCCTGCAGTAATTGGATATAACATTTCTAACACCAGGATTAAAAAGATCATGATTCAACTCGAAGGATTTTCTTCTGATTTTTTAAATATAATAGAAAGATATTTTGTAACAGATAAAGATAAATCAAAAGACAAAAAGGAAGAACAACAAGATTCTGCAGAATAGGATAACTAACTATTAATCAGTAGTTTATTGTAGTTTAGTTTTAGTTTAAGGTTTTTATTATGAGTTCAAAATACAGAATAGAAGAAGATAGATCTGATTTTTCTGAAATTAACATTATACCCCTAGTGGATGTAATGCTGGTTCTTCTCATTATATTTATGATAACAGCTCCGCTATCTATAGGAGGACTAAGAGTTCAACTTCCTGTAAGTAAAGCTCAAAAATCTACAGTAGAAGAGTCTAGAATTATTCTTACTGTAAACGATAAAGGAGAGTTCTATATGGATTCTAACCAGATAGAATCTTCCATTCTGGAACAAAAACTTGTAGCTATTTATGAACACCGAGATAAAAAAGAACTCTATATCCGTGCTGATAGAAGAGTTATGTATGAAAAGGTAGTTGAGGCTATAAGTGCTGCAAAGCTTGCAGGAGTTACAAAAATAGGATTATTAACTCAGTCTTCACAGACATCTCAGTAGGTAGTGAAAACAAAGGATAAAGATGAGTAAAAGAGCACTACAAACATTAACTGGTTATTTAAACTTAAAAAGATCAGATCTGTCAGAAGATCTTCTTTTAAAAAGAGTTATTGTTCTAACCTGTCTACTTCACCTTATTATTTATCTATGGCTGAGTTCTTCTCCTTCTATATCTTTTCCTGATGAATGGAGTATGGAAACAGATCTAGCAAGTTTTGATCTTGGAGAAATAAAATCTTCTGAAGAATCTAAATATGAAGTATCCGACAGAATGCTTCCTCAACTACCTAAGAATTTTTCAATACAAGATGATGCTCAAAAGACAGATAAAGACGATATGATAGATCCAACTTCAAAAGAAGCAAAAGAACAAGAAGAGTTAAAAAAGAAACAACAAGAAAAAGATAACCTGTTAGCTAAAAACGAAGCTCTAAAAAGATTAGCTATAGAGAGGTTAAGACAACAACAAAAAAACAGTCAAAACGATAAAAAAGAACTTATAAGAAGACTTCAAGGAGTAGATTTTGATAGTCTAGGAGGATCCGGATCTGGATCAGGATCTTCTGAGAATGATACCTACAGAGCAAAACTTGAATCTCATATAAAAAAATTCTGGGTACTTCCTTCAGGATATGATTTTCAAGAACAAGATATTAAAGTTGAGATATCAATAACTTTAAATGGGATGGGAAGTATGAATAAAACCCAGATTTTAAAATCTTCTGGAAATTCTGTATTTGATGAGTTTGCTCTTACTACTTTAAAAAATGCTTCTCCATTTCCACCTCCTCCTCAGTCTCTACAAGGAAAAAGTATAAAGCTTATATTTACACCAAAAAGTTTCTAACTTTTTGGTGGTCTCAGTTTACTTTTTTTCTCTATCCGTATAATATTTCTATTGGATAATAAATTCCGATAAAAAAAAGAAAAGGAAAGAAAATAAGAATACAGCCTGATTTGGAGTTTGAATGAGACCTATAAAAAAAACACCCATTATCTGTAATTTAGTTTTTGTTTTTACATTTTTCTTTATTTTTACCTTCTACTCTTTTTTAGATCCTAATCCAAGTTATGGGGCTTCTTTGATAGTTAATATCGATAGTCCTAACTTTAGAAAGATATCTATGGCAGTAGTTGAGGGTTCTAGTTCTGAGGGACTATCTTCTACAGCAAAACAAGTAAGTTCTGAAATATCTCGCCTTATGAACTTTTCAAGATTATTTAATGTAATGTCTTCTACTGGTTATAAGGATTTACAAGCAAGTTTAAACAGCAAAAAGACTCTATCCTTTATTGAGTCTCCTTCCAATGCTTCTTTATCATCTATACGATTAGATACTTGGAAAAATATCGGGGTAGAATCTTTGATACTATCTAGAGTAGTTCCATCAAAACAAGGTAAATTTACTCTCTATCTTGTATGTATTGATATAAATAAAAGAGCTGTTGTAGTATCAAAAAAATACACAAATCTTCAAGTCTCTGGTATAAGAAATGCCAGTAGACGTTTCTGTGATCATGTACTAGAAACATATACTGGAAAACCTGGAATTTTTGCTTCTAAGATAGTGTTTGTAGGAAAAGAAAAATCAGCAGCTGATAACAAACAGATATATATCTGTGATTTTGACGGATCTAATGTTCAAAGAATTAGTATAGATAAATCTGCTATCCATCTATCACCTTCTTGGTCTTCTGATGGAAGATATATCTCTTACACTTCCTATTCCCAAAAAACTCCTGATATTTATATTTACGATACTAAACTAAAAACTACAAAAAGACTTATTGCTAGCCCTGGACTTGATAGTGGTTCAAACTGGTCTGCAAATGATAAGATAATAGCTTATACTACATCCCAGGGAAATAAAGCTGATATTTTTATCTCAGATTTAAAAGGTAACCGTAGACCTTTTATTAAAGGTAGTGGTCTTGATGTAGATCCTAAGTTTTCTCCAGATGGAAATAAATTTGCTTTTGTTTCTGGAAGATATGGAGCTCCTCATATTTTCGTAGCAGATATAGCTTGGAAATCTGATACGAACCCTGTAGTTACAGGAGAGAAAAGGATTACTTTTGCCGGATGGTATAATGCAACTCCTGCTTGGTCTCCTTCTTCTGATAAGTTGATATTTGCAGGATTTGACAAGGATATAAATAGATTTGATTTATTTATGGTAAATCCTGACGGAAGAAACCTAGAGCGTCTTACTATAAACAGTGGAGATAATGAAAATCCATCTTGGTCTCCTAATTCTGGGCTTATTGTATTTCAATCTAATAGAATTCAAGGTACTAATAAAAAAGGAAGAAATAATTTGTATCTAATGAGTAAAGATGGATCCTCTCAGGTAGTACTTCCTACTGGGCTCTGGGAATCCTACACTCCTCAATGGTCAAAACAACTTCCTTATTAGTTTGTTATATGTAGATATATACCAGGTAGAACATAATATGATGCTTCCAGTAAGAAACCTTCGTTTAAAGATAGTTAATTATTCTATCATATTTTTATTTATCACTATCTTTTATTTTTCTACCAAGAATCAATCTTACTGTTTTTCTATCAAAGAGGATTGTTCTAAAATATTTTCAAATAAATTGGTATCAAAAGCCATACCCCAGTTATTTCTTCTAGGAACTGTTGGTGGAGGATTCTACCTTACTTCTCAGATTACCAAGGTTATTCCTGATGAGTATTCATATTTATCAAATATTGTAACCTTTGCTTCGGGGATGGCTGTAGTTGCTGTGGGAGCTCCGATATTTAGAAAATTTATGCCTATTATAGATAAGCAGGCTTTTAAAATCAGTCTAATGCCTCAGTCTCAACCTATGAAGGAGGTTCCTTCTCAATCTTTAGGACAGGTTTGGGAATCAATGAATGCTCATTTTGATGTTAACTCCCAGATGGCTATCAACCAGGTACTAAAAGTCCAGGATCTTATATCTTCTACTGTAACTAGAATTTTAAGCTTTAAAGGAAGCCCGTCTGATCGTCAAAAATATGCCCTGTATCAATTTGTTTGGTTAGCCTCGATCTATCACAAGTTTTTCTATTATATCTCTCCAAACGATCAAACAACCGCCTACAGTGTGTCTATGATGGCTAGTACTATTTTAGGGCTTAACTTCAGCAAGTTAAAAGAAGATTGTCTGCAGCTACTTACTAAACTCTACCCAGATGATACGTCTTATTATCAAACACTGCTTGCGAGTTGGTTTGACGAGCTTATTAAAAACAGTCTCCTTCAATGTATCCCAGATACTCCGGATACTTCTACCATACCTTCGCCTCTACATTGATTTAGACATGGTTAAAAGTCTTTTATCTACAGTAGATGTATTAACTACTTTATCTATACAATATCTAGTTTATATATAGTTATACTTAGGCTATTAGAATGAAAAATCTACTCCTGATGATTCTCCTCCATCAGCATCACTTCCCCAAGTAACGACCGTTCCATCTGATTTTAGTGCCACAAAAGAGTCAGTGCTTGTAAAAATATTTACTACTCCTGATGATACTAAAGATTCTGGAATTGGTATAATATAATATGCATCCAAACCATGTGATCCCCAAGTAACAACCGATCCATCTGATTTTAAAGCTGCAAAAGCACTATAAGTATTGAAAATATTTACTACTCCACTTGTTAAACTTGATGCTACTGAACTACTATCTCCTCCGTCACCAGCAAATCCCCATGTCACTACAGAGCCATCTGATTTTAATGCTGCAAAGGCATGACTATTTTTGAAAATCTTAACCACCCCACTTG
>CACXFL010000178.1 GCA_902766925.1 uncultured bacterium | reverse complement strand
ATTAAAAACTGGATTAATTATTTTTTAAACTTACCGGCTTGTTTCATATTTCTTTCACAAGCATATACATCAAAATCGCATTGCCTTTTACCACTACGAACCTTTTTATACTTCACCCCCATAAAACGAGAGTATGGATTCTTGGACTGCAAGGTAGCACATTTTTTATCAAGAGGAGTTCCCTTCTTTATGATAATTGTAGTTTTTTCACCTTTAGCTGAACCTGATTTTTTCTGATTAGCTGATGAGTGTTGGTTCCAATAATTCATAAACTTAGAATCATCAGCATCTTTCATCAAGGTACCATTCATTCTTCTAGCAGTCATCGTTATAAAACCAACTCCCATGTATTCTCCCTCATATTTTGCGTCCATATAGAAGTCTATCTCAGGTCCTCCCTGCAATTGAGCTGCCATACGTCTGTATTTAGGATATTTTCTCAAACATTCACCTGATGTTTTTATAACCTCACACATATTCTTTGCTTCTTGAGATGTTTCACAACTACCATAATTTTCGATCTTAGGGCTCATACAAGAAGCCATCTGTTCAAGTTCTTTCGTAGTTATATCTCCCATTACAGACAAAAACTTAGTATTCTTGCCTGCTGCAAATACAACTTCAGTACACAGTACTATTACGATAAAAGAAATTAGTCCAAATATTTTTGCCATATTTTTTTCTCCACTACATAGTCTCTAGACAAACTAAAAACTACCAGATTCTATTGTACCAAAAATATTTAAAGATGTTTTAGTTTTTATTCACTATAGGCCTTATCTCATCAATAACACCTGTATCTTTTAATCTAGACAGAGTCTCTTCGTTTCCTACTATAACATGAGTAGCAGAACTATTCGATTCACTAAAAATAGAAACACACTCTTTTATTTTCTCATCCAGGGGAGTATCTAAAATTAAACTTACCATATGTTTTACATCTTGCTCAGTTATTCCTTTAAAATACCTAAGGTATGCTTGTTTTGCTAAACTCAAAGGTGTTTGAGGAGCAAATCCATCAGATACAACAGATATCTTTGTTTGAAAATCATCCTCTTCACTAACACTAATATCTTTCATAAAAGAAGGCATTCTATCATATACCTGTAGTGTATGAACAGCATTAGGATCCGATACAGTGTAGAGCATCATAGATTCATCCTGAGACAGATGAAGATAAGCTCCATAAGCTCCTCCTTCAGCACGGATGTGTTGATAAAGATAATTACTTGATAAATATTTTAAAACCAAAAGTCCTTGTTGATAATATTCCAGTGGACTTCCTTGAGACATATCAATCTTAGAAGATCTAACAACATATGAAGTATTTTGAGGATTCAATACCCCAATATTTTTAGCCTGTCCTAAATCATAACTAGCAGTTCCAAATTTTTCTATAGTTGGAGCTAACTCTGTAAACACAGTTTCAAAATCTTCTACTATATTAAACATATTATCCTCTAAGGATGATATGCCTACCGTTACCTTAGAACCTTTTATCAACCTATCTTGTATATCTTTTAATTTGTCTTCTATAGAAAAAGATCTATCCTTTTTCATTCTTTCATGAATCTTTTTTAAAAAAGAAATATATTTAGCTCCTGATGTTAATGAATGAAAATTATAGTGTTGAGAATAAAAGGAGTTTGATATATCCATTGCATAATCCAGTGGAGAGTCTGCTATATCTTCTTTATAATCATCAATTATTTCTGCAACAATTTGGGATATCTTATCTTTTTCATCAAAACGAGTTGATTGTAAAATATCTCTAGAAAGTAAAATCATATTCAGTTGATTCTCTTTCAAAAAGTGCATATCTACATCAAAAGTAAAAAGATCTCTCTTGTCTACTGTTCTCATAGGAGCAAGTCTTATTTTTAAAGCTCCGTATAGGTTTAGTTTTACATTTAGATCTTTTAGATCTAAATCCTTTGTAGATAATCTTCCATATAATTGAGATAGTAGTGCTAGATACATTAATTCTTCTTCACTCAAAGAAGATATATCAAAATACAGTGACAGATGGTGTATCTCATCATATTTTGTATCGTAAGTTAGATACTTTCCTCTACCACCTTCAACTACCTGAGGAAGAAGTTCTTCTTTAAGGTCTGTTACACTTCTTAAATCATCCACTGTTATAGAAGGAAGAGTGTCTATCTCATCTGAACTACTTTCTTTTGAAGAATACTTTGCAGTATCTTCTGCTATTTGTTTTAACTCCTCTATAGCTTCACTCGATAGTCCTTCTTGTTCTCTACGAGCTTTATCCAAAATTTTCTCTTCTACTCTTTTTTGATACCCGCTATCAGGAACTGATACCATGTTATACTTAACATCAGCATCTAATACATATACTTGAACTATCTTTTTCATATAATCAACCAGCTCTTCATCCGAATATTTCAGTAGATGATCTGTATATAAAAAGTTATTCAAATTTTCTAAAGGATTATCATCGTATATCCATCCACTATATATCCCTTCCATATATAGTCTCATTCCCATATTTCCATCTGGAATAGTTTTTTCTCTAAATTTTTTATCTACAAGAACTGATCTTATAAGAGCTGGATCTACTCCCTGTTCAGTAACTTTCTTAAATACCTGTTGAATCTTTTTAACTATTTTCTCCCCATCTTGACTATCTATCCCTGAAAACTCTAAACTAGCTATATAAGCTGATCCAAATCTATAAGCATAAGAATCCATCGATACAAATAGATCTGTTTTAAATAACTCCTCTTTTATCGAAGAAGCTTCATCATCAAACAGAGCTAAAAACAATGTTTGAATTGCTAATCTATCAAGGAAATTAGGAGCATCAAAAACATAGTTTATTGATAGATAAGAATCTTCTTCAGGTGTTTCCGTTACTCCTGCAGGATAATTCATAACATCAATATCTTCTCCAGGATTTGAAAAATTAATCTTAGGAGTCATAATAGGTTCTTGTCTAGAGTAATTAGATAGATACTGAGCGTCTAAATAAGTGAGTCTTTCTTCAATATCAATATCGCCATAGAAAAAAATCAAAGCGTTAGAAGGATGATAGTATCTATTATAGGTTTCAATCAGTTTTTCATAGGTTAAATCTGGGATATATAGAGGTTCTCCTCCAGATTCAACATCCAGGAAAGATTCTTTAAATACTTTATGTGTCATATTAGACATCATAATTCTTTCAGGAGTAAGAGCCCCAGACATTTCATTAAATACCACTCCATTATACGTAAGTTTTCCATCTTCAAACTCACGTCTTACACCTTCTTGATAGAAGATATATGGATTTTCTTTTACCAGAGGATTAAACACACTATCTAGATATACATCCATCAGGTTAATAAAAGAAGCTTCATTATTACTAGCAATAGGAAATACTGTTTTATCAGAATATGTAAACGCATTTATAAAGGTAGTAATATTTGACTTCATCAACTCTTCAAAAAGCCCTTTAACTGGATATCTTTTACTTCCTTCTAGTACTGAGTGTTCTATTATATGAAACACCCCTGTATTATCTTGTGGTAGAGTTTTAAAACCAATACTGAAGAATCTATTAGAATCATCATTTTGAATATATAAAACCTGAGCTCCTGTTTTATCATGAGTAAAATAATATACGTTAAATCCTCTATCTAATATCTTATCGACTTTTTGTAGAGTATATCCTTTAACTTCAATTCTTTCATTTTGTCCCTTTAGATTAGTTCCATTCATAACATGCACCATTACTACTAACACAAACACACAAACTTTTTTTATCAATCTATCCACCATATAATTACTACCACCTATTAACATTCATCACTCCACGTACGTATTCAATATACTCAAAAACCATATCATCATATGATGATATAGTTAGATGATTTTAGCTACATAAAGATCAGTTTTTTTAATTTGGTTTCCTCTTGATTTTTAATCATTTATGGGTATTTATTAGCTTTTTTCTTTTATCTATCTATTTAAAAAAATAAGTTTCGGTATATGGATAAGCCTATCTAGCTCATGTATAATTAATAGGTAACTAGTTGCTTATATTTAAATATTCTAAAATATATAAGGAGTCATGGAATGAGAAAACCTAGTTTTATTGTATCTATAGCATTATCAATTTTATTTGGAATATCTTCTTGTCATAGAGGAGGAGATGGAGATGGAGATGGAGGACCAATAGTAGGAAAATGTTCTGCCGATCCTCGTCCTATAACTAGTTTTAATCTAGTAGCAACTACTCCGATAGATAGAAAAAATCCTTGTAAAGAAGCTAAAAAAGATTGGGAGAAGATAAAATCAGATCTTCAAACCAGTAAAATTTTAAGTAATAAACTATCAGAAAAATATGAAAACTATGAATTTTATAAAGTTGATATTCGTCAAAATGCGGATCTATTAAATAAATATAATGATACTATCAGAAATTTAAAACAAAACATGGCGTATAATGGAAAAATATCCCAGGATAGTCCTTTAGGTAAAATATGTGAGAAATTAACTCAACCTCAGCCAGATTGTGTTAATTGTGTAGTTGATGCTATAGCTATTACTATGACTGAATTTATAGAACCCGATAATTCAAAAGCTACTGATGTACCTAAGTGTTCTGAATCATCCCATTGCGATACCTATATTACTTTCTGTAACTCTAAAGATACCTACTATGGACCAGTTGTTAACGATCCTTCCTCTTATGTT
>CACXFL010000177.1 GCA_902766925.1 uncultured bacterium | reverse complement strand
TGAAACATTTTTTTTAACTATTGAAGTACCAGATGTAGAAATAGATCCATCATCGTAAAGAGTAATTGATACTTGATCTTCTATTTTTAGTGTCTTTATTTCTTTTTTTGCTACTTTAGAAGCAGTTGTTGAAGAGTTTGTAGTAGTGTCTACCGTGGTAGTAGATGATGATGATTGAAGTTTTTGTCTTATCTCATCTAAGAAATCTTGTACAAAACTAAAACGACCTCCCCAACCAATAAGTTCTCCACCTTCTCTTACTGCTACAAAGGCAACTTTATTACTGTATATTTCTTTGATATTAAATAATTGGTCACTAACCTGGGAAGAATCTCCTCCACAGTTTGGGGAACCAAAGGTAATAACAGTTCCATCTTCTTTTATAACAGCAACTGCAAGTCCGTTAGTAATTACGGTTTTAACTCCGGATGATAATTCGCTAGATACTTCTGAGAAATAATTTTTCATGAGATTCCCTCCTACATAAACAAGGGAACCATCGTTTTTATGAAGAAGAAAACCTTCAAATAATGGATAGACTTCTTTTACATTAGTAAGATCTCCAGTAGCTAGTGAGGAGTCTCCTCCATATCTTTTGTGACCCCAGATAATAACCGTACCATCTTCTTTCAAAGCTGCAAAGGCTTCGAGATAGGTGGTAGAGTATATTTTTTTTACACCTTTTTTTAGAAGTGGAGCTACTTGAAAAAATGGTATTTTGTACGAAGTATCTTGATTTGATCCTGCAATATCTTCTGCTGCTACCATGGATCCATTTGTGTATAAGGTGTAAGAGGATTCTCGAGTATAGATAACTTGTTTGATTTTTTTAGAAGAGTTTTCTATACCGCTAGTAATATAATCATTACTGTCGTGTTTAAGTGAAAAATAAGAGGAACTTCCCTCTTGTGTATTCGATGAATCTTGATCTATGTTTAATTCATGCTTATTTCTTTTGATAGATGGATATCCATAAAAATCTAAAGTTACAATACTACTATCTTGTACATTTAATGAATCTTGAATTTTTTCTAATTCATGTTGATCTCCCCAACTAACTGTGGATCCATCAATTCTTAAAGCTACAAAAGATAAATCATTACGATAGACAGCTTTAACGTTAGTGAGTATGTTTGAGAAAGTATGAATATCTCCTCCATATTCAGGAGCTCCCCATGCAATAACTGTGTTCTTTTTTGTAATAGCAGCGAATGCATACTTATTGGATATAATAGAGTGAACACCTTTTAGATAATGAAATTTTATAGAATCTAGAATTTTAGGTTCGGATCCGTATTTTATATCATGTGTCCAACTTATAACAGATCCATCTTTTTTTAATATTGCAAAACCAGCTGATGTAGAAAAAATATCTTGAACATCGTTTTTTATTTTATTGAATATCTTGGAATAAATATTATCAGTGTCATTTTTAATACTTATAGATCCATCATCATATAAAATAAGTGACGTATTAGATGATGTGTTTCCTACTTCTTTAACCTTTTTTGAACTATGGTTAAATATAGAGATACAAGATTCACTGTTAGTATCTTTACTTACACTAAAGTCTGGATTAGAAGAAGTAGTACCACTAGTTATAGTAGGGTTAGAGTAGTTGTTTTTGTTTAGTAGAAAGTCTAGATCTTTGGTATCTATACCACTAGCTACATTGGTGGTTGTAAAATATATTAGAGACACTAGTAGTGTAGAATTAAGAAATTTCATAGGGTGGTTACTCCTTAAATCATTAAAAAAAATTATTAAAAATATTTAAATTCTAGCCATATATCATATCTAATAAAACTCCATAGGGTTTATTTTGACCGCAAGGCACACAGTGATTTTGGAAATTAAAGTTAAAGAATCTAAAGAAAAGAAAAATTTCATACGGGATGTCTCCGTCATTAGTTCAAAAAAAAACTACTCAAAAACATCACAACATTAAGTACAGATTGAATGATTAATTATAAATTTTAGAAAACTCGATTTATGAGTATAATAATAAAAAAATTTTGAAAACAAAAAAATTAAATTATAAATAATTAATTTGTAAAAAAATTATTTGTTCATCAATCAAGATAATCTATTAATCTAGAGAAAAGTACGAACAACAATAACAAAGATTGTTGTTCGTAAAAATGTTAATCACCCAATCCGCATTAAGTTATGCGCATATTTATTTGCATCTTCATTTTAATCTTCACCTTCATATGAAGAGTTATAAGTGCTATCAAAAGTAACAATAGATCCATCTTGTTTTATAGCTTTAAAAAATTTACCGTCGGATGTGATAGTAGTAATGTCGGTAAATTTTTGAACTCCATCTATAAACTCTTTTCTGGAGATACTGTAGATACGATCTACAATAAGAAGTTGTCCATCCTGTCTTAACGCTGCAAATCCTTCTTCTATTGGAATAATGTCTACAATATCATATAGCTCTGTAATAAAGTTATAATCTATAAAGAATCCTTCAGGCTCATTAAGCTTTCCATCAGAGTATAAGTTAATCATGCTACCGTTATTGTTAATAGTTTTAACTATAGTAGGTTCTTTAGTATCAGTTGTAATGGAAACAGGTAGATCTATTTTATTTTGATCTACATCATGATTATTATATCCAAAAGAATCTAGAAGTTGTTTTATATCATCTTTATTTTCCCAATTAGTAGAAGGAACATTTTCTATTATTGCTACTAAGACATACTTGCTACTATAGAGTTTTTCTATATTAACAAAGTCATCAGAAACCTTTTTGGTACCATACGTATTTATATCTTTAAAATTAGCACCCCAGATAAGAAGTGTTCCGTCGGATCTTAAGGCAGCAAAAAGGTTATCACCGTTAGTATAAATTTCTTTAATATTAGTTAGTTTGTCAGAGATTTTAGAATATAGTAAAGATTCATCAGATGCGTGAAACTCTTTTCCCCAACAAACAACCGTTCCATCATCTTTAAGAGCTAAGAAACCAAAAAATGTGGCAAGAACTTTTTTAACTCCACCCAAGAGTTGATCTTTGACCTCTGAAGTATCACCTCCAACACCCTTATTTCCCCAAGCAATAACAGATCCATCTTTTCTTAAAGCAGCAACTGAATATCTAGTGGTTTGAATATCTACGATATCGTGTAACTCGGAGATCAGTTCATCTGGAGCAAAAGCTAAGTAATCAGGGTTTTTAAAAGCTAGTACCCTTCCATCATCCAGTAGGGTATATGGTGTTTTATCTTTTAGGGTAATTTCTTTAACTACCTTGGCTGTTCTAAAAGAAGGTTTAGATGGGTCTTTTTTAATGGAAATATTTTTAGTACCTAATATGTTTTTATTCTTTAAGTCAGATTTAAGATAATCTATCCAGGGTTCGAGTCCCCAACCAATAGCTGTACCATTTTCTCTTACTGCTACAAAAGCGTAGTCATTTGAGTATATTTCTTTAACATGGATTAGATCAGATCTAACTTCCAAAGAATCTCCTCCCTTATAAGGGTGTCCCCAAGTAATAACTGAACCATCGTATTTAAGTGCAGCAAAAGCTTCTTTGGTAGCAGTAATAGATTTAACTCCACTTTGTAACATATGACTAATTTTGAAAAAAGGATTGTAGTTTTCAGAAGATTCCCAACCACAGAATAAAACAGATCCATATTCTTTTATGAAAGCAAAACCATTTTTGTTAGCAACTATGTCACTAACTCCACTAGATAGTTGATCTTTTAGTTTATTAAAGATTTCAGCATCAGTTCTAGAAAGATTCCAGGCAACTACTGAACCACCATTTTTGAGAGCCATTAATGCGGAACCGTCTGTAACAACCTTTTTAACTCCACTGGTTAACTGATCTTTTACTTCAGAGAATTTCTTCATTAATCTATCATCTCCCCAACAAACAACTGATCCATCATTTTTTAAGGCTACAAATCCTCTTGAAACAGGAATAATAGAGATTACTCCACTTGATAGTTCCTCGGATACCGAAGAGCTGTCTCCTCCTCTATGAGTTGCTCCCCAGATTACGATACCACCATCTTTTAATGGTAAAGAAATAGTTTCGTTTGGGAACTGGGAAAGATCAGGTTCTCCCCAAGTAATAACAGATCCATCGATTCTTAAAGCAGCGTAGGCATATTCGTTAGAGTAGATAGCTACTACATTAACTAGTTTATCTTTTATATTAGAGATGTCTCCTCCTGCAAGGTCGGATCCCCAAGCAATAACAACTCCGTCTTTTCTTAAAGCGATAAAAGAACCGTAATATAAACCACGGGCTACTTTAATATCTATGATATCATGAAGCTCACGTATGATATCTTCTGAAGGTTTTCCACCGTATTCTTTATCACCACTGATAGATAAGGTTCCATCATGGTATAGGGTGGCTGTTGCTTTTCCGTTCTTAAGTTCTGTTTTGATTATTTTTGGTGTAGTAGTAGTTGAATCATCATTTGTTTTAATGAATACAGAACTACAATCTTGAGACCCTTCTGCAAAACTTAAAGTTGAGTAGAAAATAAGAGACACTAATGTTATAGATGTAAAAAATCTCATGGGTGGTTACCTCCTTAAATAGTTTAAAAATTAAAATATAGTAAAATAGAACTAATCATTATCTTCGATAATGTCATAGTCCCATCTAATCTGAGTGCCATCTTCCTTATAAGCAATAAAGCCATCTGAAGTAGGTTCAATTCTTTCAACATTTTTTAATGCGTCCTCAAATCTATTAATGTTTCCTCCAAACTCAGCATCTCCTATGGTAGATACTGTTCCATCTAAATGTACTATTGCGAAAGCTCTACCATTAGAAACAATCTCTTTAACGTTTTCATATGATACAAGTATATTAAGAGTAGAATAATCTATATTTCCCCAAATATATGCTTGATTATTTTTTGTTTTTAAACCAAACCCACCTAGGATTGGAATTATATATTCAACATCACGAACCTGAGAGGATACATCTTCATCAATTTCATTATTTTTTCCTCCAAAAGTGAAGAAAGATCCATCTTCAAATGTTAAAGCATATGCACCAAACTCTGTTTGAGTAATTGAGGTAATATTATGAAGTTTTTTTTGTATCTTCTTTAAATATTTTTTTGATAACTCTGGAATATATCCCCAGAAAAATCCATCCTTATCTTTTCTTAATGCTAAACAGGAATAATAACCTGGATATAAAGCTACAATATCATGAAGTTCCTCTTCAAGCATGGAAGAATCCCCTCCAAGATATTTACTTCCCCAGCTAGTAACTGTGTTATCTTCTAGGAGTGCTATAATTGCAGAATTTGTGGAAACAATTTTTTTAACTCTACTACGGAGTAGTTTATCAGCAGCAGTAGAACAATCCCCACCACTAATAGGTTCTCCATATGAGAACACCATTCCTGCTTCTGTTACAACTGTAATAGCAAAGGCGTTACTGGTAGTAAATTTAATACGATCGTGAGTTTCGTGGCAGTATTCTTGAATAAAATAGAGAAAATTTTGTATTTCTCCACTTGTAAGAGCGTAAAAACCCTCTCCATTCTTTGATAGAATTACTATAGCATTGTGTATAATATTAGGATTAACTTCAAAATCTTTAAATTTGCTACCATATTCATTCTTGATTTCTTCAACACTCTTTTTTTGAACCACTGAAGTAAGATATAGACTCATCTCATCTGGATCTTGGATACTATGAAT
>CACXFL010000176.1 GCA_902766925.1 uncultured bacterium | reverse complement strand
TGCTTAACAAATAGTACTGTGTTTTGCGGTGGAGGCGGACCTACAGTAAAGAAACGTGTAGTTTCCGATTATATAAAAGATGAGTGTGAGAGTGGTATAAGTGTAGGAAATACAGTAAGTGTATTTGGAAAATCTTGGAAGATCATAAATTTTTCAAGACCATTTAACGAATGTTTTACAGACTTTGAAGATTTTACAGCTGTCACCAATACTAATAGTAACTCTGTATTATTTAATATTAATTCCTCAGATTTATCTAAGATTAACAACAGTGAAGATTTTTTAAATATGTATATATACATACAAGAGGGAACCTCTTCTCTAGAAATACGTCCTTATACTAACCTAAAAGAATTTGTTAATGAAGATTGCTGGTCTGAAATAGTTCTTGGAGAAAAAGTCAACGCAGGTGGTAAGGAATGGTTAGCGTTAACATTTCCAAACCCTTTTAAGCGTTGTTACAAATCTCTTGCATACGAAGTAATTTCTAATGAACTTATTAATTTAGGTAGTTCTATAGGTCTTCGTATAGATAACGTAGCCCCAACAGTGGCTACAGTAGAAGAACTTTTGAATCTCACTTTTACTGAGTCTATAGAAGGAACTAACTTATAATCAAGATAAAAAAAACTCTCTGTCCCAGAGTCTTTCAGCCTTTATTGGAAGTAAGGCTCTGAGACAAATACACTATCACTAGTCTATTCTTAAACTCATAGTTATAGGTTGTCCGCCTCGAATAATCTTTACATCAATTTTTGGATCATTTCTAAGGGAATTTAGAAGTTTTATAGCAACAGCTGCGTTATCTAGTTTAGTACCGTTAATCTCAGTAAAGATATCCTCATCTTGAATTCCAGCTTTATCAAAAATAGATCCTTGAGTAATACGAGTCATTCTAAAACCAATAACCTTACCGTTTTGAACCTCTGGAATAGTAGCTGCTGACATTAATATTTTAGACAGATCCTTTTCAAGCATTCTATTTTTATAGGATTTAGACATCTTGATGTTATAGTCTTTTCTTTCAAAACCATCTTCAGAATAACTACTTGTGGTTGCAAGAGTTCCTCCGGTGTAGTTATCAAGTCCTTCAAATTCTCCTGTAAATCTAGAGTAATAAACCATATAGTTAGAACTTGATTTTTCAGTATCATTTACAACAATATATTTTTTTTCAACCATTATGACTTTATATTTAGCAGCTACCGTGTAACCAAGTTTAACAGCTTTAACCTTACCTGTAGCTGTTTCTTTAATCAAAGCTACATTATTTTTAGGATCCGTATTTGTAATTGTCCCAACAATTACAACCCCAATATCCTCTCCGTTTGTTACCCTGGTAGTGTCTGAAAATACATTAAATAAATCCGTACTTAAAAAAAAGATTAAACCAACTAGCAGAAGAAGCTTTTTTATTTTTTTCTCAAACATACTCAAATACCTCTTTATTTTTTTTAAGTATTGTAAATATAATGATACATAAATGTTTATCTACATTCAAGGAGGTTTGTTTGCAAATTCCAACCCAAAAGCTTCGTAAAATATTAAATACTAAGATAGCTCAACTCAATGATATTATAGCTGATCTGGACAATATAGTTACAGATATAGGTTTTGAGTTCTACAGGGTATGTATATTTGGATCTGCTAGGTTAAAAGCCGATTCTCAGCACTATAAAACCGTATACGATCTAGCCTTTGCTCTAGCTTCTCGTAACGTAGATATAGTTACTGGAGGAGGTCCTGGACTTATGGAGGCTGCTAACCTTGGAGCAAAAGCTGCTTCAAAACTATCTAAATCCTCTAAATCAATAGGACTTCCAATTGAACTTCCTACAGAAACAAGTGCTAATCCACACCTTGATGTTAAATATCATCATCGAAGATTTTCATCTAGACTAGATGAGTTTATGAGACTATCTCATGCTGTTGTAGTAACTCCTGGGGGAATAGGAACTCTACTAGAGCTACTTTTTACATGGCAGCTGATAGTTGTAGATCATATGGTTCATAAACCTGTTATTCTACTTGGAAAAGATATGTGGGAAGGTTTTATTGACTGGATGAAAAAAGAACCTCTATCTAGAAATTTAGTTAATAAAACTGATTTTGACCTTCTTCAGATTGTAGATTCAGTAGATGAAGTTATAGAAATACTTGCTCCGAAGATTACGGCTTTTCAAAGTGCGAATCATAATAAGCATCAACTCCATCACACTGATACAACATCTTTGAGTATAAAAAAATAGTAGCTGTATTATGAAAAATACTCCTAGCTCTAGTAGGTTAGAGGCTAAAATTCAGGTAACTATAAAATTAGAAGACAAGGTGCAAACTTATAAGATTAATTCTTCCTATTTTAACCTCAGGGATCTTTCCAGTTTTGAGGACTGTCCTATAAACTTTTGTTGTTCTAACTGTCATTGTGGTGCTTGTCTTATAAGGGTAGTAGATGGGTTATCTAATTTTAATTTACCTGACAGTATAGAAAAATCTTTTCTGGATTCTCTTGGAGCAGGTAGTGATGAAAGACTTGCATGTAGATCCCAAATCACAGGTAGTGTAACTATTGAACCAGTTATGGTATAGAGGTATATGAGTAAATCCATAGATAAAAAAAACAATCAAGATAAATTAAAATCCAAAATGACTGAAGTATGTACTCGATTATCTAAGATAATCCCAGATCCTAAACCTGAACTTATCTACTATAGTCCATACCAGTTTTTAATCTCTGTAGTACTTTCTGCACATAGTACTGATAAAATGGTAAATAAATGTATGGTTCCATATTATAAGGCTGGTTTTAGTATAGATTCTGTTTTAAAAATGAAAATCTCACAGATAGAAAAAATTATAAAACCTATTGGACTTTATAAAAACAAAGCTAAATTTATAGTTGAGATAACAAGAAAACTTCATACCGAATTTGATGATAAGGTTCCTCAAAATAGAGAACTTCTTACAAGTCTTCCTGGGGTTGGGCAGAAAACAGCTTCTGTTATTTTATCATGTTTGTATCATCAACCCTATTTTCCTGTAGATACTCATATATTTAGATTAACTAAAAGACTAGGATTTCATTCTTTTGAAAAAAAAGATATAGAAAAAGTAGAACCTCTTCTTCTATCAATAACTGATAAAAAGTTTCTACCAGATGCTCATCATCTGTTTTTACTGTATGGTCGCTACTTTTGTAAAAGTTTAGCTCCTAAATGTGAAGGATGTCCCTTAACTGATCTTTGTTTACATACTAACTAATTCTTTATATTAATTTCATCCATGATTTTTAGACAAAGCATCTTAACTTGTGATTTAAGTTCATCCATAGAACAGTTTGAATCAATTATATAGGAGCATAACTTTTTCTTTTGTTCTTCACTGAATTGTCTAGACTCTAAAAAATTAGAAAGCTCTACACTTTGAGATCCTCTTTGTATTAACCTTTGATGTCTAATATCAGTATTACAAGATACAAGTACTAAAGAATGTAGTCTTTCATACCAGTTGATTTCTACTAAAAGAGAAGATTCAAAAAAAAGAATTTCTCCATTTTGGTAATTTGTAGCTAAGTTTAAAAATCTTTCATATACCCAAGGATGAATAATTGATTCAAAATCATCTAATAAATTTTTATATCTAATAAAGTATGGAATTAACTTTTTGGTATCTATATTCATAGAAGAATCAAGATAGGTTTCTGATTCTTCTAGTATCTTTTTTTGTTTCAACGAATCTATTAAACCAAAAAGTTTATTATAGATGGAAGAATCCTTCTTATAAGCTTCTTTTGCAATAATATCTGAATTAAGTACCGAATAACCCAAAGATTCTATTATCTTTGCAACAGTAGTTTTACCAGAACATATACATCCTGTAATACCAACACAATGAGATTTTATCCATTCTTCTATAATAATAACTACTCCCTAAATTATACTGATAATCATAAATACCAAAGATAGAAATTATCATGTGTTTTGATCGCAATCAAGAATATAGACTAATTATATCTATTTAGATTAGAAACTAAATTTATATTCAATTAAAGGTATACCGCTAGATCCTAGATCCGTAGGTAAGATTTTCAGTCCTTCATCAACCTTTGGTTTATCCTCGGTAAGTATATCAGTAGATCTATAGGAATATAAATCTTCTAACATAGAAGTTTCTTGAGCTATCTCATCTAAAAGTACCGAGCTTGTACTTCTTAAATAAGGATCTTCTGGTTTATCATCAGTAGCTAACAGATGATAAGTATTTTTTTCAATAATATAGGCAGATTTTTTAGATGAAGCTTTTGGTGGATTTATAATTGTTTCTAAAATTCCAAGTACCCATGCTCCAGCAAAGATACCCATTCCTATTTTAAAATAGGTATTATGTTGTTGTTTTTGTTCTTCAAGATAATCTGCATATGCTTTAATTGATTCAGGATCGTATTCTTGAGCATAAAGTTCATCAATTTGAGCCTGACAGTTTTTTACACAATCAGAGTATTGTATATATTCATATATACCCCAACCTAAACCTCCAGCTTGAGCTCCTCCAAATATTATACCCCATACAACTTTACCCTGAACAAATTGAGGAACACCAAAAGGTAGGAACCTGAGTATTCCTAAAGATGAAGAACTAGATTTTTTCTTTTTCTTACTACTACCATAATAACTTGCATATCCTTTAGAAGATTTACCTCCTGGATCATCGTAGTAATAGGAAACATCCTTAGATTGTTTCTTTGAGATTTTTACTTTCTTTTTGCTTAAATCCTTCTTGCTCTTAGATACAGGTTTATCATCTAAGTTAAAATCATTATAATTTTCTGCTTCAGAATAACTGTCTGAAGAAGGAGGTGAAGGAGGAGCACTAATAGAAGAACTAGGTGCAGAAGATGAACTCCCTTGATTTTGGTTATAATTATCATAGGATTCTTGTTGATAACTATAAAGATCAGATTGAGGAGACTGATACGAAGGAGCAGGTTGCATCATCTGAGGTTGTTGATACATTGGTGTAGGAGACGAATACATTGGAGATGGATATTGGTACATAGGTGTCTGATACATTGGAGCCTGATACATATTAGGCATATATTGGTTCGAAGGAGCATATTGTTGATATGGATTTTGAGGTACTTGAGGTTGCATACCTTGATTTCCATAGTATTGATTTTGTGACATATCTTGTCCATATTCTTGTTGTAAATTCATACCAGAAGATTGCATACGACGAGATTTTGGAGCCTTAACTACTTTTGGAGCTTGAGCTTTTGCTACTATTGGTTTTGGTTTAGGTTGTGGTTTAGATAAATCTATAGTAATAGAGTTTTCGTTATTTTGAACTATATTTACATTTACTCTTTTTGTTATATATCCTGGAGAGGATACTTCAATTTTTTGTTTTCCTGGATTTACATCAAGTACTGAATTTACAGATCCTGCAAGAATTCCTCCAATCATAACTGTAGCTGATTTAACATTACATCTAATAAATAAGGTAGTTCTTTTTGCTTTACTTGCTACAGATCTTACTCCGCTGGTAGTAGCTTTAGGTGCTACTCTGCCACCAGAAGAAGGTCTTGCTGCTTTTATATATTTAGATTTATCAGCTTTTATAGAATTAAAGAAAGGTATTACACTCTCATCTAATGCTTCACTTGCAGCAATACCTATCTTAGGATTTATACCCAAAGCACTTCTAAAGTTTGTAGTAGCTTGGTCTTTTTTACCTTTCATAAACTGAACTATACCAAGATATTTATAAGCTTGAGATCTATCTTTATCACTTATTTTATTTCTTAAAGTTTGATTTAAAGAAGTTTCTGTAGCATTCAGATCACCTTTAAAATAATACTTCATACTTTGTTGTAATGTTTGAGCATTAGCTACTTGATAGAAAATATCGTTGGTTAAAACTGTAAACATACTGATACAGATAAAGAAAGTTTTTAGAGCTTTAAATCTAAAGCTTTCTTTAATCAATCTATTCAGTTTTAACCAAACACTAACCAAAAATTTTCCCTTTCTAATTAACCCTTCTTAACTGTCCAAAAATATTTTTAGTTTCTCCACCTTCTATCTTAATATTTGTAAAATATGACTTATAACCTTCTCTTCTTAATTCAATACTGTAAGAACCGTTTGGAAGTTTTATCCTTCCACTGTTTATTGTCTGATCTAATGTTGTTCCTCGTTTTACTCCATTTATGTAAATATCAGATGCAGGTCTTGAAGATATAATCAAGGTTCCTGTCGTAGCTTGTGGTTTTTGTTGCTGAACATTTTGTTTTTTTGTGTTAACTTCCTTTATCTCTGATTTAACTTGGTTACCAGTTGAATTAGATCTATTTTCCAAGTCTTTTAAAGAAATTTTAGCAGATGTTTCTGTTACAAAACGTTTATTTTTTCTATCTTCCATGTATTTAGTTTCAGAAATGAAGATTGGTTTTGTAACAGGTTGATTACTTGATTTAACAACTCTATTTTCCTTCTTAGAAGAAGGAGTTTTTGGTTCTTGTAGTCTACTATTCTGATCTTTATTTTTTAATGAGTTAGAACCTTTTTGATATTTAGTTTCATTAGTATTTTTTTGTAATTTTTTATTATCAGCTTTTTTAATCTCTTTAGATTCTACACTATTATTAGTTTTTGTAGATTGAATTTTAACCTGTTCTCTATTAGTATTTACTACACTAGATTTATCATGTGATTGTTTTTGATTATCCTTATTAACCGTTGATTTGTTTTTAGATTCAGATTTCTTTGTTTTTTTAATTTTATGGTAATTTTCTTTTAAGAAAGTATTTTTTTGTTCTAAGGTTTCTATTTTTTCATTTAGGATATTATTATTTACCTTACTTTGAAGAGCATAATAACCTACTCCTAAAAGGACTAACATAAATAGTACTGAAAATATTCCAACAAAATATGAAGCTGTATTAGAACTTGATTTTCTACCATAATAGTATCCAATCAAAGCATCTTGATACATCTTATCGTTATACTCCTTAATAACCCTTCTGTTTATCTCAGCACGACGAGGATAATTTGGAGTATTAGCTGCTACTACTCTATTACCGGAATAGTGATTATTTGTTCTACGAGAAAGATTAGAATCATATCCTGCAGCAGCTTTTAAAGAATATCTACCCTTATGTTTTTTATTATCTACCTGAATACTTTGATCTACGGATTCATAACTTAAATCTTCATCAACTAATTGCTCTTTTACAAATCTTTTTGAACCAATAGATTTAGCGCTAATTTCTTCAAAGTTTCTAGATTTGTGATTCAAAGCCTGTTCATTAATATCTGATAGCCTTTTTTCAATTAAATTTTGATCTAGAATCAATGTTTTAACAGTTCTTACAACTGCCATCTTTTGAGTTTTATAATCGTTTCTAACTTCTACAATTTTTTGTTTTTCTGTATCATTATCAAAAAGAGTTAAATTCTTTAATCTTTGTTCAAATTTCTTCCTATTAGAAAAATATCTTTCAAGTTCTATGTTAGATTCTGCAAATCCATTTAGTACCAAGAAAGTATCAAGATCCAAAGCAAAGTTTTTAGCTTTTTTATATCTATCTTCAGGATCTTTTTCCATCAATTTTATAACCATACTGTTCAGATCCTCAGGTATTGATGGAACTAGTTCTTTCGGAGGTATAAGTTGTGCTTGAGTAATTTTATAAATTACTTCATGAGTTGAAGATCCTTTATATGGAACATCCCCCGTAAGAAGTTCATAGAACACTACTCCAAGACTGTAAAGATCAGTTTTATGATCAACATCTACTCCCTTGATTTGTTCTGGAGACATATAACTTGGAGATCCCATGAAAGTTCCTGTTACAGTCATGGATACTTTCTTAAGATTTTTTGCAATACCAAAATCCATCAGTTTTATCTGACCATTTTTTAGAATCATTATATTTTCTGGTTTGATATCTCTATGGACTATATTTTTAGAATGAGCTTCTATCAGTGCTTTAGTAATTTCTTTTACGATACAAGTTGCTATAATAGGATGTAGTCTATTTCCAGGAAATTCTTTGATAAAATCTGCAAGAGTTTTTCCAGTTAATATTTCAGTAACAAGCCAAGACTCTTGTGAATTTTCTCCAGAAAAATCATAAATTCTTAAAATATTTGGATGGTCTAAAACTGAAATAGCTTTAGCTTCTCCGTAGAATCTTTCTCTAATCTCTGGATTATTTGCAAATTGAGGATGAAGTAATTTGAGTGCAACTTTCCTATCCAGCTTTCTATCCCAAGCTGAATATACGCACGCCATGCCTCCTTCTCCAATCAGAGAAAGAATCTCATAACGATCTCCATAAATTTTTTTGACGTTATCCAACTATATGGACCTCCCTCAAAAAATAAAATTCTACATAATCAAAATCGGTAAATTTAAAAACTTTCTTAAAAGATAATAGGCACTTGGAGCTTAGACTAGGTTACAGATCAGAAAAAAGTAGAGTAAAAAAAATTGTATTTTTTATAAAAAACATGGTTTTTATCTATCATATTAACATAGGCAATATTCGTTTTTGCTTTTTTACCAAATTAAAAAAAATAAAAATTTTTTTTAAATTAACCCTATTTTTTTAAAAAAAATACCTGATATGGATCTAAAAAAATCATGTTTATTTATATTTTGATGTTTTTGAGTAGTTTTGTCTTATAAAGATATGTTTTTTTCTTAAATTAATTATGTATAGTATAATATACATTTAGATTTATTTTTTAATATAAATATTTTAATACATTAATTTAAAAAAGATAAAACTGTTCATACAACAATTTTATACTGCGTATTAAGGGTATTTTTTAATATTTAACAGAAATAAATTTCAAATAAAGATTTATATCAATATCAAGATGTAATAATTTAAAAAATTATTTTAAGTATGTAGTTAGATAATTAAAGAATTAAAAAACAAAAAGGATATCTGTAAAAAAAACAGATATCCTAATTTAAAGGTATAAATACTATATAGTAAGAAAAATTACTAACAAGCTTGAGAAAGTACTGTATCTGACATAGGAACTCTAATTTGCATTCCATCACATACAACTTTACAGTACTTAGCTGAGTATTCTATATATATTTCTTTACCATTTATACTAAAGGTTTTCATTCCTTCAGATTGATTTTTTAGATCAAGTGTTATACTTACACATGTTCCAATACTTATACTTAAATTTCCTGCATATGTTTGAATATCCACATTTTCTGATAACATCTCAGAATTTGGGTCCATTGATGATACTGAAGAGTATTCTTTCCTATAACTGTCTTCAAAAGAAACAATTTTAGATGCTAATTTTTCTTCTTCTATATTCATTCCTACTCCTGTAAATGTTGAAGGTTCCTCTTTGAATGTAGTGTCTTCTGGTTGATTAACTGTTTCATCTGATATTGATGGAGTTACTAATTCCTCATATACATCTGCCGCACCATCGTCAACTAAACTACTTGGTTCTTGTGAAGTTTCTAGTATAGGGGAAGATGTATCAACTACTGGTTCTGTTGTTTCTTCATTTGATAACTCAGTTACTAAATTAGACTCTAGGGTTGAATCTGAATCTGTATCATTTAATGGATCTATAACTGAAGTTTCATCTGTAGGTGTAGTATTTAAACTCTCTTTATAACTTGTAGGTTCATCTAAAACTTGATCTGAAGACTCTTTTTCAACCTCATTAGTTAAAGAGGGTTCTACACTATCTAAAGTAATAGACTCATCTACTAGTGGAGTATCTACAGTTTGATTGTCGACAACTTGTGTATTAGAACTTAGCTGAACACTTTCTGTTGGTTCAGCTGAAGCAGTTTGAGCTTCTGATACGGTAGAAGGAGAAATGTTTTCTTCACTAGATACCGAAGTATCTACTGGAGTAGTTGCCACTGTTTCCATTGTATCCACAGGTTTGCTAACTACACTCTCAGCTAATTTTTCTTGTTGAGGCTCAACTGTATCGGTAGATGTTGTGGTTGATGGAGTATCTACAACAGTTTGTGATTCAGAAGCTGAAGAAGCTATTGTGATATCTTGTTCACTAGTAGTTTCAGGATTTGAATCGTTTACAACAATATTTTCATCCAAAGTATCTGGAACCTTCTGATCTGAAATTACAACCTCATTTATATTAGTGGTGATTTTAGAATTTTCATTTGACTCTGTTATTCCTATGTCATCCATAGGAAGATGTTCCATGTTTTGATCCATCACTTTACCCTCTTTCGTTGGTTGTTCCAATGTTGTTTCTTGTTCTTTCCTGGTTTCTTCTTGTACTGCTGAGTTTTCTGTTTGAATATTATCTTGAACTTGAGCTGATTCGACTGGACTATCTTCTAAAGACTCTTTAGGCTCACTGTTTGAATCAGTTTGGATGGTATCTGAAGAAGAACTTTCTAGATCCATATTCTCATATTTTTCACAACTAGGTTCTTCATCACTACCTTTAAGTAGTGAATCAACACTTTCTTCATCATAACTGACGTTAAAACCAAACTTTTCAAGTTCTGTCTTTATTCCTGCCTCATCTTTATTATCAACGACTAAAGCTATTGATTTATCAGATAAAATTTTTACCACACAACTTGAATCTTCCATCATAGAAGAGATTTTTTTAAATTGTTGAGGATTCCATAAACCGTCTTTAGATTCTAATTTTAAGATCATAGTTATACCTTTAAGTTTAAATTTTAATATTGTTGATATAGATATCAACGCTACCTTCTAGTTAACCTGTCGGATCTTGGGTATAAAACTTTACAAACGGGTTAATTTTGTTATGTTTTTTTATTTTGCTATATTGTATTTTTTTCAAATTTAAACTAAAATCCTTCTAATTTTAAATAATATAAAAAACGGAGAAACGGTAGTTTTTATGTCAAATTCTAACTCATATGATTTATCAACTCTTCCATCCTATTCTATAAAGGTTGGAATAAAAGAAATTTTAAAACTATCTATACCTACTATCATAAATATGAGTTCCTTGACTATTAACCAGTTTATAGATGCTTGGATGATATCTCTTACTGGTCCTACTCAACTTGCTGCTCAGTATGGAGCAGGAGTTACGTCTTTTTGTACTGTGTGTATTTTTTTTGGAATAGTTGCTTCTACTAATATTTTTGCATCTCAATGTTTAGGAGCTAGACGATATCGGGAGGCCTCTTCGTATTGTTGGCAAGGAATATGGCTTGCTATATTTATAGGACTTGGTTTATTTTGTACTATCTTTTGTTCAAGATATTTTTTTACTTCCCTAGGACACGAGCCAAAACTCGTAGAACAGGAAGTGATTTATTATAACACTATAACTTATGTTGCTCCTTTAGTTCTTACAGCAAAAGCACTAGGAGGCTTTTTTATAGGAATTCATCGTCCCCATATTGTACTTATAGCCGGAATTATCAGTGATGTGGTAAAAATTGGAGTTGGGTATTGTTTGATTTTTGGAAATTTTGGATTTCCTCGTATGGAACTTAGAGGAGCTGGAATCAGTACAATAATTGCAGTTAGTGTTGAGCTAATGATTCTAGGGTATATTTTTTTGTTTTCAAAAATTACAGAAAGATTTAATACGAGATCTAGTCTCAAGTTTTCTTTTTTTAAGATTAAAAAGTTATTGCAAATAGGTTTTCCAAATGGACTGATGCTATTTAACGATACTGTAGTATGGATGATTTTCTTTGTAGTTATTATTGCAACTTTGGGAACTGAATACATAGCTTCAGGTTCTATACTAAATAGGTATTGGCAACTTATTCTTATGCCTGCTATAGGTGTTGGCCAAGCTACAGTTGCAATTGTTGGAAAATACTGTGGAGCTAGAAGAACAGATCTAGCAACAAAACAAGCTTTTATGTGTATTGCTATAACGTTGATTTATACTACAGTGGGTAGTCTATTACTTTGGTATCATAGAGAAGGACTTGTAAGTTTTTTCAACTCCTCTCATGATCCTACAATTCAGACAATATCCTCTCAGATGTTTATATATATGTTAATCTGTCAAGCTTTCGAAGGACTTTGTATCATATGTCTTGGAGCACTAAGAGGAGCTGGAGATACTTTGTGGCCTTGTATTGCTCAATTTAGTTTAGCTGTTACAATTGGGATAGGAGCTTCATGGGGAATGATAAAAGTTTTTCCTGAACTTGGAGTAACTGGACCTTGGATTACCGGGTGTATATACGAATGTGGTTATGGGTTACTTGTTAGTTTAAGATTTATATCTGGAAAGTGGAAAAAAATTTCTTTACTAGAATAAGGTTCAGTAATGTTAGTTTTTAAACAAACTAATAATTTTACTTTATATTTAGAAAATTTAAGTATAGAATACCTACCTGATTTGGTAATGGATCGTTTTTTATTAAGTTTTAACTTATTAACTATATATTATAAGGAGTTTCTATGACAGTTAGAGTTGGTATCAATGGTTTTGGACGTATTGGTAGAGTAGTTATGAGAGCAGCTCTTGCTCGTAAAGATATTGAAATAGTTCATATCAACGATTTATCCTCTCCAGCAACATCTGCACATCTTTTAAAATATGATAGTGTTCACGGAACACTTAATGAAGATGTTAGATTAGAAGGTGATAACGTTTTAGTTGTTGGTGATAGAAAAATCACTCTATCTGCTATAAAAGATCCTACACAACTTCCTTGGAAAGAAAAGAAAGTTGATATCGTATTTGAAAGTACAGGAAGATTTAGAAAAAAAGAAGATGCTATGATGCATATTCAAGCTGGTGCTAAAAAAGTTTTAATTTCAGCTCCTGCAGAAGGTGAAGATTTAACAGTTGTTTACGGTGTAAACCAAGACAAATTAAATGATAGTTGCAAGATCGTTTCTAACGCATCTTGTACAACAAACTGTTTAGCTCCTGTTGCTAAAGTTATAAACGATGCTATTAAAATTAACAAAGGTATCATGACAACTATTCACTCTTATACAAACGATCAAGTAATTCTTGATTTCCCTCATAAAGATCTTCGTCGTGCAAGAGCAGCAGCACTTAGTATGATTCCTACTTCTACAGGTGCAGCTCAAGCAGTTGGAAAAGTAATTCCTGAACTACAAGGAAAATTCAAGGGTCTATCAGTTAGAGTTCCAACTCCAAACGTATCTTTAGTAGACGTTGTATTTGAACTTGAAAGAGAAACTTCAGTTGAAGAAATCAATTCATTACTTAAAAAAGCTTCTGAAGGATCCCTAAAAGGTATTTTAGGTTATACAGATCTACCTTTAGTATCTTCAGATTTTAACGGATGTAACCTATCAAGTATTGTTGATGGATCTTGTACAACAGTTCTTGGTAACACCGTAAAAATCCTTTCTTGGTACGATAACGAAACAGGTTATTCTACCAGAATGTTAGATGTTGCTAAACTTATGGCATAGTTTATTGATTAAACTAAATTATTAAGTTTTTATTCCTAAAATTAATATTGGATACATAGGTTAAGACCTATGTATCCTTTAATTGTAAAAGGGAGTACCATGTCTAAAGAAAAATCCTCTACTCTTACTCGTAAAGATATATTAGATAAATTAGCAGAAACCAAAGACCTTCATGGTCTAGATCTTAGAAAAACAAACCTTGTTAAGATAGATTTTTCAGGTTGTGATCTAAGAGGAGTAAATTTTTCATATGCTAACCTTAAAGATGCCATCTTTAAAAACGCAGATCTAAGAAAAGCTTCCCTATGGAATGCAAACCTTGAAGGAGCTGATTTTACAGAAGCTAACCTAGAGGATGCTGACCTTGATTATGCAAAGCTTAGAGGAGCCTTGCTCTTTAAAGCAAATATTCGAAGAGCCTCTCTCCCTACTGAACTTATTCCAAGAAAAGACATTCTAGATTCCGTAGAACAAGGATGTAAAGTAGGCCAAAGAAGGTTAATGTATTAGCATAGTTGAATTTTTTTGTAGCAAATACATTTAAACTATGATAGATCAGACTTTGTTTTGTTGATAATAAGTTAGAGTCTAGAAAAATTAGGGGGTTAGCTAGGATGAGGTATCTGGTAGGACATCCAAGAAGGTCTTTTTTACTCTGTCGTATTATAGTGCTTATCCTTTCTATTTTTTTTATTTATACCCCATTTAAGTCAGCTTTCTCTACTGATTTAGGTATTAGTTCAGGACTCATTAAAAGTTCATCATACTCTGGGTATGAGATTTCATTCACAGGTTCTTATCCCATGTTTTCATATAAAGCTTTAAGTATTTCTCCAGCTTTACTTGGAGGGCTTAATCAGATGGCCTCAGAATCTGAATCAGATGTTGAAAGAAATTATAAACAGATAGACGAAAGATTTATATCTCTTGGAATTGATACTGGAGTACGTCTTGGTTCTAATTTTACATTTCAAACTGGGATATTTGTAGGAAAACTTTTTTCTAATCAGTCTGATAGAAAAACTAGTTCTGATTTAAATATAGAAGCATCTCTCCAAGATATATCAGGTATAAGATACGATATTAAACCTTCTGTGAATTATCAAATATCTGATACTAATGTTTATCTATCACTTGTTTTTAATTATTCTATACACGAATACAACATCAATAAGGATCCTGAAATCTCTGGAGAGCGTCTCACAAATGAGGGTAAGTTTTCTATAACATCTTCTCAAAAAAATAGTTTTAAATTAATAGAAAAAAATACTCCATCATTTAAATCTAGAAGAGAAAGTTTTGGAACTTCTTTTGGTATAACCATAAAAATATAACTTAGAATCAGTTAAATAATTAACCGGCTTTAAATAAACATAATACATAAAAAGATTTCTAGAGTTACTGTAGGTGGAAAACCATTTCACTTTAGATGATTGGTAGTTGACCGTAATTCCTTATTTTAAAAACTAAGTATTTGGTGTCCAAAATCCTCGATAGATGTTTTGAGCTGGGAAGTTTTGCTTAACATCAGTTAATCCCTTATCTATAAGGTATTGAAGTACAGCATATCTTCCATAACGTATACCGTAATGCTTTAAAATAACGTACAAACTAAACATCAACTGATCTGCTGTTTGAGCCCTTCTTTTAGTAGAGAAACTCAAAGCATGAATCAAAACTTTTTGAATCATATGGGTCATTTTTCTTTCAGAACATACTATGTTTCTGAAGTTAATGTGTTGCATAAGGTCAAGGATTTGATTCTTGTTAGAAAGTGCAGGAACAGCTCTAGATCCTACAATCATCTCATATAGGATAAGACCTACACAATAAAGATCACTTTGAGGAGTTATAGGAACTTCTGTAATATGTTCTGGAGAATAATATCCTGGGGTTCCTACCATATAATTTTTGTAATTTTCTACATCTTGTTCACAAGCCAGCCCAAAATCGGTTACTAGCCCCCTACCGTACTTATCTATCAAGATATTAGGAGATGATAGATCTGAATGAACTGTATCATGAAGGTGAAGATGGTCTAGCCCTTGAAGTACATCAAGCATTATACAAAGTGCTACCAGTGGAGGAAGACGCCCTACTTTTCTCATCAAAGCATACCCAGAAAGACCTTCTATAAAATCAGTCACCAAATAACACATAGGAGGTTGAAAACCACCATCAAGGTAACTTACAATGTTTTTATGATGAAGATGGGAAATAATAAGAAGCTCTCTATGAAATAGTCCTAAAAATTTTCTGTTATTAGAAAATTTAGAATGTAATATCTTCACAGCTACAGTTCGACCACTACGCTCGTCTATAGCTCTAAATACACGTCCTAGACCTCCACATCCAACTTCTTCTACAAGAAGATATGGACCTAGTCTAAGTCCGTTATATGCAACTAAATTATCCATCAAAAATCCTTCCTTAATCTGCTCTTAAAAGATCGGATTTTTAATTAGAAAACTTAGAGCAAAACCCCTGGCCTTTGTATAAAACAGGTGGTAACTTATTGTTTTTATAGAAAAGATTATAATAAGTTTAACTTTTACCAGGCCAGTATTTTGTGTCTATAGGAAAGAGCTAAATCCAAAAGTTCCAAAAGATTCCATCTTCTTACCAATTACTTGACCAACCCCAAATCCAGAACTGAAATTAACTCCCTTAACATCAAAGTTTAAATTCAGGTTATAGCCATGAGCTTTTATCATAGATACTTTTGAAATATCCGAAAAACTTCCAAACCAAGCTCCGGTGTAACTGAAAAAAGCTGTAAAATCGAGTCTTCCTACGTAAAAAATTCGAATTAGAGTCTCTAGATCTTCTATAAGAGGAATAGTCAGTGAAGGCCTAACTCCAACCTGGTTATTACCTTCTTGTACCGAAAACAAATATCCTCCCTCATTCATTGGAAGATAGATGTTATTTACACTATCACCACTTCCAGGCATAAACTTTTTAACAGCTCTGGCATATTCCTGAAGACCTCTGGTACGGTTTCCTCTGGTTCTAGAATAATCAACTGATAAATCAAATCGAGATGTTCTAACATATAACGGAACAGGTAGACTAAAACTTAAAGAACTCTTCCATCTATTATAATCAAAATCAGATCCTATACTTTTTGAGGTAATATAAAAGGAGTTTGAAACTGAGGTAGTAAGTCTTCCTAATTTTAACATATGGGATAGTGTTATATAGGGTTGAACAAAGGTTCCACTAATATGTTCCGAAGCAAAAGCATAAGGAGCAAGATCTGATAGATGAACCCCCAAGCTAAGCATGGTTAACCAATGTTTTATAACAAAGGTAGAAGAAAAGTTCATACCAATCTCTCTCATATATGAGGATCTACCGTATCTATCCCATCCATCCCAACTCAGTGTTCTAAAAATCTCTAAGTTCAGTACTGGCCAAAACCTCGAGGAAGTTATATTAAGACTTAGATCTGGAGTAAGACTATGAATTCCAAAAAGAGCTGTAAGATATACAGTTTCGTTTTGAAGATGATCCATTAATGGTACCCCTACAACTCCAAGCTGATAATAATCCTGATAATCATTAGCTCCTATCCAAGGAAGCAAAAACAGTAGTCTTCCTCTCCATCCGTAAGGCTTATCCTGCATAAAGTCTATCTGTTGTTGATCTACCTTGGATGTTGATGAATCTACACTAAGATCCTTGGCATCTACTCCCCAATTTAGAGTTTCTACCAGGGTATTAGATTCGGGGGTTAATTTGTCTACATCAGAGTAAATTAAATTATGTTTTATTGATAAAGCTTCGTTTAAACTAATATCATTTTTAGTAGAATTTAAAGCTACTGTAATTAAAGAAAGAGATGAAGGATACTGACGAGATAATGTGGAGCAATCTTTTACTTCTGCATCAGTAGATCCTAGATCGAGCTTTGTATATATAACCTTCGATGGAGTTAAAGCTTTAGCTACAAACCTAGATCCACTTAGATGTTTTATAGATAGATAAGTATCCGAATACCAATATGTTTCTTTACAAGAAAGAGAAGAGTCAAATTTAACTATAGGTCTACTACTATGAGAACTCAGAAGCATATAGATGTTTTTATCACTAGGATTTTGAGCAATACTCATAGGTTCTTGATACAAAAAATCAAAATGAGTAATATTTTTTGGACCATCTACAATTTTATGTAATTTAATCTCATCTTTACCGTTTATCTTTTGATTAACTTGTTTAACCCAAATTGACAAAGAAATAGAATCACTACCGGTCAAATTTCCAATAATAGAATACCTTGTAGGCTCACTACCTTTTAAAGGACAACTTACTTTTCCAAGGGTTGATAAAGACAAATAACATATTTTAGATTCATCTTTATAATTTTCTTCCCACCATAAATAATGAGAAGTTCTATAAAGTTCAGATATTCTTCCTCGTCTTTTAACCTGTCTAGATTTTTTTGGAGTTATTATATATAAATCCTGACCAGAAAACCCCTCTTTGTTAAACTTATCTTTTACATATGCTTGAACCTTTTTAGAAATTACTCTCTGAGATTTACCTGATGGAACAGATATAGATTTGGTGATCTTATTATCAGGATCTTCTACAAATTCTTTTATAGAGATTTTTTTTGTTTTAACAGTTTCAAGATCTTCTGTGGAAAGCCCCGCTTCATAATATGAACTTCCATCTTTTATAAGATAAAATAATTTTCCATCTCTTACTCGGGTAAAATCATCCATACGAACTTCATCTAAAGGATGATTTAAAAGATGAGAGTAAGCTTTTTGAGACCCCCAAGTAGATTCAGCCCAAGTTTTATATTCTTCATATAACTCTTCGGCAGTTTTACCTGTATGTTTTTTTAGTACCATATCCAGTGGTAAAGAATCCAAAAAAGGAATCAAAGAATAAGGCCACCACCAAGGCATAGATTTCCAATAAAAATCTTTTACAAGGGTTGATACGTTTATATTATATTTATAAATAATGTATGAAACAAAAGAACCTGAAATAGAATATCCAGCTGTAGAAAAGAATGAAGAATCATAAAGTTTGTGAAGTTTTTCATAACTTGGCCAACTTCCGTTCATAGCGTAGAAACGTTCTGTTCCTTTCTGAATATCCGATCCTACACTCACAGTTACAGCTTCTGCTAGTCCCTCTAAAAACCAAGAAGGGAGCCAAGCCAAGTGAATAATAGTTGCGGCAGATCCTGTCCAGTCCTGCATACGAGCATAGGTTAAAGCATGAGTATACTCATGCCATGCAAGGGAGGAGTGAATCATACCCATGGTTTGAAGCTCGATACTATCTGTTAGAAAGTTAGCAAAACTTGCTCCAGAAGTTACCGAAGACATATTCACTATAAGAGGAGAAGATCTACTTACTCCAAACCATTCTTCTAATATAGGACGAGCTAGTTCCAAAGATTTTAGAGTATATTTAGCTTCTGATTTAGTATCACTATCATGATATAGGTAAAAATTATCAGTAGTAAGTTCACTATAGTTTAAGGACCCTTGAGTTCTTCCAAAACCTATTGGTAAAGAAAAAGACTCTTCTATTAAAAGAAAGTTTATAGTAGTAATAAACACAAGAGAATAAAAACATCCGTATTTTATCATTTACACTCCTTTGATCAGTCCTAAACTACTATCCCATCTATCATCTCAATAAAATATTTATTAATAGAAGAGATAAGCTCTTTGGATATTGCTAGATGTCTATATTTAATCGAGGCCATCTCCATCAATTTTTTAGAAACTCTAACTTCATCGCTATCCTTATACTTATCAGATAGATATATAACCTCTTTAACTCCATGACAAGCGATCTGTTTTGTACACTCTGGACAAGGAAACAGGGTTACATACACCCTTGCTCCTTTTAAAGAACACTTAGCATGAGCTATAGCGTTTGCTTCACTATGGATAACATACCCATATTTTTGAAGCTCGTAGTTAACTCCCTTATCGTTTCCCCAAGGAATCTTGGTTTCATCAATTCCAGCAAGCATTCCGTTATATCCCATACTGAGTTGATGATTATTATCATCAACAAATACACAACCTACTTTAGTAGAAGGATCTTTACTTTTAAAACTTGCTATCATTGCCTGAACCATAAAGTACTCATCCCAATTAATAGATGATTTAACTGGAATAAAATTCACATATTTATCTACACCATTCACACACATGCTTTAATATCTCCCGTATTAACTTGTTATTATCTAAATCCTTTTATTTACCATTTTACTAATTTATTAGCTTATTATCTTTTTTGTTGTTTTTTATTTTTCT
>CACXFL010000175.1 GCA_902766925.1 uncultured bacterium | reverse complement strand
TCCTCGTCGTTTTGGAAAGACTCTTCTTGTAGATACACTATCCGAGATATTTAGTGGTAATAAAGAACTATTCAAGGATCTAGCAATATACAACAAAGACTATGATTGGAAGAATTATCCTGTCATTAGATTATCGTTATTTAATATATCAGCAAATACTTCTGAAGAACTAAATAACAGGTTAATCAGAGTAATTAAACAAGTAGCACATTTTAATAAGTATAAAGTAGAATGGGAACAATCATCACTGGCTCAAGATTATCTTGAAAACCTTTTTTTATACTTTCGTCAGCAAAATCAAAAAGTGGTTATACTTATTGATGAATATGATTATCCTCTTTTAAATAGTATTTCTCAAGACGAATCCACTATATCATCTCTTACTGAAGTAATGCGTTCTTTTTACTCTGTACTGAAACTCTACAGTGATAGTATTCATTTTTTACTCTTAACTGGAGTTACGAGACTCGCTTATACTTCAATATTTTCCGGATTGAATAACCTAAAAGATATCAGTTTTAGTCCAGATTATTGTGATATAATGGGGTATACTCAGAAAGAGCTTGAACAATATTTTTCTTCTGAAATCGAAAAAGGAGCATCTACACTAAAAACAAGTAGAAAAGATTTTTTATCTTCGGTTAAAGATTGGTACGATGGGTATAGATTTTCTGACAGTGATATAACTGTATATAATCCAGGAGATGTGAATCAATTTTTTCAAGATAAATGTAAATTTACTTCATATTGGACTCAAACAGGAACTTCTACTTTTTTAGTAAAGCTTCTTTCTGCTACGGAAAGATTTGATGTAAGAAAAGAGTTAAGTTTATCAAAAAATATAGACTTTTTTTATTCTAATTTAAATTTAAATGAGTTGAATAATAAGGAAAATTTAGTACGTCTATTTTATCAAACGGGATATTTAACAGTAAAAGATTATAATGGTGAGACCGAGCAGTATTATCTAGATTTTCCTAATAGAGAAGTATCCATTGCTTTTAGTTCCTATCTTGTAAAAAGTGTTTGGGATAAAGAATCTAGTTATTTTTCTAAATATAAAAAAGCTGGATCTCTTCTTGCGAGTGGAGACATTTCAGGCTTTATAAAAACAATAGAAGATTAATTTAAATCTTTTACCAAAACTCCTCAAAAATATCATGAAAATGCTATAGAGATAGTAATAGCACTTCTTTTAAAAATGGCAGGGGGTTCTACTGTTAGAGAACAGGTTGGTGCAGGAGACGGAATAGCAGATATAGTGGTAGAAACTTCTAGTACTGTTTATATAATTGAACTTAAGATGGATCAAAAAGTAGATGTTGCTAAAAATCAGATACAAGATAGAAGATACGCAGATAAATATCTTCATGATGAAAAATACAAGAATCATAAAGTTATAGGTATTGGACTATGTTTTAGTTCCCTAAACTGCCACCTAGTTGATAAAGGAGCTTGGAAGATTAGCTCTTCTGATGTAGTTACTCTATTGTAGGTATAATTTAAAACTTGAGTTAAAATTTTTTATAAAAACAATTTTTAATATATAAAACTCTTTTTGTTTGATGATAAAACATATCCCTAAGTTCTAGTATATTATAGAACTTAGGGATATGTTTTAGAATACACTTTTACATTATTCTACAGTATATTCAGTATATTCAACTTCATGGCCTTCGGCAGATCCATTATAACCATCAATATAAAGTTTATTCCCTTCAAGTCTTACAATAATGTTTTTAGTAAGATCATTTCTATTTTGTTCTGAAATGTTTGTAGTTATATTCTTGAATTCGCCTAAGACCCAATCATTTATTCCAAATTCAGTACTTTCATTAACCAGTGTTAGATATTCTGCATCATGAATTTTTCTTCCTATAGATGATAAATCTCTACTAACTACAATGTAGTTTTCATACTTATTTTGTGGAGTAAAACCACTATAATCGACAGTATATTCCTGTTCTTTATCTGTACATTGTTCATCATTGTATGTGGTATGACGTACCCTAAACTTTAAATTTGAGTAATCCACTATATCAATAGTAGTTATTGCATACATTGCTCCTTGAAAAAACGATCCTCCTAACCATCTCGTGTCATCATTGTTATGCAAGTAACACTCTCTTTTATATGTACCGTTTAAAATTGGATCTGAAGATGGAGTGTATTCTATTTCTTTTCCATCTGCGGTTTTAGACTCTGAGTTATAACCATCTATATAAAGCTTATTGTTATTAAGTTTTATTATAATATCTTTCTCAAGTGATTCTAATACGGATGAAGGTATATTTACTCTATTAACACTATAATTTCTACCATCATTAAACAAGTCTAAGTCTGTAGTAAATCCATATAATTGAGTATTTAGTGGAAAATAAGTGTCTTGAGGTAAGAACTTGAAGGAAGTTAGTGATCTAGTTATTACGGTCGTATCGTTAGATTGATCTTCTTTTGTGTAATCAAATGTTAGAGTAAAAGTGTCAAATAAGTCTTCTTCACATACATCATCGGCATATATTAAAGACACAATTTTAATTTGAGAATCAGTTATTAGCAGTTTATTTTTAGCATACAAATTATCATCCCACCCTAATCTTAAATTATTATCTACTGAACATCCAGTCACGTAAGAACCGCTAATTTTAAGATTAGGAGATGTACCAGGTTCTTGAGGAGTAGCAGGTTCTTGAGGGGTTGAAGGAGGATTTTCTATTCCAGGACTAGTATCATCGTCGTCATCATCATTGTCACTACAAGAAATCATAAAACCAAATAACCACATTAAAGACAGTACTAAAATTAATTTTCTTTTCATAAATTGCTCCATAAAAAATTAAACCTTTCTTTATGGTACCACGGGGGGGGGGGGGGGCTGTCAAGTAAACTGAGCAAAAAAATGAAGGATTTAATGTGAGTAGAAAATTATTATATAATCAGGTCAATTTTAAAATCTCATCTAATGATTAGAAGTACCTTAAATAATAATATAGATTGTTTTTTAGTTTGAATATTCGTAATTTTTATACTGGTGTGTGATTGGTTTTTATAATGTATATTTTAATATACATTTTAGATTGTTTTTAACAAGAAGAGTTAAAAGATAACTACACAGTTAAAAGAAGGTTAACTATATTTTTTAACTGTGTAGTTATAAGAGGGGATTATTTAAATGTACAAGAGAACCAGTTTTTAAGAATATTATCTCCGTGATATGCTTCAACTAGTGTGGATAGAACGTCTTCTTTTGAACTAGGAACATAATTATATGAAACTTCTTTTTTATATTTAGATAATAATTCTAGTTTTAATTTAGTACTATTTCTTATTCCTTCAGAAATATATCGATCATCATGACTTTGATCTTGCTC
>CACXFL010000174.1 GCA_902766925.1 uncultured bacterium | reverse complement strand
ACTTCAGGAACATCTTCTAGATCCTTTTCATTTTCTTCAGGAATCATAACCTTTTTAATCCCACCACGACATGCAGCCAAAAGTTTTTCTTTAAGTCCTCCAATCGGTAAAGCTCTACCTCTTAGAGTAATCTCTCCAGTCATAGCTATATCCTTACTAACAGGTCTTTTAGTCAGTGCACTAGCAAGAGCTGTAGCCATACAAAGTCCAGCACTAGGACCGTCTTTAGGAATAGCTCCTTCAGGTACATGGATATGGATATCTATAGTTTTATAGTCTTCTTTAATACCTAAAAACTCAGATCTGGATTTTACATAAGAAAGAGCAGCCTGAGCTGATTCTTGCATAACTTCTCCGAGTTTTCCTGTAATAATAAGTTTTCCACTTCCAGGAAATACGTTTACTTCCACCGCTAGAAGTTCTCCACCAACTTCAGTCCAAGCTAGCCCCGTACATATCCCTACTTCATCCTGAGAGTTTTGCTGTCCTATTCTAAACTGACGAGGTCCTAGATGACGTCTAATATCTTGTGGGGTAATAACCTTAGCCTTAAATATCAATTTCTTTCCATCTTCTTCCAGATCTTTTTTAGCTTTTTTCTTTCCTTTAGCATCTTTACTGGTAGCTACGATATCTGTAATCTCACTTCCTTCTTCTACCTTAGGAGCTTTTGGAGTATGTTCTTTAAGATAACTTCTAACTTCTTTTCTAATAACCGATCCTATTTGACGCTCCAGTGTTCTTACCCCAGCTTCTCTTGTGTAGTAGTTAATTAACTCTTCAATAGCTTCATCAGAGAAACTAAGATTTTCCTCCGTAAGGCCATTTTCTTTAAGTTGACGTTTAACAAGATGTCGTTTAGCTATCACCATCTTTTCTTCATCGGTATACCCTGGAATATGAATTACTTCCATCCTATCTAAAAGTGGTTTAGGAATAGTATGGGATATATTTCCAGTAGCTAAAAACAGTACCTTAGATAGATCAAAATCTAGATCTAGATAATGATCGTTGAAAGTATGGTTTTGAGCAGGATCTAAAACTTCTAGTAGTGCTGACGATGGATCTCCTCTAAAATCTGAAGATAGCTTATCTATCTCATCAAGAAGAATAACAGGGTTATTGGTTCCAGCTTTTTTCATCGCCATGATAATTTTACCAGGCATAGATCCGATATATGTACGACGGTGTCCACGGATCTCAGCCTCATCTTTTACACCACCTAGAGCCACTCTAGCAAACTTTCTACCGGTAGCACGAGCTACGCTACTAGCAAGTGAGGTTTTACCAACTCCTGGAGGCCCAATTAAACACAGAATAGGACCTTTAGAATCTTGGGAAAGTAGTCTTACTGATAAAAACTCTAGTACTCTTTCTTTAACCTTTTCTAGTCCATAATGATCTGCTTCAAGTATTGCTTCAGATACATTTATATCTTGAATCTCCTCGGAATATTCTTCCCAAGGAAGAGATAGAATCATATCAAGATAGTTTCTTACCACGGTAGCTTCTGCAGACATCGGAGACATTTGTTTAAGTTTTCTAAACTCTTTATCTACCTTTTCTCGAGCTTCAGCTGAAAGTTTCTTTTTATTAATTTTAGCTTCTATCTCTTGAAACTCAGCTCTTGAATCATCTCCACGATCTCCAAGTTCTTTTTGAATAGCTTGCATTTGTTCGTTAAGATAGTATTCTTTTTGAGATTTTTCCATTTGACGTTTAACACGAGCTCTGATCTTTTTTTCAACCCTCATTATTTCAATTTCAGATTGAATAAATCCATATAGCTCTTCTAACCTTACCTTAGGATCAGTTTCTTCAAGAAGTTTTTGTTTATCTGCTAGTTTTAAATTAGTTAGATGAGCAACCAGCGTATCAGATAGTTTTTCTTCATCATCGATAGAAGAAATAGATAGAAGCATTTCTGGAGGAATTCTTTTATTAAGTCTTACATAATTATCAAAAGACATCTTAACAGTTCTTACCAGAGCTTCATTTTCAATACTTTT
>CACXFL010000173.1 GCA_902766925.1 uncultured bacterium | reverse complement strand
CTAATTCTGGTCTAAAATCTCAAAAAGATTAAAATTTTTTCTCTTTTCTCCTTTATCTTTTTAGAAACGATCTATAATATGGACATGATAGGTTTTTGTTTTTTATTGATTGATAGAGATCTCGACGTGTCTGTATCCAGATTTATCAGTTTTAGGTACCTTCTATCTAACAAGAAAAATATAGCTTTTTCTTGGGTTGCGATCCTTTCTATTCTAGGTACTACCATAGGAATTGCTACAATGATTCTTGTATTATCCGTAATAGATGGATATCAAACAGAACTAAGAGAAAGATTTACAGCAGTAAGTTCTCATCTGGTTGTATATAGCTATCCTCATGGGATGGATAACGGGGAAAGATGGAGTAAAAAGCTGATAGATTTTACAAATGGTGAAATAACAGCCACATCTCCTTTTATTCACTATGAGACCATGGCTATAAAAGATGGGATGATGCAAGCTCTTCTCATAAAGGGAATCTCCCCTAGAGAAAGGAACAAAATTCAGAATTTCTCTTCTATGGTGACCCCTGCCTCTGCAATAGAGGAACTTCAAAAGGAAGTTGATTCATTTAGTACAACCCAGTCATCCACCACTACTCCTTCTATCATCTTAGGAAGGGGTGTAATTTCAATACTAAATATAAAAATTGGAGACCTAATTCAGTTAGTTAGACCTTCTGATTCTAAACTGATTAAATTTAAAGTAGTAGGATCTTATAGTTCTGGACTTCAAAATTTTGATAATAGATATGCTTTTATGAGTATACATCAGGCTCAAAGTTTTTTTGGAATGGGATCGACTATTACAGGACTTGAATGTAGTCTAGCTCATCCTATGGATAGTATATCTCTTGCAGATAAGATCGAAGCCAAATTTTCTTTGAGTGTTAAAGACTGGCAATCATATAACAGTAGTTTGTTTGAAGCTATTCAAAGTGAAAGAGCAGTGATTGCTCTTATAGTATTGATAGTAGCAATTGTTGCTGGATTTAATATCCTAACAACTCTTTTCGTTTCTGTAACACAAAAACAAAAAGACATCTCCATCCTAAAAGCACTCGGAGCTAGAAACTCTCAGATTATAAAAATCTTTTTAAACCAAGGATTTTACATAGGGGCTATAGGATCTATTTTAGGAATGGCTCTTTCTTTTGTTGCAGCAAAGCTTCTTCAAACTTACAAGTTTATAGAACTACCGGAACCTTATTTTATGGAATACTTACCTATAAGTTTTGATTTATCACTATATTTGACTATAGCTGGAATAGGAATTTTAATATCTATACTAGCTGGAATTTATCCATCGTTTGTAGCTTCGAGAGTAGTACCAATTGAAGGTATAAAAGGATCTAGAATGACAGGGGGAGAATAAGATGAGTGACACTAATGATAAACAAAATCTTTCAGAAGAAGAAACCTCTTCTTCCATCAAGAAGATGCCTGTAGGAGCGGTAGATCTTGTGTTTACAAGTGATATTCTTATTCCTAAATGTAAGGACAAAGAAGCTCTTCATTTTTTTAGAAGATATGAATTTTTACTTGAAAAAATAGCTTCTTATTCTAAAGAAGATCGCTATATTAAATACAAGTTCATTGTAGGTTTAATTCTTACATCCCATGCTAAAAAGACCTTAGATAAGGATTTAAAGAAACAACTTTTTGATCTTAAAAATGAGATATACCTATCTATAATTAACGATCTAAACAGTAGAAGAAAAATATCTATAAAGTATCTGAGTTCTAAAAATTTTATAGTTAGATCCTATTGTCCAGAATGTCAGAAAGAAAATGAAGAAAATGAAAATGTTCCAACTCATAAGAAGAAGTTTTGTAAAAATTGCCAGATAGATAGAAATTATTACGATGTAGTTTCAATCTATCATAAGTTTGGAGAAAAATCTGGATTTAACCTCTTTTTATCTAAAGACAGAATGAGTGAGATTAAACATTGGAAACCAAAAGACAAGATTCCTCTTACAGAACCTGAAGGAGGAGTTCTGGGGAAATATAAATATAACATCTCAAATATGAGTGCCTTTAACCTGGACTCTACTGTAAAGTTTGCTCGTACTCTATTGGAGATAGCTCCAGCTTCTTTTGATGAGAAAGCTTATCTAGAGTACAAGGAAAAACAAAAACAAGAATATCAAAAACAAAGACAAGAACGAGGCCGACGTCAAGGATCTCGTCCGAGACCAGGATCAGGACCAGCTGGAAACAAAACATCTAAGAGGTTTCATCAAAAAAGAGATTTTTCTTCTTCAGCTTCAGTCTCTTACAGAGGTAAATCTCGGGATTTTCAACAAAAATCCTATCATTCTAAAAACGTTAAAAAAACAGATAGTTGATATCTAGATATTCTACACTATTGTTGTTTAGAGATTCTGATATCTTTTTAATTTTATTATAGATTTATACCGATTCTAGTGAAGGTATAGTCTTTGCATTTTTACTAATATTGGCTAATAGTTTAATTATCTTTATATGAGTTTTATTATATAATTGGATGGAGTTTATGAGATTTTTTATTCTAACTCTTTGTACATTTAGTCTTGTTGGTTGTTTAGCTAAACCTAGTACTTCTAATACCTCTACTCTTTCTCTAACAGATGAAAAGTTATCTAATCTTATTGAAGGATATAGTGATTTAAATGAAATACAAAAAGAGCTTCTTAAAAATTCTGCGATTTACTGGGATATTTGTGTAGTATCTGATTCTATCCAAGACGAACCAACCGAAAACGATTGTATTTCCATCCAAGAAGATAATGACAGTATTCTTAGCCCTGAAGCAATAGATTTAACAAATTCAGAGTTAGTTATAAAAACCACCGAGCTATTTAACAATAGTTATCTTTTCCTTAGGTTCGTAGGTTTGGACCTTACAAAAGAAGATCATAAGGAGGTATTACTTAAAGGATTTACCAAATTAGAAAACCTAGCTACGGTTAATAAAATAGTAGTTAATGAATTAATTTTATATAAAACTGAGTTTTTCACTAGTTTAGAGAAAAAAACAAATGATTCATCTTCACAGTGTCCTCCATCTTATGAGTTAAAAACTAGTAGTTTTTTAAATTACTGCATGGGAGCTGATGATAATAAACTTCTTAGTTTTGTTCTACCTTGCAAAGATGATTCGGGCAAAGATTACAAAGATGATCCTAGTGTAATTCATGCCCAAATTACTAATCTATCTAAATGTAGTGATGGAATGTGTACCCCTCTATCATCTATATCTGAGGTTCATTCCTTGAATACTTTGATGGATTCAGTAACTGTAGTATTTACTACCAAAGAAGGATCTTCTCTATTTTGTACTATGGGATCTCATTAGTTAATAGAGTTTTATCCAGGTATTGTGTTTAAATTTATAAATTCCATCAATTTTATAAGATCTATCAGATCTAGTAATACATAGATTAACTGAGGTATCCTCAAAAACTGATTTTATATCATCTTGACTTCCAAGATACCTAAGTCTTGATTCTAACTGGTTAGGACTACCTGCATGGCAGGTAGTATACACCCCAGTATGTCCACTTTGAAGAGCCTCAAAAAATACTCTCATTTCTTCTTGACCTCTAATCTCTCCTACTACAATATTATCAGGTCTTAGTCTTAACACCTCTTTAAAAATTGTTTCCATTTTATATCCACCGTAACCATCTATGTTAGGAGTTTTTTCTACTAGATGTACCCATCCACTACATTCATCTGGAAACTCTCTGAGTTGTTCTATAATTGTGACACGATTATTCCAAAGATAGGTTTTAAGACATGCATACAGCAAGGAGGTTTTTCCAGTACCTGTAGCCCCACATACTATCAAGGGTTCCTTTCCCCTAAATATAGACTCTAATATACTGGTACAAATACTTAGATCCCTATCTTCACCTCTTCTATCCACAAAAGAAGATATCTTAAGTGAATCAAATCTATGTCTTCTAAATGACAGAAGAGCTCCTCCCACACTTACGGAAGGCAAAACAAAATGCCATCTTATATCCCAATTTTTGGTACGAAAAAGTCCTCCATTAATAGGACAACAGGGATCTAGACGTACCCCTTGAGAATAAGAAAAATACTGCATATCCTCAATCATAGAATCTTCATTATTATAGAAGGAATCGGTTGTTTTGATCACTCCATCCGATCTATACACAACACAAAAACGGGTAGAGTTTATTAAAACTTCATCTACTAGCTGATCCTCAAAAAAAGGAATTAAAAATTGATACAACTTAGTTGAACTTATTAAATTTTGAATTTTTTCCACAAAAAAAGCCCCTTTAGATAAAAAAGAAGCTTTATAAAAAAGGATTTTGACAATAACATGAGATCAATATGGGAATCATCAACTTACTTCAAACATTTTTTTAGTTTAATAATTAGTTTAAGTTCTGGCAAGTAAAATATTTATACTGCTTAATATTTTAAGCATAGAAATCTTGATATAATCCCTTTGATACTAGTTCTAGTTGTTCTTCTGAAATAAAAGGTAAAGAAGTAGATAAAAGTTCTTTAATAAATGCTTCTATTTCATCTTCTTCCCAATCTCTACTATCAAGTCCTCTAACTCCCTCTAAAACTTTTTCAGCTAGATCGGAGTTTATCATTCCTTTAAGTCTTAGTGTTTCAAGTATTCTCCAAAGTCTTTCCGATATTCCTATAGTTTCTATAGGATTAGGAATTCTTACCATACTACCATCTGAGTTTGCCATAGATAGAATATCTGAAATATTTCCAGATAATGAAGCATCTTCTAACCAATCTAATGCTTGAGAAATAGAATTTTTAGAATACCCACGCTGTTCAAGAAGAGAATCAAAACAAATCTCTTCAAGATCTTCCTGAGTATAACCGCAGGCTAAATATTCAGCCATAATTTTAACGACATCCCACCATTCTTCAGATCTTGTAGTGGCCATCCTCGTATTCATTCAAACTCCTTACCTAGATTTTGAAATAAAACACTACATACACCCAATCACAGCAGTATCTACTGATCAAAAATCCATTTCCCTAGTATCAACTGACAAACGTAAAAACATTTTCAGAATATCATCTATTACTATTCTACAAAAATAAAACATTGACATAAAGCTAAAAATAAAAATATTTCCTTATTTAAAGTTTAATACACTTATAAAATTTTTTTTCTAAAAAATCCTGGTAACAATAATATCCTAAGGCTCCCTCCTTAAAATATCTTAAGTTTCCAGAATATCCACTTTTATCTCTTAAAAGTACATAGAGTTCTCTACCTTGATTAACAGCAAATTGTGCCGTAACTGAAGCTCCAGAACGTATTCTTGATTGGATAACAACCACTCCTCCTGAAAGACCTGAAATAATTCTGTTTCTTACAGGAAAATCCTTTTTTAAACACCTGTCCTGCCATAACCTTTCAGAAAGTAGAACTCCTCCCCTACTTACAATATCCATAAAATACTGTCTGTGTCTTTTTGGATATAAATTTTTAAGTCCTCCAGCAAACACAACTAGTGTATTACATCCTTTTTCATGTTCTTTATTAGCTTGTTTCTGACACCCTGCAAGAACTCCCAGATGAGAAGCTATATCACATCCTAGAGCTCCTCCTGATACTACCACGATCCCTCTTTGGGATAACTCCTTTGCAAGATTAAATGATTCCTCTTCTGCTTCAGGACTTACCAACCTAGATCCAATAATAGAAAGCATAGGTTTTAAAAATATCGAAGGATTCCCTATTATCTGAATAGCCGTAGGAGGATCCACTATATTCTGTAACATCTTAGGATAAGCCTCTGATGAGAATGGAATATAGTGTCCACCATACTTGCTATTAAATACAAACTGTTCATACATATTCTTAACACTATTTGTTTTAAACCTAGATAACTTTAGTACCCTAGATAACCAGGAATAATAATTCGAATCCTTGGTATCTATATAATTTAGAATCTCATCTACTATACTTGAAAAATCATCTAGCTTATACTCTTCATTCCAAAACCTATCCTTTAGTATATCTACTAACCTACTTGTATGAATATCTCTTAGATTTAAAATATCTAATGAGAAATTCATAGAATTTGCATAGTTATATAATGAATTTAAATAACCCGTTATACCTACTGCTGGAAGCCAACGGTGTTCTAGCTGAGATAAAATATGGATATAAATATTTATAAAATCTTTAATAGTATTAACGTACATAAAAACCTCTTTTCATTTAAAGAGGCTACTTCTAGAATTATAAAATTCTACAGAAAAAAAAATTCTCCTTAAATGTACTTTTTGAAGGTCTTTTTTACCTGTTTTTTGCTTATTTTTTTATCTTTGCTATATTTTTAGGACTTTTTTAGGATATTTTTCTTTTTTTATTTCAGAAAATTATTAACCAAGATATCCATATAAGAATCTCCTTCTACACCAGTTCCATACCATCGTGAGTAGTAGAAATAGTTCCTCATAACTAGTTTTATATAAGTTTTAGTTTCTGAATATGGGATATCTTCTATAAAAGATAAATAATCATCCCCCTTATATCTTCCAATCCACTTGTTCAGTGCCGTAGGATTTGCATTATAAGCACTTAAAACATGAACAATATTTCCCTTATATAAATTTACTAACCCATTAAAATGATATACCCCTAGTGAGATATTTAATCTCGGATCATCTTTAATCTTTTTTACAAAGCCCGAGCTTGCTTCCCCTATTTCACTTAGATAAGTTGGATTAGCTTTTTTAATTCTTCTATATTCTCCAAGAGCTGTTTTAGGCATTAGTTGCATTACTCCAGTAGCTCCAACTCCTGAACGAGCTTTTTGATTAAACAAACTTTCTTGTCGGATAATTCCAAGTATTATGTTAGGATCAAGATTTAACTTATGGCTATATAAATCCACAGATTCTTTATACCTTATAGGAAAAAGTATTTTTTCAAAACCTAGGGGAAGTTTTGATCTATAAGATCTAGGAAGCTTATCATAATTTTTAACTAATGCTAACCAATCTCCTGAGATATAATCAAGAAGAATTTTCATTGTGTATCTTTTGTATTGCTTTTTTAGTTCTTTTTCTTCATTAATTTTATCTATATCAGATCTATATTCTATCTCATCAAACTCACATTCTGCATCTGATTTAAGTCCTAGTTTTGTTAACTCTAATCCTCTTAGAATTAACTGTTTTTCCTCTCCACTAAATTCTGAAAGATACCAGTTAACATCAAAACTTTCGTTATTATATGGGCCTGGTTGATACAATACGTATTCCTTAAAGTTTTTATCTGAATTTTTTTTCTCTATAGTATCAAGTTTTTCTAAAGAATACTGAGCCAAAGCTCCATAAAAGGTAGAGTAATACCTAAGAGCTAACTTGGTCCAAATAGTTCTAGCAATATCTTTGTTATGATTCATGTACTCTAACTTTGCTAACCAATACATAGCATAAGTGTAATCAGAATTATTTCTCTTATCTGAATCTATTTTTTCAAGTGAGTCTATAAATATTTTTAAATACTTTCTACAATCATCATATTTAGCCAGTTTATAACTAAGATGTATTAAAAATTTTATATGCATGTAATAAGTATCTGAGTTAGGATATTTTTTTACAAGATACTCGTAATAACTTAGAGCTTGTTCATAGTTTCCTTCATTAGCTTCTATTTTAGCAATCAAAGAAAGAAGCCCTTCCATAAAAGCTTTATCTTTCTTACGATCTTTTTTTACTTCTTCAATTGTTTCTAGAATTATTGATTTAGCTTCTTTAAACCTATCTATTTCCCAGTAAAGAGTGGCAAGTTTTCTTCTTACATACTCTTTATATTTATAATCATATCCATCTTTAACTAGTACTTTTTCCATTTCCTTCCAGTATTTAGTTCTAGACTTTGATGTTTGTTTTAAACATCTATCTACAACCCACATACTATCTGTAATTTCTTCGAAACTTAATTTTGAGTTTTTATAAGATAGACCTCTTATCAAATATTCTTTAGCCGAAGAGCATTCTCTTTTCTTAGCTTTTTCTTTAGATAGGTAGAAACTTTTTAGGGGTTCTTCCATAAGATCTACGTTCTTTTTAGAATCTTCTTCTTTTTCTACAAACTCAGGATTTTCTTTTTCTTCTTCTAAGTTAAACCAGTTTTTATATTGAATAGATGAATACTCTTCTGAAAGTTCTGTAAGAAGTTTTTTAAACTCTTCTCTATTATCACGAGGAAGTATCTTATAAATTCTTTCAATTGTAGATTGTTTATACTTATCAGATCGGTATGTTGATACTTCTGCCAGCAGTGCTTTTAGAACATATATATCTCCAGAATCTACATATTTTTTTATATAGTTCTCTGAAATCGCTCTTTTCAGTGGACAACTTCTACTTCCTACTACTTGGAGTTGAGCAAGAAGTTCTTCAGATTCTTCCTGCGATGTAGTAGGACTTTGAAGTACTTCTTCTATAATATAAGGAGTTAACACATGATATTTACCAACTCTTTTTCTTAAAAAAGAGTTTAAATTTATTTTTTTCTTAGCATCACGAACTTCTTCTACTCCTCCACTAGAGTGAAGATTTGCATATTTTAATCTAAGATAGCTTTGTTCAACCTTATCATATTTTTGAATATAATTTTCAAAATCTTTTTTTTCTAAGTTTAAACTATTATAAGACTCATAAGAGTCTATCCATCTTTTAAGTCCTTCGTTTATATTAGTTCCAGATACACCAGTTGATCTAAGAGTGAGTCCATCTCCTTCCGAACTATCCCCACTTCCCGCACTAACTCCAAAAAACATTAATATAGCTATAATGGCATACAATATATGTTTTTTTCTCATCAAATCTTCCTTGATCTACACCAATGTATCTTTAGCTTCTCAGTTTTTATTTTTAGTTTAACTACTCTAATATTTTACCATGAGCCAGATAGTTATCCTAACAAGGAGTATTTTTATTTATTTATTTTTTCTTATGGATTGTTTACCATAGTATGATTTAATAATGTTTGTGATTTTTATATTTTTTTATAAATAAATTTTACATATCAACTAGATAGATTGATGAGTAGATCCAATGATTAAGATTCATAGAAAACTATATAACTGGATGTTATCCTGGGCAGATTCTAAGTATTCCAGTCTGGCTTTATTTGCCTTTGCTTTTGCTGAAAGTTCTGTATTTCCAGTACCTCCCGATATACTACTTGGAGCATTGGTTATAGGGAATGTAAAAAAATGGTTTAAATTTGCATGTATCTGTACTCTAGGATCTTTAATCGGAGGTCTTTTTGGATATCTTATAGGATATGCTGCTTGGAATTCTATAGGACTTTGGATATTGGAGCATATCCTTAGAATCACTCCTGTTATGGTAGATGGAAGAGCTGATATTTTGCTTCCTACGTATCTAACAACTCATTTTTCTTCAGCTCTTGGAGGCGAGTATCTATTTCAAGTATACGATAAGTGGAACGCCTGGATTGTGTTTATATTTGGTCTTACTCCTCTTCCTTATAAGTTAGTTACTATAACTGCGGGGGTTGCTGGAGTAAACTTGTGGATATTTTCACTAGCCTCTATATTTAGTAGAGGGCTGAGATTTTCTGTAGTAGCTCTTATTTTAAGAATCGGGGGTGAGCCTGCTACTAAATTTATTGATAAGCATTTTAATCTTATAACCATACTATTTACGGTTCTTTTAATAGGTGGTTTTGTTTTAATTGGGATGTTCTTCTAGGTTATTCAGTTATTTTGTAGGCAATTTTGTTCCTATCAGAACATCTGGATAATCTTGAGATTTTTAAATATTTCGACCAAATTGAAATAGGGGTTTCAATTTGGTTGTTTTTTTATATATCAAAAGAATCATAGAAAAATATATGGATTAAATTATAGTCTTTAATAAGATCCTTTAAAAACCTAAATTTTTTATCTAGTTACATTATTATCGTTATTTTATTCCCCTCAAATCCTCTACATTTTACTAAAGTCTATTTTATAGTTTTGTAGAAATTCTACATTTTTATAAAATGCAATTTATAAAAATGTAGAATTAAATATCCTTATAAAGAAGAATAAAAGTATGGAAAAATACACAGAAGAAATTCTTATTGAAAGACCTGATTATACCAACAAGCTTATTCCTATTTATTGTAAATTTGACGGATTACAACGATATAGATGAATCTTTCTATAATTTAATCAAAGAAGATTTAGTCTTAATAAAGGAATAGTTAAGGATAATAAGGATTATATATTTAAAATCTTTTTTTACTCCTACTTTTTAAAACACACAGCTCTATCAATTCCTGCTAGATCCTTTAAACTTTTATCAAGTCTAAATCCTTCACTACTAAATATATCTACTACTCTATCCTTTTGATCTTTTCCAATCTCAACCACTACTACTCCCTGCTCATCTAGAATCTTTTTAGCTTCTTGGGCAATCTTTTTATAAAACACTAGATCCTCTGCAAACAAAGCAACTCTAGGTTCATACTTAGTAGAGCTATCTACACGAGGATCCCCCGGTTCAATATAAGGAGGATTTGAAATTATTAGATCAAACTTATTTTCACTATCAGGAAGTGTTAAAACATCACAAATTAAAAAATTAATATCTACACTTGGAATAATTTCACTCGCATTAGTACGAGCAACTTCCAAAGCAGGTTCTGAGATATCCCAAGCTTCATAATAAAAGGAAGGCTCTACCTCTTTTCCTTCTTCTTTTGAATCTTGTGGCTCGTCAGTATCCGAACTTATATTTTCACTTTCTTCTTCACTGGCTAATTCTTTAACCTCTTTAGATCTTTTTAGTTTATCCACTTTTTCTTTTATGTTTTTTGCAAGTGACACTATCAAGCAACCTGACCCTGTTCCTATATCTAAACATGAAAAACTTCCCTTAGAATAATTCACATAATCTAAAGCAAGTTCTAACACCACCTCAGTATCCGCTCTAGGAATCAGAGTATCCCTGGTTACCCTAAAAGAAGAGGTCCAAAAGTTTTTTCTTCCGGTAATATATGCTATGGGTTCTCCATCTATTCTTCGCTTTAGATAGGATTTAAACTTCTCTCTTTCTTCTACTGATACAGGACGATCAAGATTCATAAAAAGATGAACTCTATCCATCTCCAAAACTTCTCCTAAAAGAAGTTCACTATCAAGTTTAGAACTTTCAATTCCGGTTTTATCACGCAAATACCCTGAGGAAAATTTAAGAATTTCCCCTACGGTCCAAATTTTTCCGGGATTAGCCATTTTTTATTTTTTATCTTCAAGTTCTTGTTTGATAAGTTCTGCTTGGAAATATGTAATAAGAGCTGAGATCATCTCATCGATGTTTCCATCCATAAAACTTTCTAGCTTATATAGCGTTAAGTTTATCCTATGATCCGTTACCCTTCCTTGTGGAAAATTGTAAGTTCTAATCCTTTCAGAACGATCTCCACTACCAACTTGAGCTTTTCTTTCTTGAGAACGGGCATCATGTTGTTCTTTTTGCATCTTCTCATATATACGAGCCTTAAGTACACTCATAGCTCTTGCTCTATTTTTATGTTGAGAACGCTCATCCTGACATTCTACAACAATCCCAGTAGGAATATGAACCATTCTTACCGCAGAATCAGTCTTATTAACGTGTTGCCCACCAGCTCCAGATGCACGGCAAACCGTAATTTCAATATCTTTAGGATCTAGGTTTACTTCAACATCATCAGCTTCTGGAAGTATAGCAACAGTTGAAGCAGAAGTATGAATCCTACCTTGAGTCTCAGTTGCAGGAACACGTTGCACTCTATGAGTTCCAGATTCGTATTTTAATCTAGAATAAACTCTATCACCACTGATACCTACTACCACTTCTTTAAATCCACCAACAGCTCCTTCAGTAGCACTGATAAGTTCTACCTTCCACCCCATCATTTCAGCATAACGAGTATACATCCTATAAAGATCCTGAGAAAATAAACACGATTCATCTCCACCGGTACCAGCTCTGATTTCAAGGATTACACTTCTCTCATCATTAGGATCTTTAGGAAGAGCTAAAATCTTCAGTTCTTGTTCAATTGCTTCAAGATCTCTTTCCTGTTGATCTACATCAGCCTTAGCTAGCGATCTAAGTTCTTCATCGGTTTCGGTTTCTAGGATTTCTTTAGCTTGAGCAAGATCTGATTTAATCTTTTTATACTTAAGATAAGCTTCCACAATGTCTGTAAGAGATGCTCTCTCTTTTGAAAGCTTTGTTAGTTCCTGAGCTGAGATCTCAGGATTTTGTAAAGCTTTCTCAAGCATATCATATTTTTCTTTAAGAGATTCTAATTTATCAAATACAGACATATTTCACACACAATAAAACAAAAAACTCATACATATAAAAAGATATAACCGTTTTATAAAAAACGGTTATACCCCACCCTTAGTTTGATAAACCATAGCAAGCACAAAACTCACTAAACCAAACACTAAGATCTTTTATATTTTCTTTTAAATTTTTCAATACGTCCTTCAGTATCAACTACACGTTGTTTACCTGTAAAGAAAGGATGGCAGTTAGAACAAATTTCAACTTTAATATCAGATTGAGTTGAACTTGTTTCAATAACATTACCACAAGCACATGTAATTGTTGTTCTTTCGTATTTTGGATGAATCTTTTCTTTCATTT
>CACXFL010000172.1 GCA_902766925.1 uncultured bacterium | reverse complement strand
TGGCCTCGTAGTTTAATGGATAAAACGGCGGTTTCCTAAACCGTAGCTTCAGGTTCAATTCCTGGCGGGGCTACTTACGATTAATTTATAATCTATTTTGATCTTCTATAATTCTTGGCTCTTTTTTTGTTCCATATAGGCCTTACATATACTTACAGCAGAACTCGAACCAATTCTAGTAGCTCCTAGATTTACTAATTCTATTACCTGATCCAAGGTTCTTACCCCCCCTGAGGCTTTAATACCTATAGGTCTAGGAAGTTTCATAGAGGCAAGAGTTTTTTGAATTGTGAGGATATCTTCTTTGCTACAACCTCTAGAAGAAAATCCAGTAGAGGTTTTAATATAATCAGATCCAGATTCTACACATATTTTTGTTACTTCTTCAATTTGTTTTGTATCAAGATTTGAGGTTTCAATAATGGTTTTTAAAAGGACTGAATGCTCCCCACACACACGAGCTACAACTTCTATATCTTCAGAAAATCTCGATGAGTGTTCAAAATAGGCTCCAAGATTTACTACCATATCTATCTCACTTGCTCCATCATCTATAGCTTGTTTTGTCTCATATACTTTAACCGAACTACAATTACATCCTAAAGGAAATCCTACAACAGTAACTACTCCAACCGCAGAATCTTTTAAACGATTAACAGCATCTTTAACAAAACAAGGAAACAGGCACACCGAGTAGAAATTATAATCTTTTGCCTCATCACATATTCTAAAAATATCGTCTTTAGTAGCAGTAGATTTTAATAAGGTATGATCAAAAAGTTTTGAAAAGATAAGATGACGACTATTTATGGTTAAGCCTGTTTTATCATTTTTATCACTCATTTCTATCCCCTAATTCATACGTACACATTAAGTCTATTGACGACTTTCAGTCTAACGTATGAGTTAAAAAAAATCTAGTTTGTTTGCAGACTGCTTCACCATGTTCTCACATCCATGATAATGAGTTAAGGTTAGTTATTATGCAGTAAAACCAAAAAATTTATTTCTTATTTAACTCCGTAACTATATCACGAGCTTCCTCTTCTGAAAATTCAAAATCCCTTACCAGTATACTAATCTGTTCCTCGAGCGATACATTATTTTTTTTACAAGCGTTTAGATATCTTTTTATCACTATGTTACCACCTTCTTTCCTACCTTCTTCTCTTCCCTCTTCTCTACCTTCTTCTCTTCCCTCTTCTCTACCTTCTTCTCTTCCCTCTTCTCTTGCTTCACGTCTTAAAGCTTTTCTATATTCTTCATCAATCGTTTCTTGATCAAATAAATCTTCCAACATCCTTGATACCTCCTCACCTTTTTGTTCCAAATACTCTTTTAAAATATTTTCTCTTTCACAAATCCGTATTGTTTCCTTCACAGCTCGAATATTAAGTCCGTACCTTCCTATCATATCATCTAGTATTTTACAAAATAAAATATATTCTGCATTTATACCAGTTGAGTTCTTTTCAGAAAGAACCTCTACTTTTAAGTCTATAAGACAATTTTTATCATTAAAAAAATCATCCTTTAATGATAAATACCTAGGAATATCAGTATATTTTCCAGTATATATTACATACATCTTAGGTGTAGGGAGGTTAACTTTTTTACTCACGTACATAATTTGTTCAGTGTGTTTTAAATATTCTCTGTACGTGTAACTCAAATAAAATAACATCCTTATCAGAATATTAAGACTCCATGTTGATTGGGCTTCCACAAGAATTATCATTTTATCCTTTACCCTAAATCCTAAATCATTATATGACCCTTGAAGTAATACGTTTCTTAGTGATATGTCACTAAGATCTTCTTCAGTACTTGTGGTATCTTCAGGAAACAGACTCTGATACAGTTTTAAAAGATACTTTTTATCTGAAAATAGATCTGTAAAAACTGAATCTTTCCATCTTCTATTTACCTTTGTTTTTTGTACTAATATTTTCTCTTTATTATCTACTTTTATTTCCTCTACCATCGATTCACTCCCACTCAACGTTTCCACTAAAAAAAAGATCTTTACTTCAATGTCTACAAAAAGAAATGAAGTAAAGACCCACGACAATTAATCCTTTTTATAAAGCTTTTAATAAATTCCCAATTTTATTATTTTGATCTATTATTCTTCATCCCCTCCATATGCCCCCACTTCATCTGCATTAATTCCTTTCATACTGACACCACGCATAGCTCTTTCATTTGCTTTTTCTGCATTACTTTGAATATCACTTGCTTCAATCATTTGTTTTTCATTACCAGTAAATGCAGCTACGACATTGCTAAGTTGTTGACGAACACTTTTACCAAAAATACTCATAATACCAATAGATCCTATACTTACGAGTACAAGGATAATTAGGTATTCAGCAGTACTTTGTCCTCTAATTTTCGTATTTAATAATTTTTTTATAAACACTACACAATCCCTCCTTATTGAGAATAAATACATAAAAACGTCTTTACTTCTTTTTTAACACTGGATAGAAAAATAGAGTTGATTAAAATTGATCTAAATTCAGAAAAAAAATGTATAAAGTTCTTACTCAAATAATTAAATAATTGACAATTAGGTAAGCAAGGTAGTATCTTTTCAAACGTGTTATTTTTACAGATGTTAACAAATTCGAGTGAATCTTTGCTTTGTTTTTATTACAGATAGAAAGGAAATACATATGGCACTTATTCCGATGAGAGTTCTTCTTGATCATGCTGCAGAAAACGGTTACGGTGTTGGAGCTTTTAACGTTAATAACCTAGAACAAATTCAAGCTATTATGGAAGCTGCAAGAGCAACACAAAGTCCTGTAATTATCCAAGCTTCTCGTGGAGCTAGAAAATATTCTCAAGATGTATATCTGAGAAATTTGATGCTTGCAGCTGCTGAGCTTTATCCTGAAATTCCTCTTGTAATGCACCAAGATCATGGTAACAGTCCTGAAACTTGTTTTTCTGCTATTAGAAATAATTTTACCTCAGTTATGATGGACGGAAGTCTTCAAGCTGATGGAAAAACTCCTTCTACTTTTGAATACAATGCTAAAGTTACAAGACAAGTAGTAGAAGTAGCTCATGCAATGGGTGTATCTGTTGAAGGTGAAATAGGATGTCTTGGATCCTTGGAAACTGGTAAGGGAGATAAAGAAGATGGTCATGGATTTGAAGGAACCTTATCTAAAGATAAACTTCTTACAGATCCAGCTGAAGCTGTAAAATTTGTAGAAGCAACCGGAGTAGATGCTCTAGCTATTGCTATCGGTACAAGCCATGGTGCTTATAAATTCTCTAAAAAACCTACAGGACAGACCTTGGCAATTTCTAGAATTGCTGAAATTCATAAAGTATTACCAAACACTCACCTTGTAATGCACGGATCTAGTTCCGTTCCTCAAGATCTTCAAGATATTATCAATAAATATGGTGGAAGCCTAAAACCTACATTTGGTGTACCTGTAGAAGAAATTCAAGAAGGTATTAGAAACGGGGTAAGAAAAATTAACGTAGATACCGATAACAGACTTGCAATCACTGGTGCTATTAGAAAAGTATTTAGTGAAACTCCAGAAAAATTCGATCCTAGAGATTATCTAAAACCTGCAAGAGAAGCTATGCAAAAAGTAGTAGAACAAAGAATGCAACAATTCGGTCAAGCTGGTTGGGCTTCCAAGGTCCAACAAGTATCCTTAGATGCTATGGCTAAAAAATATTTCACATAGTCTAAGTTTTTAATTTTTAGTTTTTATATTTTATTCGTTTTTTTCATCATTAACATAGTACCTGCTCCTGCAGGTACTATATTTTTTGTTTATTCTATCAGAAATAGAGACCTATTATGTTAATAAACATCTTGTCTGTATTTATTGGAGGAGGAATAGGGTCTACTCTCAGATATTTAATATCTGAATTTTCTCAAAGATCCTTTGGCACATCAATGTGGGGAACTTCCATGATAAACATAGTAGGTTGTTTTGCTATGGGATGGATGTTTCAACTCCTAAGTACCAGGGTAAATATTTTTCCTACTCATATCTTGGTTGCTATCTCAGTAGGACTTATAGGAGGTTTTACTACTTTTTCAGCTCTTAACATAGAGGTGATGGAGCTAATAAGATCTGGTAAGATTTTATACGGAGCAAGCTATCTTATTCTGAGTATGATTCTTGGGTTAGTATGTACTATTCTTGGATATTATATAAAATCCAAAATCTAAGTACTTTCTACTATAAACTAGGATGTTCCCCTATAGTTAGAAGATACATCCCAGTATCGTTTATTTATCATCATTTAAGCTTCTTATTAGTCAATTCTACACATTTATCACTATCAAAAGCTTCCACACAACATCCCTGTACACAGGCACGTCTTGCATTATCACTCGCTTCCCTATTGGTAGCAATACGATCTATCAGAGTAATACAATCTCCCCCTGCTTGAGTAATAGGGCGTAGCTCATCTACCCCCATCTTACCACAGTAATCCGCACATTCTTTTGCAAAAATTTTATGATATTTTTCTATAGCATTAGATCTATAACGTAACGGATTAAATATCTCAGTTCCACCAGTTATAGCTCCACAAAGTATCGGTTTTCTCCACCATGACATATTATCATAAATACCACCAAAGAATACATCCTGCTTACTCAAATCCAGTCCTTGTACTTTTAGGGAGTTAGCTATTTGATTAGAATGTTTTCTTCCCAATACACTCCATAAGTGTTCTTCCCCGTTATACCGTACAAAATTATTTATATCTACACCGTAACACAATCCATCTCCAGGCACATCATATACTATTTGTCTATTTTTAAAATGGACATCACTAATAGATGAAAATACATCCGAAATCTCAGTGTTGTAGCACGTCAAAGCTTTTCCAACCACTATACTATTTGATACAGCTTGATATGCACATTTTATTATACTAAATATATGCATAACTTTTTTGATATTTTCCAATAGTGATTTCAATTCTTTTAATAAAGGATCATCTGGATTATTTACAATAATCTCTTCTATACCCCTTATACAAGCCACCAGTCCATTTACACTAAAACCAGACATATCTCCGGATACAAACAACATTTCAAAGATATATTCAATATTCAAGCTACTATTATCGATTTTACTATACTCTATTACTTTCTTTACAGCCTGAACAAAACGGAGTATCTGATCAAGACATTTCGTCAGATCACCATATTTACCCGCAAGCTGAGTAATAAGACTAGACCCACTTCCAATCAGGTTCATGTACCTTCCGTTTATTATATCAGTAAGTAACTTAATTATAGCTTGAGCTGTCTTACACTCTTCTAACCCTATAAACTGTCTAGCTATTGTGGCCGAACAGTCTACAACCTTAGAGTTAACCTTTTTTTCTACTTGATTCCAACACTCAAAATCCTGACAATCACAACCAAAGTTAGGTTTTTTCCCTTTTTCTACTCTACACTGAGGACTTTTTGCAGCTGATCTTGAAGGAACAAACACACCAGAAGGATATCCTAAAATACCAGTTACAGTATTATAATTTTCATATTCATCATAACAAGCTTCTTCATTATACTCTAAGCCAGAACTCGCAGATTCTGTTACCATAGAGCCTATCTTAAATTCACAATAATCACTGAATTCTACTGGAGAAGTACTAAAATGTTCTAGAATAAAGTTCTTACTGATATTATCTGGATCTTTATAGTTGTACATATCACGTACTACACCAGGTTCAAATTTTTCTTCAAACTCAGGACTTCCATACGCCCAAATATCTAGGTTTCTTTGAGATGAGGATCCGTCTTTTTCAACTTTTCTAACGGTTAGGGTTAACTTAGAAATAACGTTAAAAATTGGATTAAATTTCTCACAACCAAAAGTTTTTTCACTAGATCTATAGGGTTGAACTTGAGGTCCGTATGCACATTTAGCACTGATATCTGTACCTTGATCTAAATTTATATTAAAATCAAATTTTCCTCCTAGTACACTAAATGGATCCCCTTCAGATCTATATCTAAACTGACTATCTTCAATCGGAGTTCCATAATGTCTCTTAGGAGCCCAACAACAATGTCCTGTATCTCCTTCCATCTCATGTGCCCAAGCTTCACCACAACCTCCCCCTTGAGGTCTATCAAAACAACTACATTCTGATTCTTCGGCATCATCTCCTGATCCACCCGATCCATCACCAGTTTGAGGGAAACTCATTCGATAATAATGACAATGGTATGTATTAATCCTTCCGGTTGATTCACGGAAATTATTCAAATTAAGTTTACGTTTATCCTGTCCAATAGTTAAATTATATAGGGCATCTCCACTATCTGATGCTTTCAGGCTTCTTGAAATCTTTTTGGTCTTTTTTGCAATACAAGCCTTAGCCCCAACAGAGGAAAAATCCATACTGTCTATTTCAGCATATTCATTGTTTTCTATTATATGATTCTCTCTAAGATATGTTTCCAATAATTCTTTAAATTTATGTCCAAGAGTAGGCACTTTGTTTTGATTTTCTTTTAAAAGATCTTCTACAATACCCCTTACTTTATGATGTACTTTTAGATCTTCATTGTTTTCATCATTTTCACTACTATCATCTACATTCGGTTCGACTTCTTTTGTATCAGGAATATTCTTCTCTAATGGGATATTAGTACCTATTTGTTTTCTTGTGCTCCCTTGTAAAAATTCACAAGCCGGTCCCATAACTATGTTGGTACCAGAAAATTTTGAATACATATAACCTTCAGATATATAACCATTCATCTGTGATAAATCAGTACTACCTGGTGGAAGATCGGCTTTAGGTTGTAAAGAACCATATCCATAAATAGTTTTAGTTCTAACTTTTCCCGTCTTTTCATTATTAATGCGTACAGAAAAAGCACTTGTCAAATTAACTCTACCAAAGAATTCTTGATCCTGTTGACAACCTGAATAGCTAACATTCTCTGGTGTTTTTGAAGCCCCCTTTTTATATTGCTTAGGATATTTACATTCCATTTTCAAAGAAAATCCCTTAGCTGGATCCACTGCAATGCTTCTGACTAGATTTCCTCCAAATACTGCTGCTCCTAAATCATTATTAGAAGATCTACTAGATCTATAATTTGTCTCATCAGCATTATAAATAAGTCGACCTAGAGTTTTCCTCACACCAGTTTCTGCTCTTGAAGAAAGCCCGTAATAATGAACTCCTGATACTGTCTTACCATCACCATCTGTAAAAGCAGTTACACCTGTTTTACTTGAGGTGTTACTTGCCATATTGTATTTGAATTTTCCACTGTTATACTCTGAAGATTCTTTAGAAGGAAGGGGCCCATTATTTAAATTATACCCTGAGTATTTAACATCATTTAAACTAAGTGCAAAATTAGAATCTGCGTTGTTATGTGCTTTTCCATCTGTGGGATCATACGCAACACATACCCTTGTGGAATTTTTTTCTAGATTTGTAACAGAAACAACTTTTTCATTTGCATTAATACTTTTATCAGCTTTTAAACTTTGATTGATATCCACAAGAAGCTTTTCCATAGGATCTATAACTACTGCATTAAAAGATTGTGCTACTATACCAGCTTCACATTTTCCATCTCCACACCCTAAGCTACCACTTCTTAAATCTTGTATATTATCACCACTACACCCAAACCAGGTTACAACAATAAAACAACCCACTAGTAAGATACTTCTTACAAATAAATTCATCCGAAATTTCCTTCCATGAAAATGTGACAATTATCAAGGTTCCTACATTCATCATCAATTCTCTGGTTAATGTATAAAATACCTTGATAACACCTAAAATTAACTTCCCTATTTACTCTATACACTTACCCCAGTGTACATTATGATTGTATCATTTCCGGTCTAGGTGGATAAATGGATGACCTTATACTGCATTTGTAATTTTTTAAAGATAAACCCGTATATTAAATAATTTAAATAAATTATCCCTAATGAACCATCTACTATTTTTTTTATATAACCTTAAGAAAATACATAGATTATTTAAATATATCCGAGCATTCTTCTAAAGAGGTACCTTCATGCGAGGCCGTAATACCGTTTATCTTAATTCCTAGATCCGGATAATCTACAAGACTTTGTAGGAAACCTAGATTCTTCTCAGTATTTATTAGTGTAAGTAAAGCAAAAGGAATAACTACACCATTAGAATACGAAACCCTCTTTATTCCTGATAGAATAGCCACAACAGTACTGGTAGGATGTCCGAACTTATCTAAAAGTACTCCTCCACCAGATTGTCCTTTAAGAGGATATCCTAAATGGTTATTAGCATCTAATATACCTGGATATTCTAGTATGGTATCTTGTATTAATGTTCCTTTTGGGACTTGGATCTTAGCTACAGTAGGTAAAAACTCTTTATCAATACCTGTTCCCCATAAGGTATCATCTGTTTTTATGGAATAAGTCGTATCTATCTTCAATTTAGAATGAGATTTAAAAGGAGAACCTAAGAATTTAATAACAGCAATATCAGATGCAACATGTTCTAAATTTTTCTCTGTATTAAGGCTTTCATCTTCTGGTTTATAACCAGCTCTTATATAAAACGTATCTGCTAACATAAACCTGTCTTGCTCATACTCATAATTGATAGTGTAAAGCATCCAACCACCAGGAACTATCAAACAGTGAGCAGCAGTCAAAAGAACATTATCCGATAGTACAGAAGCTGAGCAATCTTGAGTTGCCATAGATTTAATAAAAGTTTTTCCTGTGCTTTTGTTAAATTCAGGCTGTATAAAAACAACCTTCAACTTAACAATTGAGGTTAATATAGAATAATCTTCTACAGTATTTTCACCAAATAGATCATATGTATAAAATTGTACTAATCCAAAGAAAATAAAAACCCATATACGTTTAAAAACGTTAGTTAACATAAAAATATTCCTTAAAAAAATATCGACAAGTTAACTGGGTTCTAACAGATTATAGAGGCTTTGTAAAATCTAAAACAACTAGGCATACCCGTAGCACTTAAAGTAGAATCCCTAGGTAATAATTAAATCACTACCTATAAATATTTTAGCTAGGTTGAATAATCTCGTCTAAAAATTATCAAATCCTGCGGTGTAACTAATATTTGCTTCTTTAAAAGATCCCATAGCCAAAAACTTACTGTTACGTTGATTGATAAGTTCTTCTTGGTTCATAGATCTTAATTCTTCTAAATCTTTTAAAATAGTATCTTTAATCTTAGAAACAACAAAATCTAGATTTCTATGAGCTCCACCTAGAGGTTCTTCGATAATAGAATCTATAACCCCAAGTTTTAAATTCTGATCTGCTGTTATCTTTAAAGCCTCGGAAGCTTCATTAGCACGTGATGCATCTTTTAAAAGAATCGATGCACACCCTTCTGGAGAGATAACAGAATACACAGAATAAGATAACATATGAACCTTGTTTGCTACAGCTATTGCAAGAGCTCCTCCACTACCTCCCTCTCCAGTTATAATAGAAATCACAGGAACCCTCAGTGTAGACATTTCCATAATGTTTTGAGCTATAGCTTCAGATTGACCTCTTTCTTCTGCATCTATTCCTGGATATGCTCCTGGAGTATCTACGAAAGTAACTATTGGTAGATCAAACTTTTCTGCGAGTTTCATAAGCCTTAGAGCTTTTCTATATCCCTCAGGACGAGGCATACCAAAATTTCTATATATATTGTCCTTGGTATCTTTTCCTTTTTGATGACCTATAAAAACACAACTAACACTAGCATCGATACTACCAATTCCTCCAACAATACTGTGATCATCTCTGAATTTTCTATCACCATAGAGTTGAATAAAATCTAAACTTAAAGCATTTATAATATCAAGTGAGGTAGGACGCTTAGGATGACGAGCCATCTGAACT
>CACXFL010000171.1 GCA_902766925.1 uncultured bacterium | reverse complement strand
TTGAACTGTTGCTCCTTTATATTCACCTTTTCTCTCTTTTGTCAGTACATTATGATAGATCTTTCCTCCAGATACACTATCATTTTTGGTAAGATGTCTTACTAAAAATCTTTCATAATGGCCTAAATCCAAATCTGTTTCAGCTCCATCAGCAGTAACAAAAACTTCCCCGTGTTGGTAAGGAGACATCGTTCCTGGATCTATATTTAAATAAGGGTCTAATTTCTTTTGTCTTACTTTATAACCATATGATTTTAAGAGAGCAGCGATACTTGAAGCAGAAATTCCTTTTCCCACAGAAGAAATAACTCCGCCTAAAACAAAAACATATTTTCTCATTAGTCTGCTCCTCAATTTCAACCAAATACAAATAAAAAAATACTCCAGGTAAAAATAGAAGACCTCCTACCCTCACCTCGCAGTAACAATATTCTTTTTTAAACCGTAACAAAGTCTATTCCGAATATAAAAAAGATTCAAGGATTTTTACTGTATGGTATGGTTATCTACTCATTATTCCCGAAGTACTATTATCTTACTCTGTTTTTACTTAGATATTATCTATCTTCGTTACTGTCTTCTTTTTGTTCTGTCTCACTTATATCTTGATCTAAACTTTCTTCACCTGATAAATTATCGATGAGTTTTTCTTGACTTTTTTGGTTTTCCTTACTTTCTTCTTTTTTAGATTTTTCTAATCTATCTAAATTTATTTCTACATTCATATCAACTGTAGCAGGCGAGGTTTCTACACCAGTTTCACTCCATTCATTAATACCGTAAAGATCTACTATAGGAGTTACTACAGTATCAGTACTGTCAGCAGGAATCTTGTATTCTAAATCTCCCAGATAACATAAATCATTCCAAATAGACACTCCATTATCCTGATATAGTGAGGCTCTTTGAATATATTTATTCTCATAATCTAAAGTCGTACTATCAACTATAGAACTAAGTTTCTTCTTAAAATCATCATTACTGCTCTTACTATGACAATAAACATCTATTATTATGTAGTAACTTAAACCTTTTAGTACTTTCTTACTTGTAAAATCTCTCCCATCTTCCATACTAATCATGTCAGCAGTAATTACGTAAAGCTCTTGAGGAAAATTTCTGCCACCAAAATGATGCTGGAAACTTCTCATATTTTCTATTGCAAGTAACTTATCAGAATGAGCCATATTCCAAGCTTGTCTATCATCATCTGTTGTAATAATTACATCATAAGAATAAGTAGATGATCCTTCTACTTTCTCGGAAGCTATCTTATCTAATTGTTGTTTGATATTAGAAATTGAAATACTTGTATAACTAACGTTCTCTTCCCTAGCTCCACCACATCCTTGAATTATACACACGAATAAAAAAACTAGACCTGTCTTAAATAGAAGATTCATCACTCACTCCTTTTTACCATATGGATTTGATTAATTTGTTCTCTTTTCTACATGATTGAAGCCTATTTACCTGAAAAACAAAAGAAAAGTAAGATATTTTTATAAAAATACCAAATCTAATACCTAACCCTGTAGCAAATTCCTCTAAAATATAGGCAAAAATTACCACCATTTATATTCTATAGATAAGACCTTAATATTACAGAAAAAAGCTTAAAAAAATAGCAGTGTCAGGGTATTGACACAATTTAAAGCAGGTGACTAACATTGTAAACTTAAAATGTAGTAGGAGTGAATTTGGAGCGGGAAAAGGGATTCGAACCCTCGACCTTCGCGATGGCAACGCGACGCTCTAGCCAACTGAGCTACTCCCGCAAGAAGCTTATATATACATACGAAATTTTAGTAGTTAAAGTCAAGGAATTTTGTAGAATGGCTGGTTTTTTAACAAATTTAATATCTAAAATGAGTGCTGTGATAAAGACTCAATCAGATGAAAATTTATCACCAAATAAACATTCGTTTATAAATTATAAGAATAGTTCTAATCATAATAACAATAACTATACTGATGATTCAAATTCAGATAGAAATATTTTGTCTTTATTCTCATATAAAAAAGATAATAAAAAAACAAATACAAATATAAATACAAAAAATCTAAAATCCTCTACTTTAATTTCTTCTACTACTTCGTATTCAAATGTAACAAATCCATATCAAGTAGAAATCCTATTTAAAAAATTTAGAGATGTTTTAATTGAACGGCTCACTTTACTTACAAGAACCACGAATGGTTCTATATCTTACCCATCTTTTTTTAAGGATGCAGGAAAGAGTCAAGGTAATAAATCCTACTTCTTTGTTCAACCATTTAATCAATCCGGACTTTTGTTTGAAGAAACATCTACTGGTTGGATAGTTTCTCAAGCTCGATTTAATGCTGAAGAAAAAACATATACAAAAGAAAAAGAAATTCTTGAACAAGTGGATCTATTTATTCCTAAATCAGGAATAGGAAATATTAGACTTAATTCTCAGATGTTAAATCTAAGACTTGTAACTTTTAGTGCTTATGAAGATAAAATCTTAGAACAGATGGAATTATTTTTAAAAAATCCAGATGATTCTTCCTTTACTTTAACCACACGAAATAAGGAGGAATTTCTAGGATGAGTGAAGGAAAAAGAAGAGTAGATAATATAATCCTGTGCGGTCTTACAGGATGTGGAAAAACAAGTGTTGGAAAACATCTAGCGTATCTTTGTGGCCTTGGATTTACAGATACAGATAAAATGATAGAAGAAAAAGAAAAACAATGTATTATAAATATTTTTAAATCAAAAGGAGAAAGTTATTTTAGACAAAAAGAAAAAGAATGTATAGATAATTTAACTGGTATAAAAAAACACGTTATATCGGTAGGAAGTGGAGCAGTTGAACACTCAATGGAAACAATGAAAAAACTTGGATACTGTATTTGGTTAGATGTTCCTGTAAATCTAATTACACAAAGATTTATTCAGGATCAAAATCTTCTAGCTCAAAAACCCCTGCTTGTATCTAGTTCAGAAGATCAAACAAATGATCCTCAATCTTTAAAAAGCAAATTAACACTAAAACTAGAAGAACTTTTGAAAAATAGATTACCTTATTACAACCAAGCAGATCTTCATCTTCAAGAGTCATTTTATACATCTGAAACTGCTTCAAGATCAATCTATGAATATATAAGAGACGAAAGGATATATTGTTAAATGCAAAAATTTAATTTTAAATTCATTTCTGATTTAAAAATTAAATTACGATCTTACTTAGAATCTGAAGATCTAAAAAAGATTGTTAGTGAGATTAATATTCCTTTAACGGTAGGAGTACTCGTCTCTAGTTTTGTTCTTGCTTGTGTTAGCTCATTTATTATAGAAAAATTAATGTATCCAGATCTAAAAACTTCTCAACCAATTAATATCGATTCTCCTAAAATAGTTGGAGGAATAAATTCACTACCAGAAGATGTAATGAATCTTATCTATGATAGAAACTTGTTTAATAAAGAAGGAACTATAGGAGATGATACAAGAGAAAAAGAAGCTGTAATATCAGATCATGTTATAAGATCTAAACTTAAATTAAAAGTAATAGGAATTATATACGGAGGAACTCCATATAATGGAGTTGCTATCATTGAAGATCCAGAAAGAAAAAAGACTAATAACTTCTCTGTAGGAGATAGAGTACTTGGAAACGTATTTATAGAAGAAATACATAATTCTCAGATTATTGTAAAAAATAATGGTAATCTCGAGTTTTTAGATTTAGTAGAATACACTATGCCTCAAAGAAAAAGGACCGCTAAAAAAACTCAATCGAAAAAGAGTGTTGAAATACTTCCAGGAGGAGTACTTGCTTACTATGAAGAAGAAGGACTTGTAAGAAACGGATATGAAACTACAATTACTACAGCTAAAAAAGATCATATGCTTGGAGCAGATCTACCTAAAGTTCTTCAAGATGCAAAAGCATCTCCAAACATAGTAAATGGAAGAGTAAACGGATTTATTTTAACCAGAATTAAACCTGATTCTGTATATGAAAAAGCAGGACTTTTAAACAATGATATTATAGATGAGATAAACGGAGTCAAACTTACTGATGCAGCAGGAGCTATAAGACTACTGCAATCTTTAAGAAATGCTAAAAATATAGATATAAGTGTGGTACGTAATGGGAATAAAATTCCAATGAAACTTATGGTACAGTAAAGGAGTGTTAGAAGTTAATGCCAAACTTAGAAAAGATTAAAATCTTTTTTAAAGAACTTGATAAAAGGAAAGTAGTTTCTTTCTTAAAGAAACTAAAGATACATACTTTTATCCAAAAGTATAGTACTGCGTTATGGTTGATACTTGTAGCCTATATGTGTTCTTCTGTTGTATCTAGTTCAACCAGTGCTGTTCTTTTATCTATATCTTCTCCTTCTTTAAATAACATCAAAGTTACAAATCCTGAAGTTATTCAAACTGATAATACCTTTAACTATAAAGAAGCTTCTGGTTATATTCTAGATAGAAACCTATTTAATTTATCAGGGAGTCTTCCTGATGAATCATCAAAAGAATCCTCTGGTATATTTTCTACTTTTGATCCTTCAGCTCCTTGTAACCCTTGTACCTTAGGACTAAGTGTTTTAGGAATTATAAGTCAAGGAAAGCACTCAGTAGTAAGTATAAAAGATAACGATTCTGAATTTACTGATTTTTATACCGTAGGAGATGTTTTGATAGATAAAGATGGAGCTTCAATCTATTCTATCAGTCCGGATATGGTAGTAATTAATAATAAAGGAACTAAAGAATGTTTAGTAAATGTTGTTAAAAATATAGATAAAGTTTTAGATGAAATGGGAGTAAGTGTTGTTCCTAAAGAATACTCTGGTATAAAAAGTGCTGGTGGAGTTCAATCAGCTTGTGGTCTTGTTACCCTATCTGAAAACTTTATCAATGCAGAACTTGGAATTGGTTTTTCTAATATCCTAGGTAAAGCAAAAGTAATTCCAAACATAACAGAATCTGGAATGACTGGATTTAAACTTTTAGCAATTGTTCCAGGAAGTATTTTCGATAGGATCTGTCTCAAAGACGGAGATATTGTAACTCAAGTAAACGATACCTCTTTGTTAGATCCTGATCAAGGATTTGCTCTGTATGAAGCGTTCCAAAAAGATAGAGATATTCATATTCAATTTATAAGAAATGAGGTTCCTATGGTGGTAGATGTAAGACAAGAATAATTCTGGTTTAGTACGTATTTAACGTTTATTTATATTTACTAGTTTAGTTTTCTTATTATAGTGGAGAGAATCATGGATGGATCCAAATTAAAGGTTTTCAGAAAGTTTTGGCTACTTGTTATCTTTCTTCTGCCAATGCTACTATTTGCTCAAGCTAATCCTACGGAAGAATCTGATGTAAATGCAGTAGATCCTTCTGGTACAGAGGATGGAGTAAACGTGGCTGAACCAGAAGAAGAACTTCAACCTGAACTTACTCGTGAGGAAGAAGTTAATCCTCCTGGAGAAAAGGTAGGTAACAAGGATCAAAACGTAGAACGTAACAGCGTTTTACGTAACAGAGTACAGCAGATTAAAAATAGGGTTGACAGGGAAAAGAGACCAGCTCAAAATCCTGGTAATACTCAAGCTCCTACTAATGATCCTTCATTAGTACAAGAAGCTCCTACAGGTCAGGATACAGTTTCACAACCTGAACCTACTCCTCCTCCTGTTCAAACACCTCCACCTGCACCAACACCTGCAGCTGAACCACAAGCTCAAGCTCAAAATAAGATTACTCCTCCCCAAAAGACTCCTGAAGATAAGGCTAAGGATTTTATAGAAGAGATAAAAGTACTTAAACCTTCTGAATCAACATCAGGATCCGATGTTATACCTGAAGGTCAAGAACTTGTAAGTCTTCATTTCCCAGAACCAACAGATATAAAAGATATTATAACAGCTGTATCTTTATGGACTGGAAAGAACGTAATCCTTGATGATTCTGCCGTAGGATCTAGTAAAATAAGAATGATCTCTCCTAAAAAAATTACTAAGGTAGAAGCATATCAAGCGTTTTTATCAGCTTTGTCTCTTCTTGGACTTACTACTGTTGAAACAGGTAAAGTAATAAAAATTATAAGAACTAACCAAGTAAATAACGCTAACATTAAAACCTTTGTAGGATCTAATTGGACTCCTATGACGGATGAATACATCACTCAAATTATTCCTTTAAAATATGTAAAAGTTACTGATATTCAGATGAACCTTTCAAAAATCATGACCTCTACTTACGTAATTTATGAGCCTACAAATACTTTAATTGTAAGTGACTCTGGATATAAAATTAAAAAACTGATGGAAATTCTTTCATATCTCGATACTCCATCAAATCAACCTAAACTTACAGTAGTTCCTGTTAAATACTCTGATGTTAAAACTGTAGTATCAAATCTTTCATCAATGGGAGTTTCCTCTGGACAAAATAAGATTATCCCTGATGATAGAACTAACACCATTTTGGTATTTGGTAACTCTGCGTTTACAAAAAGGGTAAAAGATTTAGTAGAAGCAGTAGATGTTAAAATGGATGATAACTCCAATCAAGCTAACATCCACGTAAGACCTTTAAGTTATGTTGATGCATCAAAACTTGCTTCCACACTTTCTTCACTAATTAGTGGTAATAAGAAAAGTGGGTCAAAAAGCTCTCTTTCTTCTTCCTCTTCAACTAGCGGAGGATCTTCTATTGTAAACTTAGATGATGATGTAAAAATTACAGCAGATGAAACTTCTAACTCTCTTATAATTTCAGGAAGTAGGGCTGCTTATGATTCAGTAAATAATCTAATCAAAAAACTTGATGTAAAACGTTCTCAAGTATTTGTAGAAGCTGAAATTATAGATATGAACCTAGATGGTAAGTTAAACTACGGTTCTTCAATATTCTTAGGTTCCGGTGGATCTAAAACAAATCTAGCATATACCTGGGAAGCAGGGGCTATGGCTCCACTTATTGAAAGTACCATCACCGGTTCTACTACAACAACTTCCGTAAGTAAAGCTGCTGGTACTTTTGCTGATGATTTAGTAGTTGGAGTACTTCTAAATAAGACAGTTAAAGTTCCTGGTCTAGGAGAAATATCTCCAGGAGCTCTTATTAAGATGATAAAAACTGATTCTCATTCAAACGTATTATCATCTCCTCATATTCTTACAGCTAATAACGAACAAGCTTCTATTACTGTTGGAGATACCATTTACTTCAAGGGATCTTCCGTAGTAAGTGCAACTGGAGCTGTAACTCAAAACCTAGATAAGGAAAATGTAGATCTAGAACTTACTCTTACTCCTAAGATAAGTCCTACAAACTACATCACTTTGGATATGGATCTATCATCTAACACTGCTAAAATAGATTCCGTAGCTCAAGCTCCTACTATTATGAAAAGAAAAACAAAACAAAAGATCACAGTTAAAAATGGTCAAACTGTAGTTATTTCCGGTCTTGTTAAAGAAGATGATATAGAAGTTAACCGTAAAATTCCATTCCTTGGTGATATTCCTATCATTGGGTGGTTATTTAGAAATTCTACCATTCAAAAAACCAAGGGAAATCTTATGGTATTTTTAACTCCTCATATAGTTCATGGAGCAAACGATCTAGCAGTTATTTATGAAAAGAAAGTTAAAGAAAGAGATGAATTCTTAAATCTTGTTTATGGTAATTCTTATCAAGATCAAGATCTTTATAAGAAACTTGCCACCTCAGAAAACGGCAAATTCCAAGAAGATGCTTTCTCTCATATAGAAGAAGTTAATAGAAAAGCCAGAGAAGAAGAAATGCTTCAAGATATGGGATATTCCAAAACAGCTTCTGCGGTTCCAGAACAAGCTACAGAATCTCAACCAATAGGAGAACCTCAACCTCAAGATCCTACTGAAATTCAACCAAATCAGTACGATCCATCAAAGGTTCCTTCTGATGTAATAATTGAGGCAGTTCCTGATACCCCTAATGGATTAGAGGTTCAAGTAGAAGAAGAGAAAAAATAGTTTTCTACTATTTAGCTTAGATATAAGATAGAAATGGTTTTAGATTTATTAAAAGGTGGGATATGTCTAATAGTGAACAAATGAATGATCATGACCAAATGGAGTTAAAAGAAGCCTCCTCTGAAGTATTTGAAAAACTTCAATCTAATAGACTTACAAGTAACTCTTATGTAAAAAGAGATGTTAGTTGTCATAAAAAAAGTCTAGGTCAGATTTTAATTGAAGATAATGTAATAACAGAAGCTCAACTCCAAGAAGTTCTCGATGCTCAAAAAAACTCTGGAGAACTTAAACTCGGTCAAGCTCTAGTAATGCAAAAGTATGCTACTGAAGAAGATGTATTTAAAGCTCTAGCTAAACAATTAGATCTTCCTTACTATGATAAACTTCCTGTTAATGACATTGATTCTTCTTTAGTAGAAAATATTCCTATTCAGTTTTGTAAGGATAATTTAATTATTCCTATAGCTAAAGATGAATTTAACATTACAGTAGCTGTAGCAGATCCATTGAATATCTTCCCACTAGATGATCTTAGACTTATTCTATCAACTAATGTTAATATGATTCTATCAACTCCTACTGTAATCAATAACGCTATAAACAGAGTTTATGAAAAATCTTCAGATAACTCTCAAAAAGCTATTGATGAACTTTCTGGAGAAGAGGATTATACAGAAGACTCTCTAGAAGATACCCGAGATCTTCTAGAATCTGGAGATGATGAAAAACCTATAATTAGGTTAGTTAACGGACTGCTTGCCAGAGCTGTAAAAGAAAGAGCTTCTGATATTCACATAGAACCTTATGAAACAGAAATTGTAGTTAGATTTAGAATCGATGGTATCCTATACGATAAAATGAGACTTCCTAAAAGACATGCAGGATCTATCGCTACCAGAATAAAGATTATTGGTAAACTAAATATTGCGGAAAAACGTGTTCCTCAAGACGGTCGTATTAGTATTAAAGTAGCTGGTAAGGATATCGACGTTCGTCTGTCAACCATTCCTATAGCTCATGGAGAACGACTGGTAATGAGATTACTAGATAAATCTGCAGGAGCTAAACGATTAGATCAGATGGGAATAGATCCAGATATCTATCCAGATTTTACTAAAATCATTAACCAAAAACACGGAATCTTCTTAGTTACTGGTCCTACTGGATCTGGTAAAACTACACTGTTATATTCAGCCTTGTCTCATATCAATCATCCAGATATAAATATCTTAACCATAGAAGATCCTGTAGAATATCAGCTAGCAGGGGTTGGTCAAGTAGAAGTTAAGGATAAAATAGGTATGACTTTTGCTGCAGGACTTAGATCTATTTTAAGACAGGACCCTGATGTTATAATGATCGGAGAAATAAGAGATGCTGAAACTGCAAAAATTGCGGTTCAGGCTTCTATCACAGGTCACTTAGTATTTTCTACCCTTCACACAAACGATACTGCTTCATCAGTAACAAGGTTACTGGATTTTGATATTCAACCTTTCCAACTCTCCTCATCTGTTCTTGGAGTAGTAGCAACTCGTCTTATTAGAAAACTTTGTCCACTATGCAAGGTTCAATATACTCCTAGTGCTTATGAGATACATCAATTAGGAATTGATCCTAAAGATGTATCAAAATATAAGATATATAAAGCTGGAGCAGGATGTGAACGTTGTATGGGTCAAGGTTATATCGATAGAATGGGTGTATATGAACTTTTAGTATTTGACGATGAAATGAGAGAGACCATTTTAAAAACCCAAGATGCAACCGCTATTAAAAAAGTAGCTGTTAGAAAAGGTATGGTAACCTTAAGAGAAGCAGCTTTGAAAGATGTACTAAAAGGATTAACCTCTATAGAAGAGGCTGTAAGAAAAACTCAAACTGATGATTTGGATCTTGGCTAATTTAATTTAGTATGGAGAACTACTGTGGCTATCTATGTATATAAAGGTTATAACTCTGATAACGGATCCGCTTGTAAAGGAAAGGTTGAAGCAGATAGTGTTAGATCTGCAAAATCAATCCTAAGACAAAAGCACAAGGTAATCGTATCAGAGATCAAAGAAGAAGTTGATGTTAGTGGTAAAAAATCAAGCCTTAACATCACCATAGGTAGTGGGGTTTCTCAACAAGATCTTGCTATTATGACCAGACAGTTTGCTGTACTTCAAAAAGCCCAAGTTCCTCTAGATGCTTCCCTTAGAGCTTTGACTCAACAATCTTCTAACGTAGTTCTATCAAACACTCTATCAGCTGTAAGAGAAAAAATATCAGAAGGACAATCTCTAGCAGATGCCACAGGAGCTTTTCCTAAGGTATTTTCAAAACTTTATATCAACATGATTCGAGCAGGAGAAAGTTCCGGAAAGCTTGATCTAGTACTTTCTCGTCTAGCTGATTTTATAGAATCTCAGATTGCTATGAAGGGAAAGATCATCTCAGCTATGACTTATCCAATGCTTATGATGGTAGCTTCTTCTGGTATTATAGTACTTTTATTTGTGATGGTTATACCTAAACTTGTTAAAGTATTTAATAACATGAAAGTAACTATCCCTTGGTATACAAACCTTTGTATTAAACTTTCTGAAATTATTCAAAACTACTGGTATTTGATTCTTCTTACCATAGGTCTTATTACCTACGCCTTTATTAAATGGAAAAAATCTCCTAAAGGTAGGATGAAATTTGATTCCATGGCTTTAAAAGCACCTTTATTTGGTCCAATTGTAATGAGACTATCTGTATCTCAGTTTACTAAAACTTTATCTACTCTTTTAAGTTCTGGGGTACCTATTATAAATGCTTTAGATATTACTAAAAACGTTATATCTAACTCCATTATCTCAGGTATTGTTGATCAATCTAAAACCTCAGTTCAAGAAGGTCAAAACCTTTCTACTACCTTAGATCGTTCTCATATCTTCCCACCACTTGTAACTTC
>CACXFL010000170.1 GCA_902766925.1 uncultured bacterium | reverse complement strand
ATAAGTAGTATTTTTAAGTTATTAAGGAAATATCTGGAGCAGAGGATGAACAAGGGATTTTTTGTTATAGTAGGGCTGGTTTTTTTTGTTTGCTTTTGTTCGTGTAAATCAGATAAGACTGGCTCAAATCCTAAAATTGTTAACGGAATTGAAGATAAAAATAATCTATATCCTTCAGTAGTTTTATTTTCATTATACCAAGAAACAACTAAAAAAACGGCTGAAGGGATAAGTAATTCTGTTGTAGATGGAAAATGTTCTGCTTCTGTAATTTCTCATAACACTCTTTTAACATCAGCTCATTGTTTGTATTATGACACTGCATTACCTGGAGGAGAAACGGTAACTGATATTACTGTAAAACTTTCTTCAGGTAAGAAAGTTTTAGCAAAGAGTTTTTACTATAATAAGACTTATATAGAATATAGAGATAGAGAAGGAGGAGCTGTTGGAGAGGGAAATGAAAACGAACAGGAAAATTTAAAGGAAGCTTCCCCTTATGATATAGGTGTTGTTGTGTTTGACAATAATGTATTCAGTGACATTAAACCTCTTAAAATATCCAATAGAACTCTTGAAAAAGGAACTAAATTACAACTTGTAGGTTATGCTCCTGAAACAACAATTGGAGAAACTGAGGACACAGAATCTATTACAGGAACTTCAGTGGTAGTTTTTTCTAAAAATGATAAAAAAGTTCGTAGATATGGAACTTCTAACTCAATACAAACTTCTGTTTGTGCAAATGGAATGTTAGGATTTAAAAGTCCTTTTAAAAATGCATATATAGAAGAAGAAAAGAGGATAGATCCTCCTGGAATTAATTCTACTACCTGGTATGGGGATTCAGGAGGTCCAGCTCTTTTGTATGATGATCAAAGTTTAATAGTAGGAGTACATTCCTATATTGATTCTGTATCAAACTATAAAGATCTTATAGGATGTGATACAACATTTAGTAAAGATATAGTTAAGTGGTTGAAAAATATAAATGATACCACAGATGCTGTAATTCCTATGGATGAGATAAAGTAGGAATTCTCCCCCTGATGTATCCCGAAAAACAAGAACATAGAGGTATTAACATAGATTAAGGAGCAAGCCTGTTCTTTGTATGGTTAGTACTGTTTATTATAATAATTAAAATACAATTAAAAAAAATAACAGAAGTTTTTGAATAACTGGACTTTTCTATTAAATTTAATGAGTTAACCATAAACACTAATATTAATCAGACTGGTATCATATATAAAATTTACGAATAATAAAAAAAATCAGGGGAATAAGAATGAATAAAATTGACATCTAGCCTACTTTATGGTCTTATTCTCCCTCAAATAAATTGATTTGATGGTTTTAAAGTTCAGGTAGGATAAGAGGTTTCTATGCTAAAGCGAGGACTTTCTTTAGGGATTTATATTTTTATATTTTTATTCACCAAAACAAGTTTTGCAAAAAATCTTGACTGTGATGATTTGTTTTCAGATTCAAGTCTTATTCAAGAAGATATCGATCAGATGTACGATAAAGAGTATGAAAAATTATACCCTAAGAAAGATAGAGGAATAGGGAGAGATGGGAAAAAGGTTAAAATTAATAATATTGGAAGTATCCTCCTTGAGATTGCTGATGTGTACGATACTATGTATTTTGATGAGATCAAACAAGACTCGAACTCATATATGTTTCATGGAAAAGATATCAGCTATGCTGAAATTAAGAGTTTAATTGGTAGACTAGAACAAACATTAGAAGGTTTTGCTGATCATATATTTCTCGGAGAAGATGAACTAGATGAATATGAAATATTGCAAAAAGATCCTCTTCATAAAGACGAACGCATTAAACAACATAGATTGGAAATGAATCCAGATGTTACGATGATTGTAGTTTTTGCTGTTTTAAAACAGATTAGTCATTCATCAACATTGTGGCAAGCATATATTGAAGATGAAGGACAAGTATACGATATAAGATCTTTCTTGGATCCATCAAGAACCTTTCCTAAAAACACAATTAATTTCAAGCATCCTCTCTTTTTTAAGTACGTTCCTTACTCTATACATAAAAAGCTTGTAAGCTCTATTCTTCTATATTTTAGTCTAAAATTTAGAAATGACCCTAAATATCATACTACAGAACTTCTTCAAGTTGGAGAAGAGATTTTTACTACTAAAGAACTCATGGATCTGGATATAGAAAAGAAAAAAATAAGATATGATATCAGATCTAGAAATAAAAAAAGAATACAAGAAGGATTTCGTGCAGTTCACTCGTATGGACAAGAGATCAGAGATGTTGTGGATGCAAATCTGATGTTAGAAAGAATTAAAAAGATGGAAGTGTTTAATAATGCTTTGAAGTTTAATCCTCATCTTATAGAACAAGATCTAGCGTTTTTATTTAAGTTTTTTAAATACTCTGGATATGAGGTGGAATTTGGAAGAGAGGTAGATAAGATATTTAACGGAAGAGATAAAAAATTTATAGAATATATGATTAACACAAGTGATATTTTGGATCTGGATCAGATGTATTATATAGGCTCCTGGGGATTTTCCTTAGGTCAAATTCTGGATATTCTTGGAGAAAGTAGGGACCGAGAACTTAATCCACAAAAGATTTTAAATTTATTTTTAACTCTTTATGGGGATGGAGTGAGAGTAGATAGAATCAGACTAGCAGTAAATATGGCGATGTATTTCCAACAAAGATTCAAAAATAATTTTGTAAGCAGTATAAAAAGAGGTCTTCATACTCACACAATGGATTATAACTGTGATATCTATGATTTAAATAAACTGATCCTTAACACCCTCTCACAAGAATCAACCGTTTCAAAATTGAGTCAAAAAAATGGGATCTTTATAGATGGTGAAAATTTAGGAGATTTAGAAAGATCTGTAAAAGAAACAGATGTGAATTATTCCTTTGATTTTACAGAACTAGATGAAGAAGACTTATTAATAAATTTATAAGATATTTATTATTTACGGGGGTATTTGTAATTGACTTATTTGGGGTAATGTGCTTTTTTATCGAGGGTTTTTCACAATACATTAGTTTAATACGAAATAAAAAATATGAGATTAAGAGTAAAAAATATTCAATCATATATTCGTGAGATATTCTTGATAATACTTGCGGTGACGTTTTCTAGTAGGGTAGATGCTAGTGAATATTGTGATGGTATGTTTTCTTCATCTTCTTCTTTTTATAAAGTGGAAAAAACTAAGTACAAAGGTGGAGGATATTCTGCAACTAGTAAAGGATTTAGGATTAATGAAATAAATCCTATTATTATTCAAATGGTGGATCTGTTTGATATTAAATTTTTTGATGAACTATACGGTAAAATACAAAGTTCTTATCTTCCCCATAACACAGGACTAAGTGCAATAGAAGCAAAAGTACTATTTATAAAAATAGATGAATTTTTGTATTCTTTTTTCAAAGAAATACTAGTAGATCGTAAGGAAGATGATTTGTATGATGTAATGGAAGATCCAGATATTTTAAGATATATAATTATCAGTCTACTTAAAATACTAAGTTCTAGAAAAGGATTTCCTTATGCTGATATAGAGGGAGAAGTATACTGGATTTCAAATCATGATAGTAAGTATGACTTGGGCTCATATACTGTGGCGGTAAATTCTGATGTTGTTTGGAACAGTATCCTACCTGATGTAAAAAAGAAACTAATATCTTCTATGTTGAATTACTATATTCAAAGATTGGGACTATCTACTCCAATAGGATCTAATAGAAAAATTCATGTAGAAGAGACTATTTATAATCTAGCTGATTTAATTTATAGTGATGAGGTTTTATCTTATAAGAAAAAAAAATATAAGATGAGAGTTACTAATTCAGAAACAATTAGAAAAAATCTTTCTGAAATGAATCTAGTTGCTGAGGATTCTAAACCTATACATCAAAAAGTTTATGAAGAAACTTTTTTAAAAAAAATAACAGGATCAGAATTTTTTCGAGATATAGTTAGAAAGTATCCGTATCTTTTGGAACAAGATTTAAGTTTTATAATTAAGTTTTTAAAAGGATCTTTATATCAACAAGAATTTGTTAAGTTCGTGGAATCTAAGTTTAAATTAGATGATAAAATGTTTTTATTAAGATTATTATATCAGTCAGATATATCTGATTTAGATCAACTTTTTTATATAGGTCCGTTTAGTTTCTCCATAAAACAGATTTTAAGAGTAGTTCAACAAAATAAAAAATATAATTTTAGTTTAGCTGAACTACTTAGAGCTTATAAAAATCTACTGGGAGGAGAAAAAATAGGAAATGTGGATCTTAAAAGATTTTATTCACAACTAGGAAAAGAAGAAGAGTTTAAAAAGGAAGTTTCTAGTCAGAGTGAAAATTTTGATTTTGATTTAAATTATAATAAAAATTTTAGTTTAAGTCAGATACTAGAAGAAGATAATAAGATTTCTGAAATACTAAATGATATTAGAAATGTTTCTAGTGAGGATTTGATTAAGATATTTGTACAAACTCTGATAGAGGTTAGAAATTTAGAAGAAGCTTTATTTTTTGAAGATGAGTTAGTTTTGCTTGATATGTATATTAAAAACAAGGGGTTTAAAGAAATAAGTGCTAAAGCCTCAAAATCTGGAGTAAGTGTTAGGGGAAAGATAGATGAATAGACAGATTATTAACACTTTGATATTAACCTTTGTATTGACTTGGTCAGGACTGGTTTTTTCTGACAATAACCAGTGTGATAGTATGTTTTCAGAAGAAGAAACAAAGATAGAATTTGATTTAGACGAAATATCTAAAGACACAACATCTGAGTTAAGTAGTTTTTCTAGGTTTAAAAAATTTAAAGGAGTTACCGGTAAATCCTCATATATCTATAGAGGATTAACTGCGGAATCTTCTCAGTTATTTAATCCTCATATTGACTATATATATCCTGTTACTAAATCTATTGTTGGAATAGAGATGAGTATCCGAAGATGGTTTCAATTAACAAGTGAAGGTATTATGAAACATCTGGCTTTTATTTTAAAAGATAGGGCAGGAAAACTGATGTTTGCTGAAATATATAAGGTTTTAAATTTATTGAAAACAGATCGCCCCGAAGAATTTGAACTTTTCATCCAAAAAATTGAAGAGTTTGTCATGAGGGATTGGTTAGGTATTAAATATAATAGAGATTTAGTTAAAAAATCTGATCCTAAATTAGGAGTAGATGATCCTGCTATGGAAAGACTTTATTATAGTATGAGATATCTCAATATATTACAGGATCTAACAAAAGATATTTTTAAAATAATTATGAAATCTACTGGTGTAAAACAATACCTTTTAGAAACAGGTGTTGAAGAAGTAGCTATTTTAATGTCTTGTATGAAACTGGTAGTGTTACTCTACTATGATTATTATTTTAGTGATACATTGATTTCAAGTTGTACTGGAGTTGTAATATCAGATAGAATTTTACTTACTGCAGCTCACTGTATATATAAATCAGATAAGGTTTTATATTATCATAATGGAGATACGATAGAATCAGATTCTATAGATTATCCTTCGGATTATATTGGGGATTCAAAGATAATTATAAATCCTGAAGATTTAGAGAATAGTTCAATAACCAGGGATATTGGAATAGCTATTTTCCCCAAAGGAACTTTTGAGGACATTCCTCCTGCTACAATTTATTTAGGTACCCCCAAAATAGGAGAAGAAGTTATCACATCAGGATTTAGATTGTATCATTCTATGTTAAGGTTTGGTATAGGGAGGCTTGCTGGTAATAAATATATATTAGGAGTTTTTCCTAAGGAAGATGAAATAGTAGTACGTTCTGGAGAATCTGGAGGAGCTCTGTTTGATAATAAAGATAGGATAGTAGGAACTACTTTTGGAACAATTGTGGATGATATAACTGGTAATTTGGTAAATATGTATAGCTCAACTCTTGCAAATAAAGAATATTTGTTGAATCTTAAATCTAAATATGAAGGAATACATATAGAGGAGAATTAAAGAAAGATGAAAAGATTTACTAAAAAACTAGTTTCTTTTAGTTTGATGGTATTTTGTTTTTTCTTTATTCTTCTAATTAATTCGATCGATATTTATGCTTCAAGATGTACTGATATTTTTGATAGAGATAGTAATATAGATTATGAGTTATATCTTTCTTCTGTGGTTAGAGTATTTTCTGCAGGTTATGGGTCTATTACAGGTGAATCTGTAGTAAGAGCACTAAATTATATGTTAGGAGATGATGCGCTAGTAGATACAGTAGAACCTATAATTGATAAATTAAGACATATTCAGAAAAGAAAAGAATTATTTGATTCATTAGTAAATTTTTTCGGATCTACTATTTCTAGACAACAAGTTAGTGAAAAGGATATAGAACTTTTAGCAAAAAGTATTCAAATACCACAAAAATTTATAGTTAATCTTAAAGATATTATTCGTGTTATGAGAGAGTATAACTCTCCATTTGGTTGGGAAAGCTCTAGTAGTTGTACAGGGGTTGTAGTATCTCATAATGTCTTATTAACTGCAGCTCATTGTATTTTTAATAGAGCATTTATAGGTGGAACTCTTGGAGATAATAAGTATATAGAAGCTATCTCATCTTTTTATCCTTTAGCTAGTATGGCAAGTTCTAAAAAGTTTTTCTTTGATGTTGGGGTATTAATCTTTCCTGATCATACTTTTGATAATTTAATTCCTTTAAAGGTTAAAGATCCTTCATCAGGTGATGATAAAGTATATGGAGCTATGGGAATTAATACTGATGGAATAGGGGAGAATAAAAGATGGGGAGATGTTGTGATATTAAATAAAGACAAAGTATTTTTATCTTCTCAAGAGAGAAGTTCTTTTTTATCTGCACATGGAAATTCTGGAGGTCCTTTGATAAACAATAAAGGAGAGGTTGTTGGTATTATTTCAGGTGCAGGGATAAATGAGTTTGGGGATACTTTTGATATGTATTCTTCCTTACTTTTAGAAGAAAATTATTCTTTTTTACAAAACATTGTAAGACAGAATGGAATTAAAATAAAAGGGATACAGTAAAGATTAAAGTTTTATAATTTGAAATAACT
>CACXFL010000169.1 GCA_902766925.1 uncultured bacterium | reverse complement strand
GGGTTTTCCGAGGTAGAACTTTTAGATATGGTAGAAGGTTTATTTAAAACTTTAATTTTATCATTAGGAAAAAGACTCTACGTTACTGATAGTTATTTACACGAAAAAGGAACTGATTCTTCTTTTAAGGTAGAAGATCCTAAGGTTTTAGGATCTGCACAGATAGTTTCTTCAAATACTATTAAAATAGAAACTAAACTACTACGAGCTCTTAGAAAAGAAGGAAGATCTGAGTTTGCTGGAGAAATCTATATTATAAAAAATCAAGGAGATAAAAAGATCCTAGTTCCAGCACTTAACTCTTATGATTTTTCTTTTTTTACCCTTAGAGGAAAAACTTCGTTTACTCTGATAAGATTTCCTCATGGAACTTTTAATAATTCCTCGCCTTATATAGATACCTCTGATATTTTTACAAATGAGAAAGAAATTAAAGCACTTATTAAAATGATTAAAAAAGATGGAATGCTTATTATTAATGGAATAAATGATATACCTTCTAAATCTAAGTTTGATGAATAATTAATTATAAATCAGTATAAGAATAATTAGTAAATTAGGGTTTAAATGTATGCAGTCACTAGTTACTAATTAGGCTAGCTGGATATTCTATTTTTTGCGTTGACAGAAGTAGTTATTATGATAAGTAAGAATACTCTTATTCAAACATGGAATTGATGTCGTAGTACCGCTGTCGGAATTTGAAATCAAAGGTAAATGATTGCAAGAATTAAATCTCTAAAGCTACTGAGGTAGTTTGAGTTTTTTTTTTGTATTTCAAACCTGAGGTTTGAAATCATTCAGGGGGAAAGATCGTGAAAAAGTGCTTTTATCCTATTCAAGTCATTTGTTTTTTGTTCTTATCATTTTATTCATCCGTATTATTTGGAACAGATTGTAAGGATATTTTTAGTTTTGCCCAACAGCCAAGTTTTAAGAATGGTCTATCTGTAGTAGATCTATCAAAAATACCTTCAAGATATAAAAGATTTATTCGTAGCGTAGCTGATCCTTCAAATGAATATGGTTATCTTCAAGCAGATTATAAAGTGGGAGAAGCTAGCGATTCTGATAGAATTTTATATCCAATAGTAACAGTAGATTTATATAGTAAAGGTTCTGAAAGTATTTTAAAACTCGATGCTCTTGTTATCTCTCCAAAAGAAGTACTTTTAGCGTTAAGTGTTGATGATTATATAGATATTAATTCGTTTGAAATATATTATAAAAATCTAAATTTAACTGTTACAAAAGAATTTTCCTATGATCATAAGAATTTTTATCAGTTATCTTCCCCTTCGGAACTAAGTGTTTCTCCTGCTAACTTTTTAAGTCCTAGAGACGCACTTCGTGACGAATTTTCCCTAAGATATATTCCTCAAAATGAAAAAGATATTCTGTCTTTTATTCTTCCAGAAGCCGGATCTATGGTAAAACTCTTTTTGAGAAGTAATATTATCACAAAGGCTAGACTTGTAGATAACACTACATTTAAAAATGAACAGAAATTTAAAGAAGAATTAGGTTTTAAAGGTAAAGTGTTTGAAGATCCAAATAATGGGATACTTGATATAAACACTTTGATGAGTAGGTTTTTTGATCCAGAAATTCTTAATGAAGAATCTCGCGAAGGAATTCAAGAACTGGCTATTAGAAGAGTTGTGTATGATGTAGCTGGCTTTATTTCATATGCATCGGAACTTTATTTTGATGAGTATAAACAGAAGTTAGAAGGTAAGAATTCTAAATTTAAATGGGCTTTAAGGGTTATTCCTGTTATAGCAAAGATACTGTCTTTTGATACTATAATTGACTCATATACTGGAACTTTTGTGTCTCATAAAGGACTACTCGGATATCGTGATCCGATGTCTTTAGTGTCAACAAGTTTTCTTCCAAACAATAATTTTTATAAATATAGTTCAGAAAAATGGATTAGAGGTTTTGATGAAGAAATTGAAAAACTAGTAGATCTTTATTTAGGTCTACAAGATAGAATACACTTTTCTACTATTAAACCACATTTACTGTTAATTGATGATGTTTCTCGTGTTGATCTTAAATCAGCATTAAGATCAGCCTTTAAAAGAGTTATATGGTCAATGGGACGTATTCTTTATCTTAAAGATAAAGAATTTTTTGAAAAAGATAGAGGTTCCAAGCATTATCCTCATTTTGAAGGATATGCTACAGTGGTTTCCTCAAATACCATCATAACATCTAAAGATTCACTTTTTACAATGTTAAAAGACAATCTGTCTAGATTTTCTGATCTAGTAAGTGTTAAAAAAGGAAATCATTTTATAGATGCAATAGATATTCATGAAATTTCTGTTCCTGGTCCTGGCATAGCAACTAAGAGTATTTTAGTTATTAGATTCCCAGATGGTACTTTTGATGATCTGCCTCAGGTGCAAGTTGGAACAGCTAGAGGTAATGAGTATGGAATACTGGTTTCAGAATCTAATTTTAATAATGACAATATAGCATTGTCTTTAGTTAAGATTGAGAAATCTTCTAGTACTAATTTTGATCAGTCTAGAGTACTGAGAAATGCAGATCTTATAGAAAACCCTACAATGAAACCATACACTTTAAAAATTGAGGCATGTACGGATCCTAATAATAATGCCATAAACTTTAAACGTAGTGGTTATCCTATATTTGAAAAACGAAAATTAGTAGGAATTTTGGATGGATCACACACGAATCCTAATGTTATCAAATTATCTGAAGATCTACTTTCAAAGATAAAAGAGCTAACTAAGAAAGATCCTAAATTAAAAATTGGAGGAATTAACTACTAACCT
>CACXFL010000168.1 GCA_902766925.1 uncultured bacterium | reverse complement strand
TTTTCTTCTTTTTCATACACACTCATCCATCCTGGTTCTTTAAGAATTGAAGGAGGTCTACTAATAAAATGCTCCCCTTCTACTACTGTTGTTCTTTCAACATCTTCATACACTGCAACCGGATAAAAAGAAGCCAAAAATCTTCTAACAACAAGATCATAAAGTTTAAAATCATCTCCCTCTATTTTCTTAAGTTCTCCAGTAGGAATAATAGCAAAGTGATCTGATACTGCAGAATCATCAAAAATCTTTTTCTTATTTAAAAGTCCATTCTTTAATAGATACGAGCAATGAGCTCCATAAGTTTTAGTTTGTTCCAGTACCTCAAGTATTCTTGATACTTCATGTTCATAATCAGAAGGCAGAGCCTTAGAACTAGTTCTAGGATAGGTTAACATCTTATGAGTCTCATAACATCTTTGAGCAGCCTTAAGAGTTCTTGAAGCTGACCAAGAAAACTTTCTATTTGCTTCTCTTTGTAACGATGTTAGATCAAAGAGTTGAGGAGCTTGTCTGTTTCTAGCTTTTCTAACTTCACCTGCTACAGCTGGTTTTTTATCTATCAGTTTAACAATTTTTTCAGCTTCATTTTTATCAAAGATCCTATCTTCTTTTAGATCTCTATCGGAACTTTTTTTAAACCCAGGATCAAACCAAGTCCCCTGATACTTATTTCCATCAGCTACAAAATCCGCTTGTATCTTCCAATAAGGTCTAGGGATATATCCAAGTATTTCAAGTTCTTTTTCTACCAAAATTGCAAGAGTTGGAGTTTGAACTCTTCCTGCAGACCAGCTCGATCCTTTTTCAGCTCTGGTTTTAAGTCTCAAAGTCAATGCTCTTGTAGAGTTCATTCCTATCAACCAATCACTGTAGGATCTGCATTCCGCAGCTGAGGCTAGGTTATTAAATTTTTCTCCTTCTATAAGTCCAGAAAAAGCAGATTTAATAGAAGCCTTGGTCATAGATTGAAGCCATACTCTTTTTATAGCTTTACTACATTTAAAAAAGTTAACTATCTCTCTAAAGATAAGTTCTCCTTCCCTAGCAGCATCACAAGCATTAATCAGAACATCTACATCTTTTCTTTCAAGAAGTTTTTTTATAACTTTGAGTCTTTTTTCCTGTTTTTCAATCGGTTTTAGTTCAAATTTATCAGGTACTATAGGAAGGTTAGAAAGTTTCCATCGTCTATACTCAGCACTAATATCTTCAGGTTCTTTAAGTCCTAGTATATGTCCTACTGCATAAGTACATACATAATCCTTACTTTCAAAATACTCTCCAGAATCTTTAACCTCAAAGCCTCCCAGTGCCTGTACTATATCCTTAGCAACACTAGGTTTTTCGGTAATTATAAGAGATTTAGACACCCAAATTCCTCCATATAACTCTAAGCTACCTGTACAATCAAAACTCTCTACAGGATATTATTTTTTCCTCAAAAAAAATCAAAGCAAATTATAAAACACATACAACCAAAAATAATCATTAGATATTTTTTAAACATGATGATTATTCTTACAAAACTTGATACAACTCTAGTTAATATTATCATTGACTTTTTCTAAAAAAAAGAGTAAATTTTAATCACAAATAAATACAATAAGAAGCGAGGATTATTATTATGAATAGAAGAATGGTTTCATATTCTTTGATTCTTGTAGTTAGTATTCTGTACTCATCTCTATCATATGCTCTTATCACCTCATCTGACGATGTAGCTTCAAGATATGAGCTTGTGGGAATTATATCCAGTAACGTGGTAGTTTTAAAAGACAAACAAACTGGCTCTTCTCTAACAAGAAGACTTGGAGAACCTCTTTCTCAAGAACTAAAGATCTCTAAAATTGGTACAAATTCAATAACACTCACTTCATCTGCTATAGGCGAAGATTTTACTTTAACTTTTGATAAATTTGGATCTACTGTAGCAACAAATACTCCAGCTCCAGCTCCAGCACGTAGTGCTACAGCTACAGCTCCTACTAAATCACAAACACCAGGATATTCTACAACTCCTTCAGCCTATACCTCTACTACAGCACTACCTGATAAGTTAGGTTCTGCAAATATAGCAAATTCTGAACTTCCTTCTGCTCCTACCGCATCTTCAGCAACTGCAACTACTCCTACACCTGTTCCAGGACCTGGTCCTGAAGTAGCTGCTTCTGAAGAAGTGCCTTCAGTATCTGAACTTTCTCCAGAAACACTGAATATGCTTGATAGATTCTATGAAGATCCTGATAGCTTCTCCCCAGAACAAATAAAAGATCTTGAAAAAAGACTTCTAGAAGGAATTTAAAATTAAAATTAAATTAAAGACCTGCAATCAATATATCTGATATGAAAAAGTCCAGTAAAATGGACTTTTTTCATATACATCTTTAGGAGGAGGGAAAAAAGAAGCTTCAGATATTGCTTTCAGAGCATAAACATCCAAAACTCTGTATCCAGAAGATTTTAGAACCTTAGGTTCTGTTACCGATCCATCTTTTTCAAGATTAAACTTTATTCCTACAATTCCCTGGTACCTAAACCTTCTAGCTTCCATAGGATATACCCAAACTGCTTCTACTGCTTTTCTCATACTTACAAAATACCCCATATTTTTAAATTCCAGAGTATTTACATCGGTATATTCTCCTTTTTCTAATTTTGAATCTAGTTCATCTACATGAGAATCTTCCTTCCCTGAACCCACTACAAAATTGGGTTCATCAAAAGATGGCATATATTTTTTATACAGTTTTCCAAGTTTTTGTTGATTAGCTGTAGTTTTGTTTTTTCGTAAGAGTTTATCCACTTGGCTGTCTTCACTTTCAGTAGCTTGAGGTCTTCCTCCAGCTCGATTTAGTCTAGAACTAGCATCAAGCATAGGAGTATTGTATTTAGTATCTACCCTCTGTTCTTTCTTAGTAGAATGATTTTCAAATCCTATATGGTCTGCATGTTTTGGTGTTTCATTAGGCTTTTGACGAGCTTCGTATAATCTTTTAGCTTCATCTACCATTTTTTGTACTTGAGATGAATCATCCATCTTTACCTGCAAAGGATCTACCATTCTATGATTTTCATTCCAAGACGATGAATAATTTTTCAGATTGAGGTAAGAACTAAGATGAAGGACTATGGATATAACAAGAAAGATAAAAAATACCGATTCTTTTTTTATCTTATTTTTTATCCATTTAATATCCACTAGCTAGACCTTATTCCTTTGATTATTCATGTAATAATTGCTATGTTTTTATATCTGAATATACTATTTATTCTACTCTTTATCATAACTTGTTTAAACAAAATATATTGGAGAGAATAAAAAATCAAATAGGGAACGAGCAATGAAAATAATTTATACTAATAATTTATCAATAAAAATATCTTCTTTACTCCTGTATTTTATAGGATTGTTTTTTATATGTGGCTGTCAAGAAAAACAAATGCCTAATGATCCTACAGTGGCCTTTGCTGTTGTAAAAGCATACTATGATGATAAAGATTATGAAGAAGCTTTAAAAAAACTTGAAGAGTTTAAAGCAAGATTTCCATATAGTTCATACAGCGTTCAAGCAGATCTTCTTATAGCAGAATCCGAATATGCCCTAACCCATTACGATGAAGCAGCTATTTCTTATTCTAACTTTGCAAAATTTCATCCAAATCATGAAAAAGTTCCTTATGTCCTTTACATGGTAGGAAACTGTTACTGGAAAATATCTCCTCAAGTAAAAGATAGAGATCAGACCTATACTCAAAAAGCAGTATCTGCTTGGCAAGAGCTAAGAGAAAAGTATCCTGATAGTTCTTATGCCAAGCAAGTTATCTCTTCTTTAGACGAAGCTAATTTAAAACTTGCTCAAAACCTAGATTTTATAACAGCTTTTTACTACAGAAAGAAAAATTATTCAGCCTGTGCTTATAGATCTTTAGAATTAATTGAAAAAGCTAGAAACTTTCCTGAAATTCTGAAAGATGCAATTCCAAGAGCTATTTATTCATTTGAAAAAGTACTTAAAGAAAAAAAATCAAATCCTGAGGGCGATTCTAACATTTATTTGACTATGTCTGAAGACAAGATAGAATATATCATTGAGAAGTTAAAGAATTATCACGCAACCTTTAACAAACAATAGAGGTTATCTTGTCGCTGTTTTCAAGAAGTTTAAAATTTACCACTGGTACACTTTTAAGTAGAGTTACAGGTTTACTCAGGGATATGGTAGTAGCTTCGGTATTTGGAGCTTCTTCCTTTTTAGATGCTTTTTTACTTGCCAACAGAATTCCTAATCTTTTGAGAGATATGTTAGCTGAAGGAGCTCTTGGAAGTTCTTTTACAAAAGTATACTCTTCTTTATGTGTACAAGATAGAACCCAAGCTCAACGACTCTTATCCGATGTAATAAAGCTTATATTTCTTATTATTCTGTTTATATGTATCCTTGGAATTATTTTTTCCCCATTACTTGTAAAATGTTTTACATTCATTTCTGATTCTAGTGGAAGAGATTCTGATTTTTATTCATCAGCTATAACCTTAACTAGAATTTTGTTCCCAACTCTAATTTTTGCTACCGTAGGATCAATTCTTATGGGAGTTCTTAGTGAGAAAGGTAAGTTTTTTCTCTCTGCAGTATCTTCAGTATTTTTAAATCTAGGTTATATTATAGGAGCCTTAGTTTTTGCAAATATAATGTCCTCGGGATTTAGTTCTATTCTTTCATCTAACTCTCCTTCTATCACAGGATTAGCTTTTGGTGTAGTACTAGGTTCTCTTCTTCAACTCCTATCTATGATTTGGGGAACTTTAAAAGAATTAAAAGAACTTCACTTTTTCTCCCTGCCTCATATTTCAGGTGATGTTAAAAAAGTATTTTGGCTTCTTGTTCCTGCAGCTATTGGTTCTAGTGCAGGAAGTATTAACGTGTTTATAAATACTAACTTCGCTGCTTCTCTTCCCACCGGATCTATTACTTGGTTAAATTATGCTTTCCGTCTGATTCAATTACCTGTAGGTCTTTTTGGTGTAGCTATAGGAGTTGTTGCTCTTCCAAGTTTAAGTAAAAAAGTTACTCTTGCATTAAAAGAACATCACCCACTGCCCTCTTCAGATTTTCAAAACGCTTGTATTTTAACTCTATGGTTACTTATACCTTGTTTTTCTATAATCATATGTAACAGTCAATCTCTGATAAGTGTTTTATTTGGATATGGTAACTTTGATTCTCCTACAGTAAAAGCCACCTCCCAAGTACTTCTAGGATACAGTTTCTGTCTTATTCCTTACGGACTAATAAAGGTTGTTACCTCCTTCTACTATGCATTAGATAAAACTTCTTATACCATGAAAGTTTCTCTTATAGGAATAGGAGTAAATCTTCTAGCTTGTATTTTTCTCACTCAAAGATTTGGAGCTTTAGGACTTAGTATAACTAGTTCTGTAACTCTCTCTTTTAATCTTGCTATATTATTTTATGGTCTTAAAGCTTTTAATATTAAGATCTTTAATCTTCCATTTGTTAAATCTATGTTTTGGTTAGGTCTAGCTCTTGGACTCTCAATAATAGTTCAGATTTTTATATCAAAGTTAGATCCTGTATCTCAATTAACAGATATAGATAAACTACGTCTTTTATTTACCCTAGTACTAAATTCTATCCTTACAGGACTTATCTTTTTATCTTGTAGTTTAATCTATTATGGTATTAGTCCTTTGAAATTAAAAAGTATCATTTCTAATCTGAGAAAATAAAAAATTAAAATTAAATTAGTTTTATCTTTTCATAATTTTTCTCATATTTATCCATGTTTTTATATTTTTATAAAAACATGGATTTACTTTATTTTAGCTTTCTATTCTAGTTTTCTAATAATATTTTCCTAAGATCCGATACCTTAGTTGGAATATGATTAATTAAATTAAAAGGTATAATGATAATTCAAGCATCGCAGGGATTTACTATGGGAACAAATGGATATTCTAAAAATTCAGGAACAGGTCTTACAAAACAGATCAATAAATTAAAACAACAAAAAATGGCTTCTCAAAAAGTTGTTTATCTATCTGATTTTAGAGAGACTAACAGTCTTTTAGAATCCAAAAATATCTTAGTAGTTGATGATGATGATATAATGAGATCTGCTCTGAAAAGAATCCTAGAAACCCAAAACTTTAAAGTTACCCTTGCAGAAGATGGTTTATCCTTGTCTAAAAATCTTGAAACATCAAAATTTGACCTAATTCTACTTGATGTTAATCTTCCTTGGGTAGATGGCTTTGAGCTGTGTTCCTTAATCAAAGAACATGTTCAATTAAGAAAAATCCCTATCATTATAATTTCAGCAAGAAGTAATAAAGAGGATATTGAAAAAGGTTTTGAGGTAGGAGCCAAAGAATACATAACTAAACCTTTTGAAATGGAAGAAATATTAGATACAATAAACAAAGTTCTTCTAGAAGATGCGATATAAATCGAATTAATTATTGACATAATCTCACTGGCTATGTAAATATTTACTATCGGTTTTTCAGTTCCTGAGTAGCTCAGTCGGTAGAGCGGGTGGCTGTTAACCACTAGGTCAGGGGTTCAAGTCCCTTCTCAGGAGCTTTTTTTAGATTAAAGTTTGAGCCTTGGTTCAAACTTTTTTTTTATAACATTCTAATATCTTTGCCTTTTATCTAAAATTATTCCCTCTTTTTGATTAAAGAAAGTTCTCAAAATTCCGATATACATTCTGGTTATTGTTAACAATATCACTGGGATTTACTATGAAACTATCTAACTTTGTATTATGGCTTTGGAACAAAAAATTTTCTATTTTGTTTTCCATGATATTTGTAGTCATGATTATTTTTGGAATTCTTATTATCAGTCAAAATTCCAAACCTAAAATATCAATGACTCTAAGATTAAATTGGATACTTTATGCAGAACATACTCCATTTTATGTAGCTTTAGATAAAGGATATTATTTAAAAGAAGGAATAGATCTCGAGATACTTCCTGGGGCAGGAAGTAATCTTACTACTGCACTGGTAGAAAAAAACGAATATGAAATAGGGTATTCTAGTGCTCCTTCTATAATAAACGCTGTTGATAAAGGAGCTCAAATCAAAGCTATAGCTGGAATTTGCCAACACGACACTTCTTCTTTTATTTTCAGAAAGGATGCTAACATAAAAACTGTTCAGGATCTTGTAGGCAAAAGAATAGCCCTATCTATTGGAGATGCTCAAACTAGTTTCTTGTATAACGTTCTTCCTAAAATGGGACTATCACGTGACAGTTTAAAAGTAGTTGAGTTTCCAAATGCTATAACAAAAGAAAATGCTATTTTTACTAAAGATGCAGATGTTCTATCAGGATATTATCTGGATCAAGTTGCTCGATTAAAAAACCGCTACAAAATAGAGTTAGATTTTATAAAATTTACTGATTATGGAATTGATAATCTAAGTTCTGCACTAGTCACTTCTACCTATTTTATAAATCAACATCCAGATCTAGTTCGTGGTTTTCTCAAAGCCACTCAAAAAGGAATAGCCTTTATGATTGAACATCCAGAACAATCAGCTGATATATTCTATAAGTATGTAAAGACAGCTTCTAGAGAAGATGTAGAAAAAACGATAAAGCTATTTATTCCCCTACTTCATACTCCAAATTCTGAAGGCAGACGTCTTGGGTGGACTTCTCCTAAAGACTGGATAGAAACAAGAGAGAAAACTGTTGGGAAAAAATTAGATGATGATCTGGATGAGAGTTGGGTTAACATCTATTTTACAAACGAGTTTTTATCAGACATTTATTAATAGATGAATACGTACATATATTATAAATAAAAGGAATATATGAATTTAAATTTAAAAAAATTACTGGATTATAAAGCCATAAAATGGGTTCCACTTTTAATGGTTATTCCTGTTACTGTTATCACATTTTTTTCATATTTTTCCATGATTGATTCTTTTGAAAATTATTTAAATAAAGAACTTCATAATGCTGCAAGAGCTGTATCAGAACAAATAGACACTTTCCTAGATACCAACAAAACGAATATGACTAACGAAGCTTCTATTCCTGAATTAATAACTTATTTACAAAATCAACGACATCCATCATCAGACTCTCAACAAAATTCAGAATCTCAAGTTTCCACCTCAGATATACTAGCTCTATTAAAAGCTTTTCAAATAAAAAACCAACCATTCGCCACTTCATATGCTCTTGTTTCTGATAAAGGAAAAGTTTTAATAGATACAGATTCTAAAAATTTAATACGTAATGAATCTAAATATACTTATTTTAAAACAGTATCTACTTTAAAAATGGCAATCGTAGATGATATTCGTTTTACAAATGATAACGATTCTTATTTTATATTTGCTGTTCCAATACTTGACTCACAACACAGACTAGTGGGCGTACTGAGATCTAAATATTCTCCTAGTATTCTTCAAAAATTTATAGATTCAAACTACGCATCGCTGGGAAAACGTTCTCACGCTATACTATACGACGATAACTTTTTAAAACTTGCTGACGGACTAGATCCAGCAAACGCTTTAACTCTTGGAGTAAACCTTGCAGATTACAAACTAGAACAGTTAAGAAGTCAACATCGTATTCCTATATCCACGTTCTTATCAATATCTACGGATTCTGAAATTCCAAGTATTATTCAAAATAGTAATATGAATCTATTTGATACTTTTTCAAAGCTAAACTCCGAAAAAAAAGGTTCTTTTAAACAATACTCTCAGATGGTTATAAAAACACATGAGAAAAATTGGTATGTAGTATATCTTCAACCACGATTACAATGGCAAAATACTTTATATAAACAAACATATATACTGATGTTTGTTTTAATTTTAGCTGTAGTTCTTATGAGTATTATAGCTTTGTTTGTAGTAGAATTATTTACTTCACTACAAAAAAGAGAGTTAGAACTTAGCATAGTTCAAAATGAACTACGTAATATGTTAGACAAGGAAAGAGAGTGGAACAAAGAGATAGAAACCGATCTTATCTTGGGAAGAAACATCCAAAAAGCTATTCAGGCTATTCCTGAGCTACCATCAAATCTAAAAATATTAACCCACCAAGATGTAGCTCAATATGTATCAGGAGATAGTTATTTTGTTAATTGGGACTCTTCTTCTAAAAGACTTACTTTTTTCCTTCAAGATATAGTAGGTCATGGGGTTCAAGCTGCTTTGAAAGCTTCTATTTCTCATCAGATAGCTAAAACCATCTGGAATCAATCTGGAATAGAAAAACGTTTAGAAACCTATGATTCTCAATTACAAAGTTTCTTCGATAATCTAGATCAAAAGACTTCAGATTTTAACGCTCTTGCCGGAGCTGAATTTGACCTAAATTCAAATACTTTGAATGTATATCGTTCTAATTATGGAGCTCCATTCTTAATAAAACCTAGTTCCTCTATGTATTCAGATTCTACCCGTGAAGAGTTAAAATCAATTTCCTTAGAACTTAGTCCTCTAGCAATTAAACATAAGACAGAATATCAATGTAATTTAGAACCAGGAAGTATATTAATAGTAGTAAGTGATGGATACCTTTATAACAGCAGAGCTGAAGTAAGTTTATTTAAATATCTAAAATCATGTATCCAAGACCAAGATTTTATACTAAATAAAGATAGTTATAAATATATTCTAGCTATAAACTCTTGGTTTAAATCTTTGGATAATCCCCCATTAGATGATAGAAGTATTATCCTATTCCAATGGTTACCTTCTAAAAAAGATTCTCTAGGTTTAAATATTCCAGCATAACTTAAATAACAACTACATATCTACTTATCTACCTATCTTTTTGATAAAGTTTTTATTTTATCCAATACTTTTTTATTAAGTGTTACTAACCCTATATTCTTATTTTTTTTCTCTGTAAAAATTTCATCTAGTATCAATAAAAGATCATCCACATAACAGCTTTCCTTTACCCATCTTCGTATCAATGCATGGTACTCATAAGGAAGAAACTGACCCTTGTTTTTTTTCTCTATTATAAATCGATAGATAAGTTCTTCATCAGATAAGTTTTCATAATTTATATAACTGTTTGTAGATACTTGACACTCTTTTTGTGTAAAGTCCATACCCTTATCTTCTGAGCTATCCTCTATATTTTTACTTACCATATATTAACCTATACTTATACCGTACTACAGTTTAATGTTTAACAGCATTTTCTAAAGCAACAACTCTACTAGAAAGTTCCGAGATTTTTTGATCATATTCTTCTATTTCTCTAATATGATCAGATACCTTCAGCAAAAAGGCTATTCTAATTGAAAGAAATTCTAAATTATCTCTATTTACTATATCAAAATACCAGTTAGTTTCAGATATACATTTCCAAACTAGCGATTCTACCTCAGACAAATCCGCATCTGTCACAAATAGTATCGGGGTCCATATGGAATTTTTATCTTTATTTTTATCATCAATCAGCCTTTGAATCCATCGCAGAAGTTCTTCTCCTCCTAGAGGAGAAGATACTATAATAAGGTCAGCTTGTACTCCTCTTATATTATCCGTCTTTTGTAGATCTATCTGCTCAATAGATGACACCAAAGACTCTACCTTTGATATATATGGAGTTAAAATTTTCTCATCCATATTATAATACATAACTTTTTTAACAGAAGTACTCATATATTAATCACATCTCCCCTTTAGATATTTTCTACCA
>CACXFL010000167.1 GCA_902766925.1 uncultured bacterium | reverse complement strand
TGCTGGATTATTTACTTCATCTTTTACTGTAAGATTAAAAAAACTGGTACCATTACCACAAGAGACTAATAAAAAAGATAAGAATATAAAGCTCAGTCCAAACCTAGTAAAGGCTTTATACCCGGCTAATTTTTTATCAATATTCATTAAAATATCCTCCTTATCAATAAGGGAAAGTTAATCAATCTAAGGATCCTTAGATTGATTAGCTTCTTACCAAATATCAAAAATTATCTTAAGGTTGTTTTTATAAGACTATCTAGGACAGAAATAAGATCATGTTCAAATTCTATCTGTATCCTTTTCTATACCAAGCAGAGATCTAGGTTTAAAATATTGTTATTATTAATAAAATATACTATGATGGTTCTAGCTTGATTTATATTTGACACAAGGATAAAACTAGCCTCTATCACTATATACCAACACGGAGAATAATAACAATGTCTAGCAATATCCAATACGGCTCTTCTTCCTTATCTGAAATCAGAGAACTTGGAGCACTGTATATTGATAAAACAGAACGAGTATATGATCTTATAAGCCAGGCAACAAAAAGATTTTTCCTAGCTCGTCCTCGTCGTTTTGGAAAGACTCTTCTTGTAGATACTCTATCAGAGATCTTTAGTGGTAATAAAGAACTGTTCCGAGGACTTTCAATCTACAACAAGGATTATGATTGGAAGAGCTATCCTGTTATTAGATTATCGTTATTTAATATCTCTGATAATACACCTGAAAAACTAAATAACAGGTTAATCAGAGTAATAAAACAAGTAGCAAAATCTAACAAATATAATGTGGAATGGGAGCGATCCTCACTGGCTCAGGATTATTTGGAAAATCTGTTTTTATACTTCCAACAGCAAAATCAAAAAGTGGTTGTGCTTATTGATGAATATGATTATCCGCTTCTAAGTTGTATATCTCAAGATGAGTCTACGATATCAGCTCTTACTGAAGTTATGCGTTCTTTCTACTCTGTACTGAAACTCTACAGTGATAGTATTCATTTTTTACTTCTAACAGGAGTTACGAGACTAGCTTATACTTCAATATTTTCTGGATTGAATAATCTAAGTGATATAAGCTTCGATGCAGATTATTGCGATATAATGGGATATACTCAAGAAGAACTTGAAAGATATTTTTCTTCCGAAATAGAAAAAGGGGCATCTATAATAAAAAAAAATAGAAAAGATTTTTTATCTTCGGTTAGAGAATGGTATGATGGGTATAGATTTTCTGACAGTGATGTAACTGTATATAATCCAGGAGACTTGAATCAATTTTTCCAACGAAAGTGTAAATTTGTTTCCTACTGGACTCAGACAGGAACTTCTACTTTTTTAGTGAGTCTTTTATCTTCCGCCATAAAATTTGATTTAAAAGATGAGATTACTTCTCCAAAAGAGATTGATTTTTTCTTTTCTAATTTAGATTTGAATGATCTAGACAATAGAGAAAATTTAGTTCGTCTGTTTTATCAAACAGGGTATTTAACCATAAAATCGTATGACTCTCAAACTGAGCAATATTTCCTTGATTTTCCAAACAGAGAGGTATCTATTGCTTTTAGTTCCTATCTTGTAAAAAGTGTTTGGAACAAAGATTCCAACTATTTTTCTAAATACAAAACAGCAGGATCTCTTCTTACAAGTGGAGATATTCTAGGTTTTACAAAAACAATAGATAGTTTATTTAAATCCTTTACAAGAACTCCTCAAAAATATCATGAAAATGCTATAGAAATAGTAATAGCACTTTTATTAAAAATGGCAGGAGGATCATCTGTAGGAGAACAAGTTGCAAGTGGAGATGGTATAGCAGATATTGTAGTAGAAACTTCTAGTACTGTTTATATCATTGAACTTAAGATGGATCAGAAGGTAGAGGTTGCAAAGAATCAAATACAGGAGAAAAGATACGCTGATAAATATCTTCATGATGAAAAATACAAGAATCATAAAATCATAGGTATTGGACTATGTTTTAGTTCCTTAAACTGCAACTTAATTGATAGTGGAGCCTGGGAAATTACCCGTTCCGATATGATAACTTTACTATAGGCAATATTTAGTAAAATATTCACATCAACTGTATTGTTATACAGATCCTCTGATTTCTAACATAACTCAAAAATAGCTAAGATTAACCAAGATTAATAGACTTTATATGCTTATAATTTAGGGAGTTTTGAGAAAAAAAGACACAAAAAAACGGAGAGGGAGGGATTCGAACCCTCGGTAGCGAAAATCACTACGGCGGCTTAGCAAGCCGCTGCCTTCAGCCACTCGGCCACCTCTCCACTTAGGAAGTATGATTTATAGTAGAAAAATATATTTAAATTAACAAGAGATTTTATATATTTTTTTCACTATCTATAATCCAATGGTTATTATCAAAAACAAAACTTTGTATTTTTTTGTTACGTAAGTTCAAATTAACGAATCTAGGTCTATCCCACCAAGGAAGTCCTATATATCCATAGGTTAAATTCAACTTATCTGACACTATAGTTTTATCAAACTCTGTAAGATACCTATGGAAATGTCCAAAAACCAGTAAATCAGCTGATTTGTCTGACATATATTTTTGAACTTTCTTATCTAATACCTCGAGTTTGATCTCATTACCAATATGTCTACCTCTACTCATTCTAGAGTATCCTACACTTAGATACTCCGCAAGAGGCATTCTTATACCGTAGGTAACTATCCATTTTACAATTCTAGTTCTTACAAAATAATTATAGAACCTATAGTATCTAGAAGGAGTAAGCATATCTCCATGTGTTAAAAGAACTTTACTACCATCTATATCAACTTCAAGATATGGTTCAGCTCTACTACAGATTACTCCCTTCCATTTTAAATCAGCCATATAGAACTCATGGTTTCCTTCTATAAAATAAACCTTTGTTCCCTGTTTAACTAAACGTTCTAAAAGAGATCCTAGAACAAAATATTTTTTTCTAAAATACCTAGAAGATCCTGTACAAAAATCAAAAATATCTCCTAGAAGAAAAATATTTTTTATACCTGGACTATTTATAAAAGATGATAAAAGTTCTACAAGAATCATGTATTTTGCATCCATACTAGATTCTATATGAGAATCTGATATGAAAATATTTTCTAGATCTAGCTTTAAATCTTTATTATCCAATCTTTATTCCTTGTGTAAATTTAGGATTATTTAATTTACCATAACCTATTTACAAAGAGTTATGGTAAATGATCTACTGTTTTTAATCAATTTGAATATAAACCAAAATAAATCAATTAAACATAGTTATATTTAAACGACAGATATTAATAATATTTGATCAAATAATTAGAATATAGTTGACAGAATCACTATCTTCCAAGATACTGTTATCTACGATTATAGGAACTTGATTCAGATTTCGGTGTTAACCTTTAATACACAAGTTCTAAATATGAGTTAGTTTTTGTGAAGACTTTCACTGGAAGATAATTAATGTAAATAACAGTTGAAAGTGTTTTTATTAATTTGGAGGTAGTTATAAATGGTTGAATCTTTAGAAGCAAAATTAAAACAAATTATAGTAGATGAGCTAGGTGTAGAAGAATCTGCGGTTGTTCCTACAGCAAAATTTGTTGAAGATTTAGGTGCTGACTCTTTAGATCTTGTTGAATTTATCATGGCTATGGAAGAAGCATTTGAAATTGAAATACCAGATAAAGATGCTGAATCTATTAAAACTGTAGCTGATGCTTTAGCTTATATTAAACAAAAGAAAGAAAATAATTAGATATTGATACCAGTAATTTATCTGGTATTTATAAGACGTAAGTTATAAACTAACTTACGTCTTATGTTTGTAATGGGTGAGTGTGTATTTCATTTTTCTATGGAGATCGATATGAAAATAGGAGTAGCTTCTGATCATGCTGGGGTTGAACTGAAACAGATGGTTTATGACTTTTTATGTGTTGCAGATTATGAAGTTGTTGATTATGGAGTCTCGATAGAATCCACCCAGTCTGTGGATTATCCCGATTATGCGGCTCTTCTTGCAAGGGATTTATCTGAAGGAAAGATAGATAGAGGAATAGCAATTTGTGGTACTGGAATTGGTATGTGTATAGTTGCTAATAAGTTTCCTAAAGTTAGGGCTGCAAACGTATGGGATGAATTTACTACTAGAATGAGTCGAGTTCATAACGATACTAACATCATGTGTCTAGGAGCTCGTGCTGTAAATCATCATAGAGCTATCTCACTGATTCAGCTTTGGTTATCTACAGAATATGAGGGTGGTCGTCATGATGAAAGGCTTAGAAAAATAGCTCAGATTGAAAAACAAAATTTTAAATAAATCACATCTAAAATTTGTCTTATTTGTATCGTAGAGGAGAATAGATTTATGTTAGAAAAACCTTGGAAAATCCTTAATTCTACTGACCCTGAAATTTATTCTCTGATAGAGAAGGAACTTCAAAGACAAAGAGAAGGACTAGAGCTTATTGCTTCCGAGAACTTTGCTTCCTACTCTGTTATTTCTACTATGGGATCTATTCTTACGAATAAATACGCTGAAGGACTTCCTTCAAAAAGATATTACGGTGGATGTAAATTTGTAGATGAAATAGAAAATATTGCTATTTCAAGAGCGTGTGAGTTATTTGGAGCTCGTTTTGCAAACGTTCAACCTCACTCTGGCGCTCAAGCAAATGCAGCGGTATATATGGCACTTTGTTCTCCTGGTGATAAGGTTCTTGGTATGAATCTATCTTCTGGGGGGCATCTTACTCATGGATCTAAGGTTA
>CACXFL010000166.1 GCA_902766925.1 uncultured bacterium | reverse complement strand
TATATTGTATACAAATTGAAGAAGAATAAATCTTTGAAAAAAACAAAACAGAGCAAAAAACATAAAGATAGACAGTATAATAAAATAGATATCCCCATTTTTTAATGAGTTAAACACACTTTGCCACATAGTATATCCTTCTACTACTAGTTAGATGGTTCGATAGTATACAAAGATACTATATATAAACTATACCTATTATTATTCTACCTCAGTTTGATAAAAACTTGCAGAAAAACCCATATAAAAAATAGACCTTATTTTTTATACTCTATAAAATACCACTCTTTTCACTTATAAAAACCTTAAATTACCTTCTTCTGTTATATTACAACAGCGTAAGAAAGAGTAATACTAGTGTGAGTCTTCTTATCAACGTTAAGATAAGGATATAAACATGAAGCTGAAATATAACTGTCGTTCTTTTTAAGACTTATTCCAAATCCTAAAGATGATCTTTTATCATTTCTAACAGCTCTTCCATAACTTACCATAATTTTTATAATTTCATATGAAGTAATGGAAGTTCCAACAAAAACCATATGTTCTAGTGTTCCTAATGAGCTATCAAGAATTTTTTCTTTTTCTATTCTTTCTCTTCCCCTATAATCTAGATTAAACTCTAACTGTATAGATCCAGCATCTAAAAGGTAAGAGGATCCGAATCTATAAAATCTAGGATTGAAATCCCTCATGGAAGATTTATGAAATAGATTTTCTGCACTAAGGCCTAACTTTACCGATTGTCCTATTTTTACAAGAAGACCAACGTTTGCAGCTGTTATCCCATTTTTTCTCTCAAATTCCAGTTCTCCATTATCATCCATACTAACATCAGATATTGCTGTAGTATAATTTGCTCCAATTCCAAAAGAAACTACCTCATTCAAAGAAGTAGCGAGTCCAAGACTAAACCTTCTTTTCACAGGAGCATCATCCTCTTTTAAAAGTCTTTTTTGTACGCTTTTTCTAAAGTCCGTATATAAAAAACCTGCTGCTACAGATGATGTTTTATTATCAACTATTCCTATTTGATAAAAATCATCTCCATAAGATGGTTTATGATATCCCCCCTCAATCGAATATACTCTACCAGTAGAAAGTCCTGCTGGATTAATTTTAATAGAAGCAATTTTACTTACAATTGATGCCCCAGATCCTGCAAAAGCATTACTCTCTCCACCACTTGTTTCATACTCATCATAAATTCTTGCTTCTATTTCATCATCTTGAGCTCTAAGTTGATCTCCTACTATACCTATAAAAATTATTCCAACCACTATACCCAGTAGATAAACGATCGTATTTTTTATCATTTTTACCTTCCCTTAACCTCGAATGAATACCCTAACTAAGTATTTATACTACCTAAATATTCTAATAAGTATACCCTTTAAAATACTCCAGAAAAAAAAGCTTCTAGCTTAATTTATATCCTTTATCCAGTATAGCAATTCATCCAATAATATCAATCAGATTAAAATATAGGTATTAAATTCTGTATATTTTTTAATCAAAAAAGATTGACATTTAATCAAATTTTAGGTATATAGCAGTTATAAATTTGATTACATTTTGTGCATTATATTTATTGTGAGGAGATTATTATGAAATCATCTAGACTTATTATTAGTTCTTTCCTACTAAGTACAGCTCTTATATCTTGTGGAGATGGTGGGGCTAAAAGAACAGATGATCCTTTCAACGAAGCAACTTTTGAAGGAAAGATCATAGCAAGAAGTGCAGTTGTTTCAGTTAATGCTCCTACATCCAACCAACAAGCTAACCTCTGGAATCAACCAAGAATAGCTAATAACTCTAACTCTCAAAATAGATTTTTCACAAATTCTAATGACAGCGAAGTACTTTACGGTTTATCTGATACGGTTGAATTTGTAAAAGTTCCTTCCAACATTCAAATTACAGAAGATAACATCGATTCAATCTTTGAAAGTTATGAACGCATTCAACTAATAGATAATGTTCTTTCTTCTTCTTCTTTTGGTTTTCTAACTGAAGAAGAAACTTCTAATACTAATCAATATGGTTACGGCAGTTCACCATACGGTGTTCAAGCACAAGGTGGAATCGTTAATTATCCAAATGCTCCTTTTATTATTGAAGAAGATTGGAAAGCTACTACAACAACTTACTTAGTTCCTGTTCGTATACAATATGTTTTACCTTCATGTCAGTTCATCTCTCCTTTTTCAAGAAGAGTATCTATTATGAATCACGGATTTTCTACTCAATATGGACCAAGAACTCAAATTAGTCCACGTGCTCATTTAAATCTATATACTTCAAATTTTGGTAATTTTAATAATAGTTACAATTCCAATAACTATAATCAAATTAATTCTACTTCTACTTCAGAAGATAACAGTCAAGAATACTACCTAGATAATAACAACCTATATCCTTATTCAATAGATGATCAAAATGTGTTAGCTGATGATAGTCTACTATTAAGTGATGATTCTACTTGTTCAGATATTAATGGATGTCTATGGTTCTCAAAACTAGATAACTTTGCAAATAGATTTGTAACAGATACAAACATCTATAAACTTTGGGATCATACAGTAATTAGTTTTAGATCAAATGCTTGCTCTTCAATTGATTGTACAATCCCTGTTACTAACGAGCAAGTTCTTATAAAAGGTACATACTCTTACGCAGTATATGGTACACAAAACTAAATTAAACTTATTACTCATTAATTAAGAAATTAGATAAAGACATAATAATCCACACACACTAATAAAGGAAGAGTCCACATATGACTCTTCCTTTTATTTTTTATAAAAACAAATTTCCACTACACTATTATTTACTAGTTTTATCAGTAGAGGTAGTAGATGTAGTATCAGTTAAATTTCTTGTAAGACCTGCAATATATTGTTTAACAACTTTCATTGTAGCATTAGGACTAATTTCAATTACCACAAATCTATCTGCTATACTTTTAATTCTTCCAATAATACCACTGTTTGTAACAACTTCATCTCCAACTTTGAGTTCAGTAAGCATACGAGCTTGCTCTTTATTCCTTTTAGACTGAGGACGAATAATCATAAAATAAAATATAAATATAATAGCAACAAGAGGTAACCAAAGTTCCATAGCTGATGGAGTTTTTGGAGCTCCGCCAGTTGCTTCTTGTGCATATAAAGTGGCTGATAATAATTCAGTTAACATTATCTCTCTCCTATATAAAAATCAGACTAACCAGTGAGAAAAGCTAACATGATATCTAAGACAAATCAAGATAAACTCTAGTAATTGTTAATTACTTAAGTTATAAACCCCTTACTTTACATATTAGCTGTGTGTTATCCCTGAAGAATTATCATCTATAGCCAGTCTTTTCATCTGAGAAGACTCAACTTTAATAATTCCATACAAAAGATAACTGATACAAACTATATATATACCTAAAGAATAAAATGCCTTAAACATAACACACATACCAACTATATCTAAAAATCTAGATAAGTACTCAGGATGAGAAAGATACTTAAAAGGACCTTCTTTTACTACATAATTACCCTGAATAAACATACATCTCTTAGACCAAAGTTTTCCAAGAGTAGTTATAGCCCAAAACCTCAAACTTACTCCTATCAGTAAAAAACTTAGTCCTATCACTGTATGTATTCTTTCAAACTTTGATCCTAAATAAAAATGCTCAGTTACTATAAGAAACATAAATAAAAATTCACTAAGATAATATATCCTCATCCGCCAAGATATTCTCTCTTCAGCTTGAGCAAATTTTAAAAACTCGTAGTTAATTCTATGTTGATGGGTTTCTCCTAAACGGATTAGGAAATATAGAAGAACTGAAAATGAAGCAATCAAAACTAAAAAAAACTGAGCATCCATTTTTATACCTCCATAACCTATTTGAACATAGATAGAATACAACGATTAGAAGGGAATGCCAATTGACAAAAATTCTTAGCATATAGTAAAATAAAATCGTCCAGATAGAAGAAGTTCTTCTACTATTTTACTCAAAATACTCCCCTAGAGGTCTATATGGCAAATGTTGAAAAAGCAATTATGGTTACCGGTTGCTCTGGTTTTATAGGAACCCGTCTTATTACAAAACTATCCTCCCTTGATCATACTGTGGTGGCAATGTATAAACAACATTTACCTCAACCTATGGCCCATGTATATCCTGTATGTTCCGATATGAGTTCTTATGAACTAATCATGGCACCACTAAGAGGTGTAGATACTGTAGTACATCTTGCATGGAAAACTCCATACCAAGGAGCTTCTACAAAAAATACAGATATTATGGAATCTTCAAATATCACTATCTTAAAAAACCTTCTTCGTGCTATGGAAAAAGCTCGTACCCAAAAACTTATTTACATAAGTGCTCTAGGTGCCGATAAAAATAGTCCAAATCAATTTCTTAGAGAAAAATATTTATCTGAGTTTTATATTCTAAACTCTAAGATTCCTCATAAAATAATCATCCGTTCTTCCATAGTATACGATCCTGAAAAACCAGATGATAGATTTATTAACTCTATTTTAAAAACAATGCACTACCCTCTAATATATCCAGTACCTAACGCAAAACAAGTACTAGCTCCTGTAAATATATCAGATATGATAGATGTAATAATTAAATGTTCTACACTGGAAGTAAAAGAAGAAGTTTCTTTTATAGAACTTACTTCTAAAGATCCTTATAAAACAGAAGAGATCTTTAAATTTGTACTGGATAAGTATATTAAAACTTCCAAGATTCAACTCAAAGGTACTCTAGCGAAATTAGTACTTCCTCTTATTGAAAAGAAACAAAATTCTAATGTTAAACAACCTATAAGTGTCACTGATATTCTTTCCATCAATGGAACAACAACTTCTAAATTTACAAAAAATAATCCTGTTCTTAAAGATCTAGATTTAAATCTAAAAGGATTCAAAGAATCTTTTGGTTAGGATTAATTATTAGTGAGTATTACTTACAAAAAAGCAGTTGTCCTATAAAGTAACAACTGCTTCTTTTTTTATTCAACTTATTTTATCTATACTAGTTATATAACTTTATTCTAAAGATATATCTTCTATATCTCCTCTAAGGTATGCAGGTACTTCTAAATTATCAATACTTTCTCCATCATGTTCTTCCAGTTTTCCTGCGAGTGCTATAGCTTCATCTATCTTTTGATTAAATCCAGTATCATCAAAAGATACCGTTCCATCCACACTTGCACCCATCAAAGTATCTGGTTGATTATTCTCAGTAGATGAAGAAGTGGCTTCATCTGAAGAAATGAAAGTATTAGGTTTAGCATACTCACAAGTTGAAGCTACTTCACATGTTGAACAATCACAATCGTCATCACAATCTTCTCCAAATGAAGTAATCATTTGATCCTGCCCATACTTAGAATCAAGATCTACCCCATCTGTTTCCTGGGATTCTTCCGTATTTGCTTCTATATTATCATCAAAATCTAAAACCTGTTGATCTTCAACAATTTCTTCTTGATTAGAATTTTCTTCTTCATTTGACATAAAAGAAAACTCTTTATCATCCGCAGATACTATACCAGAAAAAGCATCTAGGTTTAACTCCTCTTCTGATGAAGCTTCTGTATTAATGTTAAGGTTTTCTTCTGTGTTTGCAGTATTAAACTCTTGGGCTTGAGCTTGAACCTGTTCTTGAACAGGTGAAAAATTTAAATTTTGTTGTGTTTCACTAGATTGTTGAATTGGTATTTGAGTTTGCACAAGATCTTCTGTGTTTTTTTCTACTAAAGATTCTGCAGGAATAAAATTAGATGAGCTATTTACAGTATTAGAAACAGTGTTACTATTGTTAGCCACACTAGCTCCTATTACTGAAGAAACAGGTGTAGAAATTAAAGGTTTAGTAATTCTTGAAGTATAGGTGTTTTTTACTCCGACAGAAGATCCTTGAGAATAACTATCTTGAAAATATGTAGCTGTTTTTACTTCTTTTACAACGGATTTTTCACTATATTCAGAAGGGAATCCTGTAGCAATAACAGTAACTCTAACTTCATCTCCGAGTGATTCATCAATCACAGCACCAAATATAATATTTGCATCTTCATGGGCAGCATCCTGAATAATAGTACATGCTTCGTTAATTTCTAAAAGTGTAACCTGAGATCCTGCACTTACATTTATTAATATACCTGTAGCTCCTTCTATATCTACATCCTCTAACAGTGGAGAAGAAATAGCTTTAATAGCAGCTTCTCTTGCTCTATGTTCTCCAGTAGCAGAACCTATACCCATTAAAGCAAGTCCCATACCTGACATAACAGTTTTAACATCTGCAAAATCTACGTTAATAGTTCCAGGAATATTAATAATATCCGAAATCCCTTTTACAGCATTTACAAGTACATCGTCAGCTAATTTAAATGCTCCAATCATTGTTAAATCTGGAGTTGCTAGTTGCAATAATCTTTGATTAGGAATAGTTATCAAAGTATCTACACATTCACGCAAACGAGCTATTCCCATCTCAGCATATTTTCTTCTACGTTTCCCTTCAAAATCAAATGGTTTAGTTACAACTCCAACAGTCAATGCTCCAAGTTCTCTAGCTATTTGGGCTACAATAGAAGCACCTCCCGTACCAGTTCCTCCACCCATTCCAGCAGTTACAAAAACCATATCAGCACCGGTAAGAAGTTGTTGAATTTCATGTCTATCTTCTAAGGTTGCATCCCTTCCTATATCAGGATCAGCTCCAGCTCCAAGTCCACGAGTTAGTTCTTTTCCTATTTGAAGTTTAGTAGGTGCAAGTCCTAAATTTAACGCTTGAACATCGGTGTTTAGAGCCATAAAATCTACCCCCTCAACACCAGATTTAATCATGGTACTAACAGCATTACCTCCACCACCACCAATACCTACAACTTTTATCTTAGCTCCTGCTGGAAGAGAAATGTTTTCAATTTCAAGATTCATAATTACTCCCTGTTTTAAAGTTTGCCATCCATAACTTATAAATATAAAAAACTACAATAATATGATCTTTTATTTAATTATATTAAACATCTAAAACTTATGTCAATCTATTGACACTTAAATATTGTATCACATAAATAATCTTATATTCTAAGATATTTTTATTTTAAATATTTTACAAACTATCCAAAATAGAAGTTATATTTTATAAAAATTATAACCAAAAGAAATCCTACTTAATTAGATCTAATTTTATTATTTATCAAAAATACTCTAGGTTGTTTTACTAAAACATTTATTCTAAACTAAGTATATATTGTTTCTGTTTATACTTAGAATTGATCATAGACGATGGTTTTATTAATTTTTGGAGAATCTAAATGTATTTAAAAATATTTTATATTATCACTACCTTAATTTTTCTTTTACTCCCTTCTTGTAGTCAATCAGATCCTCCTTTTTTAATTCAAAACAGTCCTTCAAACTCTAACGAATCAGAACCAGTTAGATCCTTTTCATCTTCTATTCCGCATAATTCTTCAAGTTCTTCTATTCCATATAATCCAGTAAATCCTCATAGTTCTTCTAGTTCTAGTGAACCATACACTCCTCCTATTATACATAGCTCTTCTTCTTCCTCTTCTATGCCTCATAGTTCTTCTTCCTCTTCTTCTTCTTCAACACCTCCACCCCCTGTGGATGCTAATATAAAAGTAAGTAAATTTATGATAGAGGCTGGTTGTACTGAAAATCTTTGTGACTCAGAGATTGGTTGCCAGTTTTTTTGCCCTATTTATGCTGTAGAAAATATTATATTAAAACTTTATATCTCTAGTGAGACTAATTCAACGTTATGTACTTCTAGTAGAAATACCAGAAAATCTAGAAAATTTACCGTATTACGAACTGATGAAGATACGTTTTATAGCACTCTTATTCATGAAGTTGTTCACATAACCTTCTGTAGTGGAGAATATGAAAATAAAGAAGTTACCGCTTCTATAAACATGAATAAGATCAACACTCCTCCTACTATACCACCTTACACTGAACTTCCTGGAATTAAAAACCTTCTAGAATCTAGAGGTTGTCAACAAAAGTCTTGTATCAGTTCTCTCGATACTGGAGATATTTGTTACTACTGGTGTGGAAATGCTTCAACCGTTAAAAACGGTTTAGGATGTACCCAAGACGGTACCTCTTTTTGTACTACATATAACAATTATGCAGGAGGTTATTCTTATAATCTAGTTACCTCCTATAATGGAGGGCATATATATTCTTCTGATGATGTCTTGACTCTTGAATTTTGTGGATTAGATTCCAACAAAAGGTATAAATGTCTACAATCTGGAGGAGATCAATCCTTTTAATATACCTGGGATTTACTTTCTAAAGTAAATAAATATTATTTTTTACATCCTGATAAAAAATAGATAAAATGTTTTATATCATTGATACATATCTATTATTTTTGAGGTTTACTATGAAACTTCATCTTTCTTTATTCATCTGTACTTTAATCTATATTATATTTACACTCGACTCTTGTAGTAAACAAAATGAACCCTTTATTCTGAAAGAAAAAGCCTCTAGTGGAGAAAACCTTCAACCTGTTCAAACTCCAGAAAACAAATCGAATCAATCGTCTGATTCTCACTCAAATCCACAAAGCTCTCCATCTAATTATACTCCTTCCTCTCATTCTATCCCTTCTAGACCTTTATCAAGTTCTTCATCAGAATCTTCTGGTGGTTCTGATGTTATCTTACATCCTAGCTCCTCTGATCCAGGATCTTATGATTTAGAAATCAATGAATATATTAGTGAAATCCCTACTAACCCTAATAGAACCCTCGGATCTTTACTCTCAAACAGTGGTTGTTCTTTATTTAAGTGCTCTAAAAGTAACTGTTATGTTCAGTGTCCTGATATAAAAAAATTTAAAGCTAATATTACAAGTTCAGATCCAGATTCAACATACGGAAATTCCTACGATCCTATATCCTGCCCATCTAACTCTAGTTATAATATGCTTATTACCCCTGGAATATATTCCAGTACTACCATTGATCTAAACACAAATATAGAATCAAAGCAATTTGACTTTCGTACTTGTACCCAACGAAGAACTTATTTTTTTGCTAAAAATACTGCTATTAATAAAAAACCTAAAACTTTCAAAGTTCTTATAGCCTATACAGGAGTATTTGAACTCACAGGTTATACTAATACAGGAGTTTCTTTTACAGTATTTAAAAGCATTAGTAGAATTGATAAAGTTATTGATGTTTTATTTGAAAAAATAACATGTACTGGCACTTCAACTGCTTCGTCATCTTGTCTACTTGATTATCCTATCGGTTTTAGACAAAATGGCGGTTTTATAAATCCTGATGATGAAATCAAATCTGGATTTAGTATATTGCACTGTAAAAGCAATGGAACCCAAACGGTTTATACTTCATGTAGTCTAAAGTAATAGTTTTTTATTTTTTGGTATTAACCTATTTTATTACAGTAAAGAGTTAATTATTTTGAAGTAGGGGGTGTAGTTTATTCTCTTTGATTTGGTCTTATATTAACTTTTACATCTTGATAAAAAACGGATAAAATATCTTCTAGCATTGATAGATAACTATTATTTTGAGGTTCAACATGAAGAATCTTCTCTTTCTATTCATCTGTACTCTAATTTATATGACGTTATCACTTAATTCATGTAGCAAGTCAGAACCCCCTATTTTAAAAGAAAAAGGTTACAGTGGGGTAAATCTTGAATCCTCACCACCAGTAAACAAAGGTACAAATCAATCATCTTCTCAAAGCTTTCAATCAGATTATACTTCATCAAGTAGTTATTCTAATGTTTGGGAACCTAGCTCTTCTAATCCAAGTTCTTTTAAAGAAGTAGAAGACTCCATTAGTGAAGTTCCTCTTAATCCTAATAGAACCATAGGATCTCTTATCGAAAATAGTGACTGTAATCTAGTTAAATGTGAGGGGCCTCATTGCTACGCTTACTGTGATGATATATCTAAATTTGAAAAAAATCTTAACTGTAGGCCCCCACTTGAAGGTAATAGTTCTCATGAAATTTATGGTTCTCTAAATTGTTCCTCTAATCCTAACTATAATGTAATGATCGGAATAAACCATATAAACACCTCTAACATCACCAAAGATAAAAATATAGAAAAGGAATTATATTATCGTACTTGTACAGATAGTATAAGATATTGTGCTCCTATAAATACTGCTATAGCTAATAAAAAACCTAAAAACTTTAGAGTGTTAATAGCCTATCCTGGAGGATGTTCCTCTAGTGGAGATAATAACACAGGACTTCCTTTTACAATATTTAACTGTACAAATGATACTAAATCTCAAACTAATTCTATCTTACTAGAAAAAATAGAATGTACTAACTGGATGTATTACAATTGTTATTCTGTAGGGAATACTTATTCTGAAAAATATACCTTTGGATTTAAACAAAACGAGACCTTTATAAGTATTGATGATGATATCGGTCCTATTTTTGCAATGCTTGATTGTAAAAATCAACGAGCGTCTTATTCATGTCATCTAAAATAAAAAATTTTTTACTTAATTATAAAAAAGGTGAAATTAGTAATTATTATGTATATATATAAACATTTATTATAGTAAGTTATTATGAGTTTCAAATCTGTATCTATCATTAGTTTTAGTCTTTTACTACTTGTATGTTCTTGTAGTAAAACTCCTACTTTAATTCCAATTAGAAAACCCTCTGAAGATCCATCTACATCGGGTTCTAATAGCTCTTCTAGTTTTAATTCCAGTTATTCCGATGGATCTAGTTTCTCATCTAGCTCTGACCCTTATAATCCAGATGATAGCGACTACATTAGTGTAGTACCCCAAAACCCCATAACGACCGTCGGCTCTCTTGCAACAGCAAGTTGGTGTAATCTAATAGATTGTAATGGAATCTCCTCCTCTATTAATCAAGGATGTAGATTTTACTGTTCTGATTTAGAAAAATTAAAAAATAATATTAACTGTACTGCTCCTGATTCGGCATATTCAACACTTAATTGTAATGATTCAAAATTTCAAGGTTCTAATGCAGGACTTGGCAGTCCAAAATCTGTATCTTTTAGTTCTAGTCTAAATATTGAAGGTGGTTTTACAATTTATCTTTGTTCAGAAGATCCTGCTGGAAACAAACCTAGACATTGTCGAGCAAAGAATATAGCTATAAATAAAAAACCTAAAAACTTTAGGGTATTGGTAGCCTACCCTGGTGGATGTCCATCTAGTGGAGATAATAACACAGGACTTCCTTTTACAATGTTTGCGTGTTCCAGTGGTCCTTTTGCTCAAACAGTCGATATTCTACTAGAAAAGATAGAATGTTCAAATTGGCAAGAATATAATACATCTTGCGGATCTAACTACACGTTTGGTATAAGACAAAACAGCTCTTTTATAAATATAGATGATGAAATTGTAAGCTTTGAACTACTAGATTGTACAAACCATAGAGTTTCTTCATCTTGTCATCTAAAATAAAGGATATATACATAGTTAGCTTCCAGTATGATAAAATATATTAGAACCTCTTGATTATAATAATTTTGTCTACAAAATAAACTACCTATGAATACAAAAATAAAAAAACCATCTAAACTAAAAACTAGATTTAAAAGATTGTATGAAATTAAAGAATTTTTCTTTCCTTCTAAACATATAATAGAACCCTCTTCTTTTAATTACAAAAGAGTCTATGTGGTAACATGTGGATTTATGGTTATATTCTCTCTTTTATCTATCCGAGCTGTAGTAATACATCTATTTTCTCCATCAGCTCAATCTCTACAAAAAATAGCAACTAATCAATATAATCAACCTCTATACCTTTCTAAATACAGAGGAACTATATTTGATAGAAGATCCTCAGCTCTGGCTCTAAGTATCAAAGCTCCTTCTGTCTTCATAAATCCCAAAGAGTTTTCTCCAAGTGAGGAAGAAATCTCTAAAATAAGTCAGATTATTGATGTACCAAAAAAAGAAATCCTAGCCAAATCTAAGAAAAACTCTCATTTTGCTTGGATTAAAAGAAAAATTTCCTTTGATCAAGGCTCTAAATTAAAAAACCTAAAAATAGAAGGCCTATATCAAATTACAGAACCTGCTAGATACTATCCTGAAGGATCTATCTTAAGTAATCTAATCGGAATTGTAGGAACAGACGATAACGGACTTTTTGGATTAGAGAAAGAATTTGATACTACCCTTAAAGGAGAACATACTAAAGTACTTCAAACACGTGATGCTAGAGGAAAGATATTCTATCTTGAATCTCAAAAAGCTTCCCCTACCTCCTCTAGTAAGGATGTATACCTTACTATAGATAAAGTTATTCAACAAATAACTGAAGATGCCCTAGCTCAAGGAATAGCTGAAGCTAACGCTAAAGGAGGATTTGCTATAGTCACTGATCCTCATACTGGAAAAATTCTTGCTATTGCAAATCATCCTAATTTTAATCCTAATAAAAAAAATCTATCTATAGAAGCTACACGTAACAAAGTATTGACCGATATATTTGAACCTGGATCTGTTTTAAAACCAATTATAACCTCTTATGCTATTGAAAAAGGAAAAACTTCTCGTTTTTCTGAACATGATTGTGAAGATGGGAAATATACTATAGGAAGAACAACGTTCAAAGATTCCCATAAACCTGCAACAAGATTTTTAACTACTGAAGATACCATAGTGACTTCAAGTAACGTATGTGCTTATAAGATAGGATTAAAACTTGGAGAACAAGGTGTATACGAGGGGCTATATAATTTTGGTATCTCTAAAAAGATTAATTCAATTGGTTTTCCAGCTCTGGCTAAAGGAAGACTATCAAACTGGCAAACATGGAAACCCATAAGATTTGCTAACATCAGTTTTGGTCAGGGAGTACTTACTACAGCATTGGAACTTGTAAGAGCTTACTCTGCTATAGCAAATGGAGGAAGGTTAGTAGATCCTTACTATCTAGAAAAGATAGGAACTGACAAAGATGTAAAAGTTGTTGAACATAACCAGGATCCCCATTTTGTTATCTCACCTAAAACTAGCCAAACAATGAAAAAAATCCTAGAACAAGTAATTGAAAAAGGTGCTACAGCTGCAAAACTAGATCGTTATACAGCAGGAGGTAAAACTGGTACTACCCAGAAGGTGGATCCTGTAACGCACGCTTACTCTAAAACTAAACATCACGCCTCATTTATGGGAATAGCTCCTATTAATGATCCTTTCATAGTTGTTTATGTACAAATAGATGAACCTCATCAAAAAGTAAGATATGGATCTCGTTGGGCAGCTCCTGTATTTAAACATATTGCTGAAGCAACGCTGAAATACCTAAATGTTCCCAGTGATAAACCTTCCCTATCTAAAGACAGTAAGAATATAATAACAAAAACGAACCTCAATAAGACAAGCTTGTAATTTGACTAAGTAGCCACTTTAGTCTTATTATACAATACAACTATTATCATTATTCCCAGCTAAACTATTGTTTACAAATCCTCATCTGTTTTTCACTATCTTCACGAGACAGGCTAAAAACTTCCATAAGTTCGGTAACAATATCATCCTTTGACATATTCCTCTCACAACATCTAATAATAAAATTCTTTATTCCATTTTCTAGTTTATTCTTATTGTCATCTAGTTTGTTCTTAGTGTCATCTAGTTTGTTCTTAGTGTCATCTAGTTTGTTCTTTATATCATTCAGCTGGCCTTGAAACTCAGCTGTTTTTTCTCGATGCTCTTTTTCCAAAGCTCTGAGATATTGTTCAAGCTCCGCTTCTGGATCAAAAAAATTTGCCAGCATTCTAGCCACCTGTACCTCCCTAGATTCAAGATATGTTTTTAAGATATCTTTATTCTTACAAATTCATATGGTTTCTTTTATTGCATCAAATTTATAGCCATATCTTTTTACCATATCGTTAAAAATTTTACAAAAAGAAATATATTCAGTTAAAATTCCTGAGGAATTTGTACTATTTATGACATTAACTGTACAATCTACACTCACTTCATCAGAAGAAGAATTTAAAACAAAGCAATCCTTTAAATGTAATTTATTAGGGACTTCAGGATTTGATCCTGTATAAACCACATAAAGTTCAGGTTGAGGATAGTGTTCTAATTTAGAACCATATTTATTAAAACCATGCTGATACTCATACTCTCTATAGGTATAGACTAAGTAATTTAACATTCTCATTGGAATGTTTGGATTCCATGTAGATTGAGCTTCCACCAAAATTAGCAATCTATCCTTGACTAAAAAACCCAAATCATTGTACGAACCATTCAAAAATAAGTTTCCTAAAGATAATATTTCAAGATCTTCCTTTTTACATTCTTTATCTTCTGGAAATAAAGACTTATATAATTCTAATAAATACTCAGGATAAGAAAATAAATCTGTAAATACAGAATCCTTACTAGCTCTATTAACTGTTATTCGTGGTTTATATTCCGTATCTAATTCAATATGATTTTTTCTTTTTTTACCATCATAATCTCGTTTTTTTGTTTCTCTCATAATTACTCCAACTTTTAAACTTTACAACGGGAAAAATCATCCCCAAACCAATACCAGACTTCAATCCATTTTTTTAATTCGAATAAATCCCTTTTTTAATGATGAAATTGAATATCAAATAAGTCTAAGTTTTATGATTTAGATTACAGGATAAGCAAATTAAGGTTCTTTCTATATAAAAAGAGAATAGATGATAAAATTTACTGTTAGACTATTTTTTTGTATAATTTGTATGTTTGTAATTTTTTTTATAAAACATTAACCTCGAGTAAAAAAATACATAATTTATTAAGGATATTTGCATATGTTTTGGAAAAAAGAATTTAGTATTGATAATATAGTAGCCTCCCTAAAAGATAATAATCTCATTGAAGAGTCAATGTTATATTGCAATACTCTAAAACCAAATAAAATCTGTACTGATTCAAGAATCGTAGAAAAAGGAGATGTGTTCATAGCTTTTCATGGGGAACACGTCGATTCTAATACTTTCTTGGCTGATGTTATAAAAAAAGAACCTTCTCTAATTATAACAGATTCTATCCAATCATTTAGGACCCTACTACAAAACTATAGTTATTCTTTAAATTTCATCCATACATCTAATCCTAGACTTGCGTGGACTGTTCTAGAATCTTTATACTATAATCATCCTCAAGATGATCTCTTCCTGATAGGAATTACTGGAACTAACGGAAAAACTAGTTCTGTTTGGTTTATAAAAGAACTTCTAAAAAAAGCTTCTATTCCCTCACTTTGTATTGGAACTCTTGGAATATATCTAGATGGTACCTACTATCCGTCAAACCATACTACTCCAGATCCTGATGTATTATTTAAATACCTTGATATGGCAAGAGAGCAAAAGATTAAATACTGTATTATGGAAGTTTCTTCTCACTCCATAGCCCAATATAAAGTTAGTTTACTTAAATTTGATATAGCTTCGTTTACTTCATTTTCTCAAGACCATCTAGACTTTCATTCTGATATGAAATCTTATTTTGATACTAAAGCTAAGCTTTTTACAACTTTATTAAAACCAAAATCTCAAGCCATTATCTGTTCTAAAGTAGCAGATAGTACCACCTCTTATGGAATAGAAATAAAAGACCTCCTTAATTCCCTTCCTAAAGGAGTGAATTTGTCTTTCTATGGATACACTCCATTTAAATATGAACACTGTACTAACTATAGAATTCAAGAAAAAAATTCTGATTTGAATCTTTCATCTTTTACTATTAATACTTCCACTTCTATTTCTGTAAATCTTTTTGGACAACATACTCTAGAAAATTTCACACTTGCTTTTATTATATGTACTCTGTTAGACAAAAAAAATTTCGATCCAGCTGGCTCTCACTTATTTAATATTAAAAGTGTTCCTGGAAGGTTAGAAAAAATAGGAGATTCAAATGTATTTGTAGATTATGCTCATACCCCTGATGGTATGGAAAAAACTCTATCTATTCTAAAAAAGTTAATTCATTCTCCTCAAAAACTTATTTGTGTATTTGGTTGTGGAGGAGATAGAGATAGAACCAAGCGTCCATTGATGGCAGCTGTTGCCGAAAAATACTGTGATAAAGTATATGTTACAAACGATAATCCAAGAACTGAAAATCCTGATTCTATAGTTAAAGATATTCTTCTTGGATTTTCAGATTCATTTAAATCCCAGGTATCAATAAATACTGATAGGTCTATTACTATTAAAGAAGCTATTTGCAGTTCAAATAAAAACGATGTAGTTTGTATTTGTGGAAAAGGTCATGAGGATTATATGATACTAGGAACTCAAAAAGTTCATTTTGATGATAGAGAAGAAGCAAGAAAGGCATTAGATGAAAAATTGGCTAAATAATATTTTAGTAGATCCCAATAAATCCTATCCTTCTGAATTTAGAAAAGAAAATTATTCTTTAGTTAAAATAGATTCTAGACAGGTTAGTTCCGGTGATATTTTTCTTCCTTTTCAAGGTGAAAATATAAACTCACATCTGTTTTTACCTGAGGTATCAAATACTGTTTCCTGTTTTTTTTATGATAAGGAAGGAATCTCTTTATTAACAAGGGAACAAATAACTAGAGTTGATTTCACTCGTGGAATAGAAGTAACAAACACTTTACAGGTTTTACCTCTTTTATGTCTAGGAGTATGTAGAGATTTTATTCATAAAGATAAAGTAAGAATCTGTTCTCTAACTGGGTCAGTAGGAAAAACTACAACTAGATCTATGGTGGTGAGTTTTCTTTCTCACCTAAATCCTTTAACAGCTGAAGGAAATTTTAATAATGAGATAGGTGTTCCTCTAACAGTTCTTAAATATAAACCTGGATATCATAAATGTGTAATATTAGAGTTTGGAGCTCGTCATTTAGATGATATAAGTTATCTTTGTTCCATTACAGAACCTGATATTACATCTTGTATTAATGTATATTCCTCCCATCTTCAAGAATTTAAATCTATTGATAATATCTACGAAGCAAAATCTAAAATATTTAACTGGGGTGAAGTTATATCTACTTTAGGGGATGATTCTAAATTAAAAAATCTTGCTCTATCTACTAAAAAAGATGTTTTATTTTTTGGAACAGATCCTTCAAATAACGTAAGACTTCTTGAAAATAAAAAAGATGATTATGATAATAGTTCATATATCTCGGTTAGAATAAAAGGTCAGGATGAACAATTTCGCCTTTCAACTTATCATACTTCTTTTGGTATTGATCTAGTAGCTGCTCTATCAATTGCTTTAAGAGTAGAATCAGATATTTCTATTCTTAAAAAAAATATCAGTTCTTACTCAGGAACTAGTGGAAGATTCGAACTAATTCAAAAAAAGAACTACATTATTATTAATGATTGCTACAATGCTAGTTATGAAAGTGTTAGTTCCTCTTTGAAAACACTTTGTAAATCCTTTAAAGAACAAAAAATAATAATCTTAGGTGATATGTTAGAACTTGGTGCAGTTTCCAAAGAACTTCATTTAAAATTAATCCCTGATATCCTGGCTAATTCTCCAATTTGTCTTATCTGTATAGGACCCAATATGAAAGAAGTATATGACAAATTATCTTCTACAGTTGCATTTAAAACTCTCTATTATAATTCCGTAGATGAACTGGATTACAATGAACTGAATAAATTAATTATTGGAAAAGTGATTTTAATTAAAGCATCTCATTCCATGAATTTTTCTAGAATTGTTAATCAACTTAGCTAATTTTAATAAACCAAAATATTTAATAATTATATAAAACATAAAAAAAGATAGATGAAAATTTTCTATTTCTTCATCTATCTTTTTGCTAGTTCAAATATATTCTTGTTTTTAATTAACCATAGCAACAGATGAACTGTACTTATTAGAAGGAACTTTAAGAACATATCCTTTTGGAAGATATCCATCGTTTTCTACTAAAAATTTTGATAGATCTGGATTATATCTTATAATAGTAGCAGTAGACATGGAGTACTCTGTTTTAATATCTGCAATCCAAGTTTGTTTATTTAATCTCACGTTTCTATATTTTATTGCTGGTTTTAATTTTAAATCAGGAAATATAGTTTCTACATTATTTAAAGTATAAAGAATTGCTAAATACCCTGTATAGAAGTTTTTAGATGCAAATCCAAATGATTTTGCTTTATATCCATCTATAATTTTAACTATATCATGGCTTCCTACTTGGTCTATAGCTTTTAACATACTTCCAACCCCGTGGTTATATGCAGTGATTGCAAGTGGCCAACTATCAGTTTGTTTATAATTAAGTTTAAACAGTTTTGCTGCAGCTCTTGCAGATTTTATAGGATCTCGTCTTTCATCTATCTCTTCATTAACTATCATATACTGAGCTCCAGTATCGGGCATAATTTGATATACACCTACTGCTCCTACTTTAGATTCAGCTCTTAAATTAAATGATGATTCTATAAATGCTATCATTGCTAACTCTTCTGGTATTCCTTCATTATTAAAAGCCTCTTTTATATATTTCATATATGGAGAGGCATACACAAGTCCTCGTTGTATTTCTTGTTGTTGACCACGTTGAATTCTAAGATTATTTGCAGCTTTTAAGTACTTATCTTTATCTGATATATGATCCATAAGATCTGCTATTCTTTTCATTACAGGAGTAAATTCAGATTCTCTACCTTGTTTAGAGAGCTTGTGCATATTTTTAAGAATTCGTTTATAAATTACAGATTGTTTTTTTAGATGATTATCAGCAAGACGATTCTTAAATTTATCAGATCCAGAACTAATTTTTGTATCTATGATTTCAAGTACTACTTCTGGATATTCTACCGAATGAAGTGCATACTGAGAATGAGACCATAAAGTATATACTCTTTTCCAAAAATGAAATCTTCTAGCTAATTCTGATTCTACTTTAAAGTTCTTACTAATTCTCACGGATCTTCCTTCTATCGATTTAGCTGAAGGGCTACAATAAAGATAAGAAGTAATAAAGTTCTTATCATATGAACTAATAACTGGAATACAACTGTCCAGTGAATCTATATTCTTACCTAAATCTATAACTTTTTGAGATAACTCATCCATATATGCTAAAGAGTTAAATGAATAAGCAGCTAATCCAGTTCTACTACTTCCTAGGATATTAAGACCTAGTCCTAAAACTGCTACTATAAAAAACATAAACCCAAATTCAATTACTGAACTTTTATCTGATTGATTATTTATAGCTCGAAATTCTACTCTCATATTACCCCCAACTTGATATGTAGGGATATTGTTGCAAAAACCATGCTATATTTTTTTTTATTTATTTTAATATCTTAGATTAAATTAGTTTTTTTGTTCAGATGATATATCCTATAAATTGTAAATTTTTTTTACAAAATATATTGTCTATGATTATAAAGCCTGACTCATCATGTTGAAAGCTTTTTCTTTCAACTCTTCCATAGTAAAATCTGGATTATATTTAATTCTTCCCAGAACATCTATACTAACTTTTGCTCTTCCTACCATCCATGATCCCTTAGGTACTAAATCACAAGTTCCTTTTAACACCATCGGAACAATATCAACACCTTTTTCTAGTGCCATAGTAAAAGCTCCGTTTTTAAATGGTGATAGCGTATGTGTTTTACTTCTAGTTCCTTCAGGAAAAATCATCATAGATATCTTTCTATCCAACACATGACGAGAACTAGCCATAGCCTGTTTTATACTCTCTTTGTTTCCTCGTTGAACCGGAATATAGTTAGCATAACTCATAAGTTGTCCTAAAAAAATAAACCTAAATAGTTCTGCTTTTGCCATCCATCTAAAACCCACATTTAAATTAAAAAGAGCTATTATATCTGTTAAACTCTCATGATTTGAAATAAGAACTACCCCCTCATCTTCAGATGGTAGAAACTGCCTTCCTTGAATTTTTATACTCCAAAAAGGCATTAGAATAAAAATTGTCTTCCCCCAAAGACAAGCTACTCTATGTAAAAAAATATCTAAATCTTTTATATGATGAATATACTTAGAAACAAAGTTTAACACCATTCCTAAAACACAGACTAAAAATCCTAGTCCTATTACAATAATCCAAAAATATATACTTATAATACCTTGTATTATCTTAGTCATTTAAAATCCTATCTTTATTTTTTCATACTTATTCCAAATTCAATCTATATTACTATAACCCTCCCTTCTAAAATGTCCATAATCTTTTAAAATTACTAGCTAAAATACAAAAAGAGTTTTGGCATCCTTTATGCTTTATACTTTCTCACTAAATAATGCCACAGTTTGTTTATTTTATATGATAAGAAATCTGTGTTTAAAATTAAAATTTGTAATTAATATTTGTAATTAATATTTTATTTATATAGAAGGAGTTAACTATGAGAAAACTGATCATGTCCGTATTATGTATGTCTGTAATTTGTTTTATTGCGTGTAAATCTACTGATAGAAGTGATAGTTCATTAGAAGAAATTCAAACTGCAACTTTCACTAGTCTAATGAATATATCATGTAATAATGAACATGAATGCGATATAAAATATGATGACAAAGCTTATGAAGCAGTATATGTAGATAAATATATAGCTTGTGCTGGAAGTAAAGACGTGTGTAAAGAACAAGCAAAGAAATCAAATCTAGATCCTCTTGCTATAGATTTAGTTAGTGAAAATGGTTTTAGAGTTGGGAAAGAAATTCCACTTACCAATGATCGTGAAAAAGTTAAAGCTGGAAATGGAGCTAGTTGCCTCTATTTAATGGCTATAAGAAACGCTTCTACTGCTAAATCTCATGATCGTCCAAAAGGAGAAATTAAAGCCTTCAATATGCCTGGTCAACGTTGTATTGGTGTAGGTGATGTTGAAGAATTTGATCCAGAAAAATAAAATAATTAATTTCCTTTAATTTAATTAGATTTTCTTTAATATAAAGGATCAACCGAACTATAAGGTTGATCCTTTATATTTTTAATATATTACATAAATAATTCTTTCTAAATCTATCCATCGGATTGTACAGATCTTTTCTTGTGTTATAATATTAATAGCTTTTCAATCTTATCTGTTAGCTTTCCTATTTAAGTACTAAACTTGATTTTAACAAGGAGGTTTCATGTCAAAACCCAAAAAACTATCGTTTATTTTTCTAATACCACTAGTAGTTTCTCTAGCTATCTCATGTCATGATTCAGATGGAGGAGGTGGTGGCCCTGGTGGTCCTGGTGGATGTGGAGCTTCTAAGATTCATACAGGAAATAAAACCTCCTTTAGCTTTACCTCAGGTCCAAATACTTGTAATACCACCCTGAAACCTTATTGGAACGAAACATTAAAATCCTTAAAAAATAACGGCTTTAATGTAGAAAAAGTTAATATAAATTCAGAAAAATATGAAAATTATGATTTTTATAGAATCACAGCAGATCAAAGTAAAGCAACTAAATATGAAGAATTGTTAACTGGACTTACAAATAAATTAGAAACCATGGATCCTGAAGATCCTAGCGCAGTTCAAGAATTTTGTACTAGTAATCTAGTTCCAAATCAAAATTGTCCAAACTGTGTTAATGATCTTATTGCTATAAAACTATATGACTCTTACACTGCTTCTTACACCAACTGCATGAAAATGGATGAAGGATGTAATCTACTAATACTAACCTGTAAAACAGGTAACAGTTATTTTAAAAATTCGAATGGTTTTATTCCTTGGTCTCACAACAGTACAAGTATAGATAATTTGATAAAAGAAACTTGTATAAATGATATATCTATCGAAGATGGATATTTGGTGTTCCCTGGATCAGTACTCAACTGTCTTACACCAACACAAACTGATCAACATGAATACTCCTTGGAGGAAACATTAAAACAACTCTGTAGCGAAAATACGATCCCTAGACTATATACTATAACGGTAGAACCTGGAGAAAATGACACTTATATATGTAAAAATGAAAACGATGAAGTAATAGAATGTCCTGATTTTGAACATGTTGATATACGTACTCCAGTATGGAATAACACTAAATTAAAACTAACTTATCCTCAACAAGAAACTAGACCTCTTCCTACCAATAAAGAAGATCTCTTATCTACTAGAATTCCTGCATCTAACTTTAATTGTAGTTTTGAAGACTAATTAAGATTTCTATACTAGAAGATACCATAGACTTAAGTTAACCTAAACTTAAGTCTATGGTTCTCCTCTCAGATACAAAAAGTTAAGTACTATTTAACTTATCTATAAATATCCACTTTTTTAGTTTTATTATCACTTAGTTACTTTTATATTAGTACCTCTTTCCAGTTTCGTAAAAAATTTACCCAAAATTTATTCCCCATCAT
>CACXFL010000165.1 GCA_902766925.1 uncultured bacterium | reverse complement strand
AGGCGAGAGGGAAGATGGAAGTTGGTATACAGTTGGTCTACAAAATAGTGATAAACTTTTGAAAGATTTTTGGAACTGTATTAATGATCCATCTAAGGTCAGTGTAAATTTATTAAGAAGGCATGATGTAAGAACTTATAACATAAATGGAGATACTATTATTATTATTCAGGTTCCAAGAGCTGATAGAGTGGATAAACCTGTATACATTAATAATGATTTATTTGGGGGAACTTATAGAAGGGATCATGAAGGGGATTATCACTGTACAAAAGCTGAAGTACGAGGAATGTTAAGAGATCAAACAGAACAAAGTATAGATACTAGAGTCATAGAAAACATGGACTTAGATGTTTTTTATTCTGATACTATCAAAAGTTTTAGAACAAGACATAGTGCAGTAAGTCCAGATCATGTGTGGCATAAATTAAGTGACGAGTTGTATTTAGAAAGAATTGGAGCGATGTCTACATATACCGATGGAAAGCTCCATCCTACTGTTGCGGGTCTTTTGATGTTTGGTGAAGAATATAAGATTAGGTCTGAGTTTCCAGAATATTTTTTAGATTATAGGGAAATGCTTGATCCTGTGATTAGATGGACTGATAGATTAGAGTCTACTTCTGGGGAGTGGTCCGGAAATTTGTATGATTTTTTTATTCAAATTGAAAGAAAGTTATTAAGAGATCTTAAAAGACCTTTTCAGCTCAATGGGTTTACAAGAATTGATGAAACACCAGTACATAAAGCAGTAAGAGAAGCACTTGCTAATTGTATAGTAAATGCTGATTTTAATTTTTCACAAGGAATTGTGATAAGAAAAGATCTTAGTTCTATTGTACTTGAAAATCCTGGTAGTATTCTTACAGGTAGACTACAGATGCTAAAGGGTGGAATATCTGAACCAAGAAATAAAACAATCATGAAGATGTTTAACCTTATTAGAGTAGGAGAACGTGCTGGAAGCGGTGTTCCTAGCATACTCAAGGTTTGGGATGAATCAGGTTGGATCTTACCTACGGTTGAGGAGCGTTATAAGCCTGATAGAACGATTTTAACGTTAAGTTTTGAAACAAAAACAAGCGGAAAACAGGATGTAACTACTCGAAAATTAAGTAAAAATTCAAAATCAGTAAAATCCAAAACAAGCACAAAAAGTACTAAATTAAGTAAAAAGAACGAAACAAAAACAACAAAAAACAAATCACGGATTTCTCAGTTTCTTTCTAAACACAGAAAAGCTAAAACTAGCCAGATAGCTGAGTATATAGGCTTAAGTGAAGCAAGAACAAGGGTCATGCTTTCAGAACTTATAGAATTAGGTGTAATTAGATCAGAGGGGACCGGTAGAGCTAGATTCTATGTTTTAAATAAGTAACTGTGCTCATTATTTTACAATCCATTCAGGATTCTTTAAAGTTCCTTCTCTAACTAAATATCCTTCTTCTTTAAGTTTAGTGATAATCTTTTTTACTCCAGCCATACTGAGCTTGCAGTTATCAACAACATCTAGGAGACAGGCGTATCTATTTTCTGCTAGGTATTCTAGAACATTCTTTTGATTGTCTGTCATTTTCTGCTTTTTTAATTTTTTTTCTTTTTCTTTTCTAATACGAACGATATCGGGTTCAAAATTAAAAGGAAGTGTAACGGTAATTAAAGTTACTGATTAGTCTACTCATAAAGCTACTATTTTTAGTAGCTTTATGAGTAGACTAATCAGGATACTAATGAGAAATATGTATTAATAACAGAGGTTTATGTTTTTGTGATGGAAAGTATATCGTCTTTTTTGGATGTTTATACCAACAAGAAACATTGATCAGTTCCGGTATAAATGTCGGTATAAATGTCCTAAATGTCGCTTTGTATTGAATCTTTAGTTAAAGACTTGTACAACAAAACAGGTTGTTTATCTTCTACTGGGGGATCTATATTATCCATGAGTAAATATATTGAATCTGAAAAAATGAAATTAAAAGTAAAATACACTGATACTATATGTAAAGAAATAGTAGCTTTTTTGAATACTGATGGTGGTAAGATTATAATAGGAGTTGATGACACTGGAAAAATAGTGGGAGTAAATAAAGTAGACGAAACATTAAAAAAAATTTCAGATATTATAACTTCGCAGATAGAACCAAATCCTCAAGAAGAGATTCAAACTGAACTTAAGTTTGAATCTAAAAAGACATTGATAATCTTAAAAATATCTAAAGGTGTTAAAAATATATATTGTCAAAAAAAGTACGGATTTTCTTCACATGGATGTGTGATGAGAATTGGAACTACCTGTAAAGAAATGACATCAGGGCAAATCAAAGTAAGATACGAAAAGAATTTTTACGATGATGAGTATATGATAAAAAAATCTGCATCGAGAGCTAATTTATCTTTCAAAGAGTTAAAATTTTACTATGCGGATAAAGGATTTCACCTAGAAGAAGGTTCATTCGAAGTAAACTTTAATCTTAAAAATAAGGAAGGTAAATATAATCTTTTGGCAGAGCTTTTGGCTGATAAAAACAGTATTCCGTTTAACTTTGTTAAGTTTAATGGTCTAGATAAAGCGGCTATATCTGAGAGAAGTGATTATGGATACAGGTGTATCTTATCTGTATACGAAAAGATAATGCTTCGTTTATCGGCAGAAAATATCTGTATATCAGATACTACAAAAAGACCAAGACATGACGAGTATCTTTTTGATTACAATGTGGTTAACGAAGCTGTGTTAAATGCATTAGTACATAATGACTGGACAATTACAGAACCTCAAATCTCAATGTTTCAGGATCGAATGGAAATACTCTCTCATGGGGGTCTTCCAAAAGGATTAAGTATTTCTGATTTTTATAAAGGTATCAGTCATCCAAGAAATGTAAATTTAATGAGGATTTTTTTAAATATGGGGCTTGTTGAACATACAGGACATGGAGTTCCAACGATAATTAATAAATATGGTAAAAAAGTATTTGAGATTAAAGATAATTATATTAAATGTAAGATACCGTTTAATAAGAAGGTTTTAAAATCCAGAATAAAGGAATTATCACCAGTTTTGAATAAAACAATAGGGTTAAATAAGACAGAAAGGGAAGTTTTAAAATTATTATTAGAAAATTCTGATAGAACTACAGAAGATATTTCAAAAGAAGTAGGTGTTACTAAAAGAACTATAGAACGTTCACTAGTAGCTCTTCAGAAAAAAGGAAAAATAGAAAGGATTGGATCAAAAAAGGCAGGCAAGTGGTCGGTTATACAATGAATATTTCCCACAATTATATAGTTATTATACCTATAACCAGTATTATAACTTTTTTAAAATATTTTTATTTTTATGGAATATATCTATAAATTGTAAATATACACGTAGTAACATCTAATGGCTTTTAAAGTACTAAAACAACATCTTGATTATTAAACTACTTTGATTGATAATTACAGGTTACATAGTAGTAGTAGAGGTTGAGTATGGCTGGATATGATAAAAAATCAAATAGTGCTGTAGAATTTATAAATCATGATGAAATTTTAGAAACCTTAGAATATGCTGAGGATAATAAAGATAATATTGATTTAATAGATAAGATTCTTGAGAGTGCTAGACCTCAGTATTCTCCTGGGAAAGTCACCTGTAAGGGACTTACTCATAGGGAAGCTTCAGTTCTTCTAGCATGTGAAGATCCAAAAATTCTAGATAGAATATATAAAATTGCAAACGAGATAAAGCATGCTTTCTATGGTAATAGAATTGTAATATTTGCTCCTCTGTACCTATCTAATTACTGTGTAAATGGTTGCCTGTACTGTCCATATCATAGACAAAACGGGCATATTCCTAGAAAGAAATTAACTCAAGCAGAAATTGCCTCCGAGGTTATAGCTCTTCAAGATATGGGACACAAACGTCTTGCTATAGAATCTGGGGAAGATCCGGTAAATAATCCTATAGAGTATATCCTAGAATCTATTAAAACCATATATTCTATAAAGCATAAAAACGGAGCTATTCGT
>CACXFL010000164.1 GCA_902766925.1 uncultured bacterium | reverse complement strand
TATAACTTGTATTCTTTGGAAGAGAATCAATTAATTGTTTAAATTGTTCTTTATTTATAAATTTCCTTCGATAAGCTATTTCTTCTATACAGGAAATCTTCAGTCCTTGTCGTTCTTCTATAATTCCCATATAAAAACCCGCTTCTAACAAACTTTCAGGAGTTCCTACGTCCATCCAAGCTGTACCCCTCTTTAAAACACAGGCAGATAACTTTCCTTCGTCTAAGTATAATTTATTTAAATCTGTTATCTCAAGTTCTCCTCTGGCTGAAGGCTTAAGATTTCTCACTTTATCAACTACATCATTTTTATAAAAATATAATCCAACAACAGCATAATTAGATTTAGGATGTATAGGTTTTTCCTCAAGGGATATAACTTTTTTTCTATCATCTGAAAGTTCAGCTATACCAAACCGCTCGGGATCAGCTACGTGGTAAGTAAAAACTACAGCCCCATTATTATTATTTATAATCTCTGTAAACGAAGTTATTTGATCTCCCATATAGAAGATGTTATCTCCAAGTATTAAGCATACATCTTCATCACCTATAAAATCAGCTCCAATTGTAAATGCTTGAGCAATACCTTTAGGTTCATTTTGAATAGCGTATTGAATTTTTAACCCTAGATGTCTGCCTGATTTAAAAAGCTTTTCTATATTTGGAGTGTCTTGTGGAGTTGATATGATTAAAATATCTTTAATACCAAAGAGCATTAAGGTTGATAAAGGGTAATATATCATTGGCTTATCATAAACTGGCAGTAGTTGTTTTGATATGATACTAGTCAAAGGATAAAGACGTGTTCCACTTCCTCCTGCTAATATAATCCCCTTCATCGTAGCTCCAATCTATTTAATGGTTATTCCCGTAATCTAACCATGTAACGATACCATATTTCTAAACAAAATCAACATATACAACAGTTATTGGTACATATCCGTAAAGAGTCCTTTAAGACCTACGGGGTTAATTGATACAATCTCAATATCTGGATAATATCTACCTGCAAACTTTTTAAACTCACGGTATGCCTGAATTATAGATTCAGGTATTAAGAAATTCTTGAATTTACTGTCATAAGCATATCCTGCAGTCGTACAATCACAACCTACTAAATAAATTCGTTTAGGATGAGTCCATAAAGCAAATTGTAACGCTGGAAATGTAACAGATCCAAAACATCCTAAAGGCATTGTAGAAATATCATATGCAAATTTAGGAGTCATATATGGAAGAGACGACCAATCCGTTCTATACCTTAACGCTTTGGCTGATATTGCTTCTGATTCTGGAATGACTCTATTTGGTTCATCTATATGTTCCGTAGTTAAACCATAAAATTTTACACAGGACTCTCTTTCATATTCATTAATTTTTGTTATATATTCCGGAGTTTTTCCAGAATAATCCTGAATGAATATATAATCTAATTTAGCCTTATTTAATTCAAAAGAACGATTCACTCCTATGTGGATAGCATTTTTAATAGGGACATAACTACTTGCTCAAGGTCCGCTGGCAAGTAGGACCATATCTTTACCTTCATGTATGTTTTTAAATTTTGAAAATGTTTTTTGATGTAGTAGAGCTGTACTTAGATTCAATTGGAAATTTCTGTTCAAATCATTTACTAACTCTTTTAATTCTCTCTTGTTTTCTTCATCACAGATAAATTCTTTCAAGGTGTTTAGTAACTCATACTTACTTCTTTTAAATTTTATTTTAATACCTAAAATAGAAACAATCTTATGAGGACCTTCATTATAGATACCTAATATATTTTGTAATTTCATAAAGCTCTCCCCATATCTTCTCTAATATACTTTAAAAATAGTATATTTATCTATAATCATTTACGATACGTACAACTGTTTGAACATCTTCATCAGTCATTATTGGCGACATAGGTAACGAAATAATGGTTTTATGTATCTCTTCAGTTATAGGATACGAACGGTTGTTCCACTCTTTATAAGCTAGTTGCTTATGTGGTGGTATTGGATAGTGGATGATTGTTTGAATTCCATTTTCGGTTAAGTATTTTTGAAACCTATCTCTCTCTTGAGTTCTAACCGCAAATACATGCCATATGTGAGCTTGTTCATCATAAACCTGAGGTAATAAAATTTTAGGATTTGTAATGTTAGTCCGATAGAACTTAGAAATTTCCCTACGACGTTCATTGTCACTATCCAAATATTTTAGCTTTACATCTAAAACAGCTGCTTGAATTTCGTCAAGTCTGGAATTCAATCCTTTGTAAATATGATGATATTTATAATCAGAACCATAATTTGATAAAGCCTTAACCTTGTCGATTAGTTCTTTGTCATTTGAAACAACAGCTCCTCCATCTCCCAGACAACCAAGATTTTTACCTGGATAGAAGGAGAAAGCAGCTCCATCAGATAAAGAACCAGTTTTTTTATTTTTGTATTTAGCCCCATGACTTTGTGCAGCATCTTCAAAAACTTTTAAATTATATTTTTTCGCAATACTCCAAATCTTATCCATCTGAACTGCTTGACCGTATAAATGAACCACCATAATAGCCTTAGTTTTTTCTGTAATAGCTTGTTCAATAAGATCTGGATCGATATTATAGGTATTAATATCTGGTTCTACTAATACTGGTGTACAACCTGTATATGTTATAGCTAGTATCGTTGCAATAAAAGTATTAGCTGGAACTATAATCTCATCACCTGTTCCAAAACCTGAAGCTTCAATTAGTAGTCGCAGAGCATCTAGCCCATTTGCAACACCACAAGCGTACTTTACCCCACAATATTTAGCAAAATTTTCAGAAAAGATTTTATTTTCATCACCTTGAATATACCACCCCTTGTTTAAGATAGCTTCTATACGTTCCGTTATTTCATCTTGAAAACGATTGTTTATTTTTTTTAAATTTAGAAACTCGATCATTTCAACTCCTACATAACAAAAACAAAATAGATAACTGAGACTAAGTAATAGTGATATTTTTTAACTATATTGTCAAACATTTAGAACCATGTGATTATATATTTACAGAATTTCTGATGATCTTCTTAAAAGTATTGTAATCTGCACATCATTACATAAAATTTTGAAGATGATATTACTTTTTTAAAATTTAAGTATTTTAAATATATGTATCTTGCTAATATACTTTAAATATCTGGTACGCAAATTTTTGCTAATATCTCGATTGAACTGTATGAAAGGATTTGAACCTGTGCACAAAATACGTAAAAAATTATTAGATGCTACCCGTGTAGAACTCAATGATTTTAAGGATATAGATCTGATATCCTTCGATGTTTTTGATACTCTTGTTACTAGGAAGGTATCTAGTCCTAGTGGTATTTTCAATCTCATGCAATATCACCTTGAACGCAGTAAAAGAGAAGATATCCTAGATATATTGAAAAACGATTTTTATAATATTAGAAAAAACGAAGAAAGATTAGTTCGATCTTCCCGTTGGCTTGAGAATAAATTAGGCGATAATCCCTTAAAAGAATATGCTGAGATCACTTTTGATGAAATCTATGAGAGTTTAAAATGTGACTACGGTTTAAGTGATGATTTAGTAACTTTTCTAAAAAATCTAGAGATAGAAACTGAGAAAAAAAATCTTGTAGTAATAAAAAAGAATCTAGATCTTTTAAAATCTCTAATATCTTCAGGCAAAAGAGTAATTCTAATATCCGATATGTACTACCCTGAAAAAACAATGAGAGATATCCTATGTACCCTAGATGATAGCTTTAAATCCCTTCCTTTATATGTGTCTTGTGATTACGGTGTTGCAAAAGGGGGCGGTGGAGATTTATATAGGAAAATTCAAGAAATAGAAAACGTATCATTTGATAGATGGTGTCATTGTGGTGATAACTATGATGTAGATATAAAAAATTCTCCAACTAAAAAAGTAGTATATCATAAGTCCAATAGAATGCTTCCATACGAAGAAGAACTTTTAGAAAAACATCCAAACACTTTTTCTGAACTTACAGTAGGTGTTAGTAAAATATTAAGATCTAACTACAATCAAACAGACTATCAAGATGTTTATGACTTTGGGACATCTTTTGTAGCTCCAATTTTATATAACTACGTAAAATATATTCTACAACAAGCAAGTCTACACGGCTATAAAACCCTATATTTTGTTGCAAGAGATGCTCTTATCTTGAAATTAATTGCTGATAAGATGATTGAAATCCAAAAATTAGATATAAAAACGAAATACATATACGGATCCCGCTTAGTATGGAGAATACCTACTGAGACTACATATGATCCTCTTATAAGATACTTTTTTTATGAATATATAGAAAGAATATCTCCTGCATTTATCGCTCACAGGTTAGGAATAGATAAAGAAGAATGTAAGGATATGATGGGAGCTTCAGATATAGATACTCCCCTACTTTACTCTGATATAATAAAAATCAGAGATAAGTTTTTATCTGACAAATCTATAAGAGAAAGAATAATAGAGGTAAACAGATCAAAAGCTTCATTAAGCATAGAGTACTTGAAACAAGAATTAGATTTAACTCAAAAAGATATTGTGTTTGTAGATTCTTTAGGTAGTGGATTATCTATAGATTGTGTGGCTAAATTATTAGGTGATATAAAAAATATAAAAACATATTATATGATAAAATACAGTGTAGATAATAGTATAACAACAAATTATTCTTTTGGGTTAAAGACTATACAGTATGATTATTGGTTAGAGGTAGTTCTTCCAACCCTTGATGGGACAACTCTTTCGTATAAGAAAGAAAATGATAAAATTATTCCAGTAACAGAAGAAAATAAGATAGGAAAATATATAAAAGAATGGGGATATGATACCTACACTAGATCTATTTTAGATTATGTAGAATTAATGTTAAATACTGAACTTACCAACAATATTGATACAAATACTTTATATATCTATAACATTTATAGAGATTTTCTTCTTTATAAAGCTGATAAAACTACAGCTAAGGTATTTGGAAACATCCCTTATGATCTTGTAAATGATGTAAGTGGAGTTATAGGTACAGCTCCTAAAATTAGTTTGTTTACATTTATATCTAAGTTTTTATTTGGAGGATCTTACGATATATATCTAAAATTTCCTACAATTGTTCTTAAAAGATCATCATGGTTAGTAAATAAATTATGGAAATTTGTAATAAAATATAAGTCTTTAAGGAAATTATTAATTAGCTGTACTAAAAGACAAGATGGTAAAATCATATCAGTTAGAATTTTAGGTATTAAAACTGTTTTTAAATAATTAAGCAGGATATAATTACCTTGCGTACAGGTTACTATAATAGAAAACAGGAGTAATAATAATGTCTAATTATTTAATTGTTGGATCTGGGTTTTCAGGAGCTACAATAGCGTATTTAATTGCGAGTCAATTAAATGAAAAAGTAACCGTAATTGATAAAAAAGATCATATAGCAGGTAACAGTTATGATTATAGGGATAAAAATGGTATTATGATCCATAAGTATGGATCTCATATTTTTCACACCTCATCAGAAAAAGTTTGGAATTTTTTAAAGCAATTTACTGATTTTAACACCTATATGCATAAAGTATTAGGTTATATAGATGGAATAGAAACTCACATTCCTTTTAATTTTAATACCCTCTATGACGTATTTCCTAAAACTTTAGCTAAAAAACTAGAAGAAAAACTCCTATCTAAATTTGAATTTGATTCAAAAGTTCCAATCCTGGAATTCCAAAAACAAGAAGATGATGACCTAAAATTCCTTGCAAATTATGTATACGAAAAAATCTTTCTTCATTACACAACTAAACAGTGGGGTCTTACTCCTCAAGAGGTAGACGGAGCAGTTACAGCAAGAGTTCCTGTGTATCTAAGTAAGGATAACAGATACTTTCAGGATAAATATCAAGGTATACCTCTTGAGGGATATACCAAGGTAATAGAAAAAATGTTATCTCATAAAAATATAGAACTTCGTCTTAAAACTGATTATAAAGATGTTGATTCTTCTAAATTCGACAAAATATTCTACACTGGTTCAATAGATGAATATTTTGATTATGAGTTAGGTCAACTTCCTTATAGAAGTGTTAGGTTTAAGTTTGAGACTTATAATAAACCTTACTATCAATCTAACGCTTGTATAAACTATCCTTGTAACTATGATTTTACAAGGATTCATGAATACAAATATTACCTAGATGATAGATCTGATAAAACAGTTATTGCTAAGGAATATTCCGAGAGTTTTAAACCAGGAAAGAATGAAAGATCCTATCCTATACCAAGACCTGAGAACAGTTCCCTGTATGACAAGTATCTAGACAAGGCTCAATCATTAAAGCATGTATATTTTTTAGGAAGATTAGGAGATTATCGGTATTACGATATGGACAAAGCTATCCTGAGAGCTTTAGAGTTATTTGAAAAGATATTTCAGTAATACCAACGATAACTGATAAAAATTGGTATATATTAATAGGAACAAAAGCACAATGTCTACTGCAGTCAATTTACTATCAGGAAAATATTTCAAGATCGTCAGACAAAAAAATGATTTTACAGAAGATAGAATTATTTTTTATCTTCTAGGTAAGAAAATTGCCTCAAAACGTATTGAAGATCTTCTGGATATTCAAAGAAAAGTCAGTTCTTATTTATGTGAAAAATATATACAACCATATGAGTCGGGACTAATTGATCATATTCAAACATCTCCAATAAAGAAATTAGATAGTGCAAAAATTATTTGGCAATATTGGGAACAAGGCATAGATAAGCTTCCAGACATTGTTAAATTATGTTTTGATTCAGTTGAAAAATATAAAGGAGAATATCAAAGAATAATTTTAAATTATGACACCATTAAAGATTATTTAAATATTCCTGATTTTGTTTATAAAAAGTACGAATCTAATCCGAATTTTAGGACTGCTTTTTTTTCTGATTTATTACGTATGTATTTATTATCTACATACGGAGGAGTCTGGGCTGATGCTACTATTTTATTAACCGATAAAATAGATGATTCTATATTAAGGCAGAATTTTTTTATGTATCAGCGATCTTTAAATAAACCTAAAGATTATAAAATATTTAAACGATATGATCCTCAGTACTTTGTATGGGACAAAAATTTTAAAGTAACCTCTCTTAGTTCTTTTATAGTTTCCAAACCTCACCATCCTATTATTGAAGCTCTAAAGGATATACTAACTGAGTATTGGAAAAGGGAAGATGATATTTGTTACTACTTTTTGATTAATGTCTTATTTTATGAACTTA
>CACXFL010000163.1 GCA_902766925.1 uncultured bacterium | reverse complement strand
TTATGATGAAAGAAAGATTTCATTATCTAGAAAAGCTTATCTACGTAATCTTCAAGGTGAAGATCTTAAAGAATACATTGGTAGTGTTAGTGAACCAAAAACCAGTATGGCAGAAGCTTTCTCTCAAGCTCAAAGCCAACAAGATAAGGGTTAGTATTTTGCATTTAATGTTGTTTGAAAACCTTATTATTAGATAGAAAAGACAGGCTTGGCCTAGTTTGGCCTTGCCTGTTTTTTGTTACAAAGAGGTTATCTATGAAAATATCTTTATTTATTAAGTTGTTACTACTGATTCTGTTATTCTGTTTAGCAGTATGCATTGGTATCTATAACGATTCTTATGTTACCTTTAGAATGCCGTTTAATCAGGTTTATGTAAAATCCTTGTCATTTTTCATGATAGGTTCTTTCCTGGTTGGCGTTTTGATAACCTGGTTATATCTAATGATTTCAGTGATTAAAAGTAAGGTCAGAATATTAAGTTTGACTAAAAAGCTAAAACAGGCTAAAGAGGAATCTGAAAAGTCTGATGTTACAAGTTCTACGTTGAATACTGAAGAGAAAAAGGGTAACCAAAACGAAGAAAATGATGACCTACAGGATATGTAGATGGTTTCATTTGTTTTGAGTTTCTTTATATTTAAAATTGGGATTGACAGGAATTAGTAAAAATTATTGGTACCAAGGTACCAATAGGTGTTTTTTGTTTTTTTAGTTGGGGAGTATTGTGGGGGTAACTTTACCAAGACGGATAGCTTATGATTGCTTTGTTCAAGTGATGTATCACTCACGTCGGGCTGATACTACTTTAGAACAATGTTATCGTGATAATCCCGATCTTTCTCGCCTGGATAAAAATTTTATAAAAGAAATCCTGTATGGTTCTTTACGCTGGTATTACAAGATATACTGGATATTAAATCAGACTTGTAAAAGGGATCTTGATGAATGTGATGAGTGTGTAAAAGCAGCTTTGATATGTGGATCCTATCAGATTTACTATATGGATCGGGTACCTGATAGAGCTTCTGTTAATGAGAGTGTTGAATATGTTAAGGAGAAGAAACTTACTAAAGCAGCTTCTTTTGTTAATGGAATTTTAAGACAGATCGCTAGAAAATCTCAGTATTTTCCAAAGCCTGATAAGGATGAAAGATTTGTAGAGTATCTTTCTGTTCAGTATTCTCATCCTGCTTGGATGATAAATAGATGGTTAGAACAGGATGAATTAAAACGGGGAACAGTTGAGAGGATATTGACTGCTAATAATAAACAACCAAGTTTATTTGCTAGGGTTAGTCCTGTGAGTGTAGATGATTTGTCCCAGTTTCAAAACGATTTATTAAAAGAAGAAAAAACTTTCTCCATAAAGCAATCTTTGCCTAATTGTATCAGGCTTAAAAACTCTCCCATGCTAGGTAGTGGCAGTCTCTTTTCTAAGGGGTATTATACTATTCAGAATATGTCTTCTCAGCTTGTAGGACATATTGCTTCGTATACTCCTTCTAGGTTTGTGATAGATGGTTGTGCTGGCCCTGGAGGAAAACTTTCTTACATTTATGAAACTCATCCAGATTCGAATATTGTAGCTGTTGAAAGATCTGATTCTCAGTACGATAGGATGATATCCACTATGAAAAGACTAGGGTATACAGATTCTAGAGTTAAATTTGTAAAATCAGATTTTTTAAGTTATGAGCCTGAAGAAGGAAGGGCTCCTGATAAAATTTTATTGGATGCCCCTTGTTCTGGGCTTGGAGTTCTTGCTTCTCATCCTGAAGGAAGATGGCATAAAACGGAAAATATAGTAGGAGATTTAAAACAGGTTCAACAAAAACTTATATTGCATGCACTGGGTATTTTAGCTGTTGGAGGAGAGCTTGTTTTTTCAGTTTGTTCTTTTGAAAAAGAAGAATCACTTGATCATATTGATTTTATCAAAGAAAGATTTAACGGAAGTGTAGAGTTTGAAAACATAGATAAAAGAGTTCCTGATTATTTTAAAAAGTATATTCTTGATAAAAATCTACTTAGGATCTTTCCTAATGAACAGGATGAGATGGACGGGTTTTCTTGCTTTGTAGTGAAAAAAGTAGCCGAGATCCCAAAATTATCTTAAAATATATGTATAAACATTTTCTAACTTGACTTTAAACTGGTAATTATCATGGAAGGATAATAGGTTGAGTAAGGTTTTTGGATATTTTTGTTTTTTTCTAGTAGGAGCTATAGGTACTCTTTTATGTGATGTATGGGTATATGCTGTGAGTCTAGAAAATCATGAAGAAAAAGGTTCGTCATATCAGGATAGATATGGTATTGATCTACCCAATGAATCATCTGATACTACTACAAATATAGATCCTAAATCAGATCCTGTGATAAATCAAACGGGTAGTATAGATGGTAAAAAAGATCCTTTGGTGAGTCAACCAGTAAAGAAACAAGCATTTAATATTAAGGAAGTTTTGGATCAAAATACAGATTCATCATACGGTAAAGATAAAAAAGAAGAAGACAAGTTTAAAGACAGTTATCAAACGGGGACACTGTTGGCTTTGGGAAGTGTTCATGAAAAAAGTTTTTCAGATTTTAAAGAGTTAAAGATCCATTTAATTGAACTTATCTCTTCTGCAACAAAAAGGATTTATATTTCTACGGATCTATTTGCAGACCCAGATTTAGCTTCTTCACTGTTTGTAGCAAAATTTAAAAAGATAGATGTTATGGTTCTGCTGGATCCTCGGCAGAGTTCAAATTATAGATCTAAGGTATCATTTTTTTTAGATAATGGAATCCCAGTATACAGTAGAGCTAAGAGCTTTCATACCAAATATAAAACACTTTTTATCATTGATCAGGGTATGTACACATATAAATACTCTCTATCATCAGATACGCAAGATAATTATATACTGTATGAGTTTTTAAACTTTAATCTAACATCAATTGTAGAAGAGTTTATCGTATTTAAAGATTCGAGTAGTAACCCTCAATCTCTGAGACGTCCTAGACTTCCTAGTGTAAAAGTTAGTAGTGGTAATAGTGCAGCTAAAACTTACAATAAATCAAGTGGAGGAGGAACTAGTATAACTGAGGGAGTTACCAATATTGAAGAGTCAGTTTACGAATACGATCGTTATCCTCAACAAAGAGTAGCTCCTTTGGGGGTAGATACTAGACTTCCTAAGGAGTTAAAATCTACAAAAAGGTAGTGTTATTCAGAAAAAAAATGAAGTAAAATAATATGTGTAGTGTAATTGAGAGGTTGAATCTAAAAATTAACAATCAATTTATTGGAGATAGTAATGCGTTTATTTAAGATTTTATGTTGTGTGTTAATTCTAGGAAGTTGTACTGGAAAGTGTTCAAGATCTCATAAAGCTATGAGTCCAGAACAAGTAGTAGAAGCTTACCTAAACGTTGCTTTAAATATGCAATCTACTGAACAAAGAGAAGATTTGTTAAAATATACCACAGGTCCTTTATATGAAGCTGTAGCTATGGTAGGAGATGATGTAATAAAAAGAGCTTACGTTGATAAAAACTATCAACTGGAATCTTATTCTTTCCTAGAAAGAAGAGATAGAACTCCTAAAGAAGTAGAAATTACTTTTTCTCTAAAATTTAAAGAACTCTCAGAATCAGATAGGGGAGAAGATGGAAAGCTTGATTTTGATAAAACTCCAACAGTAGCTACTGAAAACATAGTATCTGTAGTAAAAGAAAAAGATCTTTGGAAAATTAGAAATGTACTTAATAAAAAATCTAGTTTTGATTTTCCAACCTCTATGGCTGCTGAAATTGAAGCAAAGGCTGGAGAAATTACCGTGGATAGTGAAGGAAATCCTTTAAAGTAGGGGAGTGTCTTAAGATTTGAATATCTAATATAATAATATACTTAGAAAAAGCCGGTTTTAAACTAAACCGGTTTTTTTTGATAATATGGTTTAAAGAGTTTTACTATCGGCAAGAATATTTAATTCTCACTAAAACTTATGATAAAAAATACGTTTGGGTTAGATATAAAAAAGGGGTGATCTTTAAAATCACCCCTTTTTTAAAAACGAACCCGACAGGATTCGAACCTGTGACCACCAGATTAGAAATCTGATGCTCTATCCAGCTGAGCTACGGGTCCGTGTACTGAGAAAAGTTAGTACAATAAAACCAAAAGGTTATATAACTAACTCGATCAGTAACAACTAAGCTAACACTCCAATAAAATAAAATCAAGTACATAATTGGGTAGCTAAATTTA
>CACXFL010000162.1 GCA_902766925.1 uncultured bacterium | reverse complement strand
CAAAGCAAAACCAGCTAGAAACATCGTTCGTTCAAAACCTCTAAAAGGTTTGAAAGATATGGTTAAATAGTTTCGGTTTAACTTGAAAAAAAAGGAAGGTAATTTTACCTTCCTTTTTTTTATCTACATTCTTTTATCTTAGTTCTAATTTAACTATTTCTTCCTCTAAAATTGTATCATAATTAATAGAATATTATCTAATACAGACTTAGCCTTACTATACAAATATCTACAAGAATACGATTAAATATTAATTTGAAGATTCTCTTTTAAAAATCCTTCTCCTGTATCAAAATTTGTAGAAGGAAAAAGTTCACTTAAAGTGACCCCATACTGAGGATGAGTCCAATCCGAAGCTACCTGAACCGAAGGAGCCCACATAAAGCTTCTTTCTTTAAGTTTAGGATGAGGAATTGTTAGATAGGAAGTTTCCATTGAAACACTTATACCGTACTCATTTTTATAAAGAATAATATCTATATCTATAATTCTATCTTCCCACTTTTTAACTCTAACTCTCCCCATAGTGGATTCTATATCATGAATTTTTTCTATAAGTTCTGGAGGTGAAAATTGAGTTCTTAAAATCAGACTAATATTATAAAACTCGTTTTTTGCTACTCCCCCCCAAGGCTTAGAATAAAATATATCTGAGACCGCTTCTATATCCCCTAAATCACTATCTATATATCTTAAAGCCAGACAAAGATTTGCTTTTCTGTTTCCTATACTAGATCCTAGTGATAATAGATACCTTCTCATTCAATTTAGTTCCAAATATACCTAACTATTACATCCAAGCTAAAGACTCATATATTATATGAATCAACCATGTAACAACCCCTGCTACTACTATTCCTCCAGCTACTTCCAGTGGAGTATGCCCTGTTCTTTGCACTATAGATGATCCTGATAGTTCATTAACTTTTTGAACTAGTAATCCTATCTTTCTTCTAAGAGACAGGGCATCCTGAACAAATAAAAAACCAAAAGCCAGTGACACTCCAAGTAAGGGCCCAAATAAGGAGGCTAACTCAACCCTATTAAAAATCAACATAAAACTTATAGAAGATACCACAGCCGTATGGTTAGAAGGAAAACCGCCATAGCCGTTATTTTTTATAGTAAAATGCCTAGCACGTACCCCCATTACTATAAATTTTACACATCCACAAACCATCCAAGTTATAAAAGGTGCAAGAATAAATTGCCACGAATATAAGTTAACACTCATTTAAATACTCCTTCTTATCAGTTAAGGTATAATATACATTATATTAAAACAGCTAAAAATATGAATACTTGACGAACAAAAAAAGCAAAATTATCATATTTTTATAGTATTTTTATTATAATACTGATTTACTTTTTTACTAAGTTTTTAACATGAATCTTTGGTATGAGAGCTATAGTGGAACAAACAAAATATATAAATATCCAAGGTGCTTTTGAAAATAACCTCAAAAACTGTGATATTAAAATTCCAAAACAAAGTATCACAATTGTAACAGGAGTATCTGGTTCTGGGAAAAGTTCATTAGTGTTTGATACAATTTTATCATCATCCCAAAGAAATTTTTTCTATACTCTATCTCATTATTTTAGACAGTTTCTAGATCTTGGATCTCGTCCTAAAGTTAGATCTATATCGGGACTATCTCCATGTATAAGTCTTGCTCAGAATGAAACTCTTCCTTCTATTAGAGCAACGGTTGGAACTCTTACTGATATTGGAGAGCTGCTAGGAGTACTCTACTCTTCTCATATATCTAAAAAATATTGTCCTAAACATAATGTTGAAGTAACAGGTATTTCTAAATCAAGAATTTATGAACATATCACAGAGGCAGTAACGGGTAATAATTTTAACACAGCTATATGTTTTCCTCTGGTGGAAAAAAAGAAAGGAAATTATAAAACAAAGTTAGAATCCTACTACAAAAAAGGATTTATCCGTTGTTTTATAGATTCTTCCATCTATACCCTAGATAATCCTCCAGACCTTAATAAAGAACAAAAACATACTATTAAGATTATTGTAGATATTCTATCTAAAACTTCTTCTTCAAAAAGACTAGCTGCAAGTGTTGATACGGCACTTGAAGAATCTGGAGGGATAGTAGAGTGTGTAGATGTTGAAAACATCTACAACATACAAAGATTCTCTACTGTAGAAGGATGTCCTATATGTGGTTTTTCTTGGCCTAGACTTAACTCAAGATATTTTTCAGCAAACTCTTTAGGAAAATGTTCCTACTGTAATGGGCTAGGATTTGATTTAAAATCCAAATCTACTAGTTCTGAGATTAAAAATATGGCAACAGAAGAATCTAAAGACAGTATAGATCAAGATACTAAACTTGCTCTTGAGGATATAGCCTGTTCTCACTGTCATGGAACCGGGCTTGATAGTTCCTTAGAATTTATAAAGATCAATGATAAATCTATCATTGATCTTTACTCTATGAGTATACTAGAAGTTAAAAACTTTCTAGATAATCTGAACCACAGTCTTGCTACTAATAAGGTATATAATAAACTCTATTTGGAAATTCAAAATTTAATTAATAAAATACTTGAGTTAAAACTTGAATATCTTAATCTTTCAAGAAGAATCTGGACACTCTCTCGTGGAGAACTTCAAAGGTTAAAACTATCAGGGATATTGATAGAAAATCTAAGAGGTATTATCTATATCCTGGATGAACCTTCTCAAGGTCTTCATCCAAGTGAAATAAATATCCTGATTCAAGCACTAAAAGAGTTAAAACAAAAAGGTAATACAGTAATTTTAGTAGATCATGATGAGATGCTCATGCGTGCCTCGGATCATATCATAGATTTAGGTCCTGGAGGAGGAGCAAATGGTGGTAGAGTGGTTGCTTGTTTTACTCCTAAGGAAGCTCATCTATATAAGGATATTTCTTCTACTGCCAAAAAACTTTCTGAAGGTAGTTCTAGTTTATATCCTTCTTTAAAAAAGGATACACTATCTAGTAAGGCTACACATGAAGGTTCTTTTATTAAGATAGTAAATCCTCATTATCATAATCTAAAAATGAAAGAGTTTTCTTTTTTAAAACATGGACTCAATGTAATAACAGGAGTAAGTGGAGCTGGGAAATCTAGTTCTATGAACCTAGTTTATAAACATATAAAACTATTTTTAGAAACAGGAAAAACTTCCTCATCTCAATGTAGGATAGAAGGAATAGAAGATATAAAAAAAGTAGAACTTGTGGATAAAAAATTAGTGTCAAAAAGTTCTATATCCATGCCTGCTACCTATTTAGATGTATTTACAGATATCCGTGAACTCTACGGAAAATTACCTCAAGCTCAAATTGCTTCCGTGGATAGTAGTTCTTTTTCTTTGATGAAAGATAACGGAAGATGTCAAGAATGTCAGGGTAGAGGTCAGGTAACATTGAAGATGAAATTTCTATCAGATGCTAGAATCACCTGTCCGGTATGTGGGGGAAAAAGATATAAACCGTTTTTACTAGATATAAAATATAACTCCTTATCTATTGCGGATGTACTGGATTTAAATCTTGAAGATGCTCTAAGACATTTTTCTAACCATAAAATAATTACAAAAAAACTAGCTCCTGCAGTAGAACTTGGGTTGGGTTATCTAAAATTAGGGCTTCCTACCATATCATTATCAGGAGGAGAAGCTCAACGATTAAAGATTGTTCCTTATCTTGTAAAACAAAACAACTCTTCAACCTGTATCATATTGGATGAACCAACCTCAGGACTACATTTTGAAGATGTAGAAAAACTTATGGGATGTTTGAAAAAACTTACAGATGTAGGTACTACTGTAATTCTTGTAGAACATCATCCAGATGTAATACGTAAAGCTGATTGGATAGTGGATATAGGCCCCCTATCCTCTGATCAAGGAGGAAATCTTGTATATGAAGGAAATCTTCAAGGACTTCTTGATTCTAATTCTATAACTGGAAAATACTTATAAAACTATTTATTTTATTTTATTTTAAAGCCATGGATCCAAAACCTAAAAGACTTTTAATATCATTATCATCAAACTCTAAACCAAGTCCTCCAAACCAGATAAGTTTTCTAAAGTCACGGGAATCTTCAGATTTATAATGTGTAGGATCATCTATACCAGCTATTAATTGAATATGATTTAAAAGAAGATATTTCAAATATACTTTGATATATGCAAATTTTCTTATATTAGATTCACTTCCTTTAAAGTCAAACATATCTAGTGAAAGTGACAGTTTATCTTTTAATGCATATAGATCTATACCAAAACCACCTGCGGATTGAATAAGACCTAATCTTAAAGCTATGTGTTCCCAACGTTTACCAAACATAACGTTAAATTTAATAGCTCCTTTTTCTTCTTTAATAGTTTTAACTTTTGCAACCCCTTCTTCTGGAATTTCAGTAGTTATAGTTTCTTCTTTTTCAGATTTAGATACACTGGTAAATCCTAATAAATAGAACCAATCAGGACGAGTTTGAAGTTTTAAATTAAAGAAAGCTGAAGTATGTCTATCCGTTAGATTTAAAGTAGATTCTATATGGGTAGATACTGTAATTGTTGTTTTGACAGCAGGCGCTATAACTTCTCTTATATCCTTGAGAGCTTTTTCTAGTTCCATAGCAGCTTCATCGTTATTAAGAAGTCTTCCAACAGAACCTTCCCCTTTTTCTATCTTTCCAGCTACAAGTTTTATACTTCTTGTAGTTTCTTCTAAAGCTTCAATTATGTTATTAAATTTCTCTTGATTTTTTTCTGCTAGAATCTCCTTCAAGGATTCTACAGTTTGTTTAGTGCTAGCAATAAGATCTTTAACGTTAGCTCTGTTGTCTTCCAATATCCCATTAAAGTTCTTTAGAATATTTGCTATATTATCTATAGCTTCCTTAATAGTTTCTGCTCCTTTTTCTCCACCAAGGCTGGAGGAAAGATTTTTCGTAACTTGAGCTATATCTTCTACCATAAGGTTAGCATGTTCTAATAAAGCGTTAAGAGAAGTTCCTCTTTCACTCTTAGGAATATAATCTCCATCTTCTAGATATACCCCATTATCCTCTGCCCTATGAATAGCCAGGTGAGAATCTCCTAAAAACCCGATACTTTTAACTTCTATAGTAGATCCTTCAGGAATCTTTACAAAAGCATCTACACTCATTACAATCTTGGTTTTATTAGTATCAAGTATTACTTTTGTAACCTTCCCGATCGTTACACCATTAGTTTTAACTTGGGTTTTATCAAAAATACCTGCAGCATTTTCAAGATAGGTATAGTATTGTTTTTGTTTAACTCCTTTAAAAGCTGAAGGATTTAAAACAAAAAACAAGTACCCGGTGATAATAATACCGACTATAGAAAATAACCCAACTTTAAACTCTGTTTTCATCTGCAGTAAACTTTCCAAAATTATATTAATTGCAACACTTTTTCATATCGGATGATTTGAGTAAGTATTTAATTAATTATCACAAATAATTATCTCCAGATTATACGATAGTACTATCTTTTTTATAATTTATCAAAAAATAATGACGTATCATAAATTATAAAATATGTATTTTTTAAAATATTAGTAAATTTTAATAAAATACAAAAAATCTAAAGTTCTATAGCTTTTCCAGAGAAAAAGCCTCTTACTATAGAATCTTTTGAAGATTTAAATAATGCTGGTTCTCCTTCAAGTCTTACTTTACCTGAGTGAAGCATAATTATTTTATCTGCGGTAGTAAGTGTTGCTTTAAGATCATGAGATATAACAATAGAGGTAAGATTTCTTTCTCTATTTACCCTCAGTATCAACTCATCAATCATCTCAGATACTATAGGATCCATTCCTGTGGTTGGTTCATCATATATTATGATATCTGGATTAGATACCAAAGCACGAGCAAGTCCTACTCTTTTCTTTTCCCCGGTAGAAAGTTGTGAAGGGTATTTATGTTGAATCCCTGGAAGGCCTACCTGAGTTAATATATCTTCTGCTTTTTGTTTAAGCTCCATAAAAGAGTAAGATCCAAATTCTTTTAATACAAAATAAACGTTTTCTCCCACAGTAAGACTGTCAAATAAAGCTGAAGATTGAAATAAAATTCCTATTTTTTTTCTATATGCTTGAACCTGTTTTGGAGAAAATTTCATAATATCTTTACCATTTACTTCAACAGCTCCACTATCAGGTCTTAAAAGAAGCATAATATGCTTCATAGTAACAGATTTTCCTTCTCCAGATTTTCCAACAATAAAAGTAATCTTACCATCAGGGATACAAAACGAAAGATCATCTAGTACTTTCTTTGTTCCAAAAGATTTACTTATATGTTTAAACTCTATCATAAATATAAATTCCCTTAACCTTAACTTTAATCCCAATCTTAAT
>CACXFL010000161.1 GCA_902766925.1 uncultured bacterium | reverse complement strand
GGATTAGATACCCTACTCAGCTTATAGAATCTTTCTCTTGTTTAATAAGCTTTTGTATAATTTATACTCAAAGATTAAGACTTAAAACTATTAATACCGGAATAATTACAGGGGTAATTTCTATATTTTACGGGTTTGAGAGATTTTTAAACGAAATTTTACGAGATGATTATAGAGCCTGGATTATAAAAGATAGTCTTTCTTTTTCTCAATTAATCAGTATACTTCTCATCTGTTTTGGATTAGTGTTTGGCTACTGTAGGTATTATTCACGTCGAAAAATTTAAATTTAGGATTGATTATAAATGGGTAAACAAAGATTTTGTGAACTTGTAGCTCCAGCGGGTAATATTGAAAAATTAGAACAAGCTCTTCGTTATGGAGCTGATGCTGTATATCTTGGAGGTAAAGATTTTAACCTTAGAGCTAAAAGTGGTAATTTTGAATTCGACGAATTAGTATCTGCAATTAATCTAGTTAAATCCAAAGGGAAGAAGGTATATCTTACTTTAAATTCTCTTTTAAGAAATTCTAAGATAGAACCTCTGACTGAATTTATAAAGGAGATGGATAAAACAAAATTAGATTCTGTTATAGTATCGGATCTAGGAGTTTTATCTCTAATTAAAGAACACTCAAGCCTTGATGTTCATATAAGTACCCAAACTAGTACCTGTAACTGGAGAGCTGCCAGAGAATGGTATAAACTTGGAGCTAGTAGAGTAGTACTTGCAAGAGAACTCTCCCTGGAAGAAATCAGTGAGATTAAACAAAGAGTTCCTGAAATGGAATTAGAAGTATTTGCTCATGGAGCAATGTGTATGGCTTATTCCGGAAGATGTAACCTTAGTTTGTATCTAGCTTCAAGATCTGCAAATGAAGGGGCCTGTACTCACTCATGTAGGTGGAAATACTATCTTTCCGAAGAGAAAAGAAAAGATGAGTATCTTCCTGTATTTGAAGATGAGTCAGGTTCTTTTATATATAGTTCTCGTGATCTTTGTACCATTAGATTCCTAGATAAAATCTATAATACTGGAGTAGATGCTCTAAAAATTGAAGGAAGAATGAAAGGTCTTTTATATATAGCTACTACCACAAACGTATATAGAAAAATTTTAGACCTGATTGAATCAGGAGCTTCACCTGAACTAATAGAAAAAGTAATATCTACGATAGAGCCAGAACTTACAACCTATACCAACCGAGGATATACCTCAGGTTTTTATTTTGGATATAATACTCTAGATACTCAACGCTATAAAGATCTAGGGTATGATCGAGAATATGAAATTGTAGCAAAAGTTATAGAAAAACTAGAAAACACTAATGATAGTTACATTATAGAGGTAAGAAACCGTCTTGTGAGTGGATCGACTGTTGAGGTTTTAACTCCATATTCTAAAAAATTACCTGATGATTTATCTAACCTAAAGATGAAAGAGATCAAGGTTCCTACTATGATTGATCCTCTAAATGGTGAGGTTCTAGATGTAGTATCTCCTACAAAAAGAGTACGAATAGATCTAGACCCCGCTCTTGGTATTAACCTTGAGCCTTCAGATCTACTACGTCAACCTATAGGACACTATGAACAATACGGCTTGCATTAAGGTCTGAGGATATATCGTTTATACAGCTGATTTTAGCTCTGAGAGTCTATCTGCACATAAAATAAAAAATATTTTTATATCCTCGATTTTTTAGATCATTCAAAACGTCCATCCAAGTTTTGGCACTCTCTACTTCTCCTATATGCATGCCTATTTCAATTTATTCTAAAGGTGCTTTTCCATTTAAATTACTCGAAAATACCTGAATAGAGGCTTTAGTTCTATCAATAATATCCAGAATTATCTTTTTTTCTTTATCTGGTATTGATTCTATATTTTTCATAAGATCATTATTATTCATTGGATCTTTTATAACATCATATACTTCAATTTTTAAACAATATTCTATACATTGTACCAGGTAGTTATCTTTCATAAAAATATGAGTTACACCACTACTAGTAAGACCTATATTTTCATGGTCTGGATCAAATATAGATCTTCCATAGGCTGATATTTGTATATTTATTCCAAGAATATCCAAAATAGTAGGAAATATATCAACTTGAGAGACTAACATATTACTACTATTATCTGAGATACATCCAGAACCTGGGGTATAAAATATTATTGGAATCATATGATCTCCCTTAGGTTTTGACCAGACTCCTCCTATACTTGTTCTCCCTGTATGATCTGCTAAAATGATAAATAAAGTATCTTTAAACCACTCTTTAGTAGAAATAGAGTTAAAAAATTGTTTTATAGAATAATCTGCATAGGCAATTGTTTTATGTATTGGTAGAGGCCCATCTGGTAGAGTATTTTTAAACTTGTCAGGTAACAAAAAAGGATGGTGGGATGAACCTGTAATAATATATCCGTAGAAAGGTTTTCTAGTTTGTTGATAAACTTTATCTATTTGATTAGCGCTGTATTGTAAAAAAGGTTCATCTAGTAGTCCCCAAGATCCTTCAAGATAATCTTTATTGTTAGGATTATCCCTATCATATTCAGACTTACCATAGAATAGATCAAATCCTGTTTGTTTAGAATATGCATCTAGACTGAAGGATCCATTTATATCACCAAAAAAGAATAGAGTATTAAAGCCTCTATCCTTTAAGATTTGTGATAGAGAAATATTTGAATTAGTTGAACTTGAATAGACGGTTAAGATTCCATTATATGATTTAGGTAGTAGATCAGAGTTTACATTAGGAGATTCTAAATCAGTACGAGGATTTTGAGCATTAGGCCAACGAAGAGTTATCTTGTTTCCATCATAAGCTGGAATAGATGAATTAATAGAGTGAGGAGCCATCCATGTATATTTCCCGTTAGCCCATCCTAAATAACTCACTGATTTTTCAATTAGTGAATCTATAAAGGGGGTATAATTTGATTCTGGATTATACGTATGTACATACTCAGCAGATAGAGATTCAACCTGTAAGATTACTATATTTTTAATACCGCTATATTTCAGACATTTTAAACCTGGAAGTAAATTTTCATTATGCGTTGGAAAGGTTCTTTCTATATTGAATAATTGATGAGCAACTTGAGGGGTATAAAAATTTACATTTAATACACTATTTTCTTTGTTGATTGTTCTGGATAATAAATATGGAGTATTCACTACAAGATCTATATTAGTTAAATTAGAAAAAGTTAAAGCATGAACAGGTCTTAGCACTCCATTATTTTTGCCTTTATAGACTCCCCTATAACAGAAGAAACTAAAACCTACTACCAATAAGAATAAAACAGATTGGTAAATATATAGATATTTATCTTGCTTATAATTAAAGCTACCTATATCTTTGCAAAAAAATCTGTCTATTTTTTTGCAAAGAATAACAACAAGTATAAAAGTTCCAAAAAGAAGTATCAAAGATAGAAACTCTGTTTTGATAATGCTTATCACAAACTGGAATTTGGATTCTATCTTTAGAGCAATACTCATTTGCGAGTATGTACTTCTAGCTCCTACTGTAGAATACCAAAATACATCTACTAAATTTAAAAATACCATTAAAAAAGTAGGTACGATCCAGAAAACAAAGTTAAGTTTATGGTATATAGATTTTAAATTTAAGTTCCGTAAACTTATAACTGGAAACGTAGATAGTAGAATAAATATGCAAAGATATATCGATAGAGTAGATAGAATATATATGGTATTTCCCAGAATCAGTCTTAAACTAGACTCATTACTTAAATCAAAATGCTCTCTGTTAATAAGGAAGAATATAAGTTGAGTGATAACTAGAAGTAAAAAAGATATAAATACCTTATAACTAAATAACTTATAATTTAATTTTGTATAAATGGTATTTTTATTTTTCATAAAATTATTCCTGTTAAAATAAAAATATGTTTTAAAATTAAAACAAATCCAGTAACTGGTAATCAAGCTATTAAACAGGTAATATTCGCATTACGGTAACATTATCTTCTAATTCTGCAAGTGAATATTTAATATATCATTTAGATTCAACGTTTAATTACTGTTTTGTAATACAGCGGAAACATAAAATTGACCATCAAATCTCGTCTGCTCGATTATTTAAATGTGTACGTCAAGGTGGATATAACCAAAATTCTGTTAAAAGATCCAGAGTAAACGTACATAATAAAAGGATAATGATTCTACACGGTTCATATTTGGGACGGCACATTCTTTTAATTTTACTTGAAGGAAAGTACTTTATGTTCGTATAGACGGAAGATCCTGGCACTAAGAAACTATTTTTGTCAGAACTTAAAGTATAAATTAAAAACTGGATTAATTATTTTTTAAACTTACCGGCTTGTTTCATATTTCTTTCACAAGCATATACATCAAAATCGCATTGCCTT
>CACXFL010000160.1 GCA_902766925.1 uncultured bacterium | reverse complement strand
AGCTATGTTGGTTCTCTCATCTAAGACGATCTCAGACTGAGTTTTAATACGTTGATCTAGATCCTGTGGTAAAAGACCAAAGCTTTGTTCTTTTGTTATATTTTGGATAATTAAATTATCTTTTAACTCTTTTTTTATAGGTTTTATCTTCTGTATTAGTTAATCCATCGTCTACCATCTGACTCAGTTTAACTTTCTCATCCAAAACTATCTCAGACTGAGTTTTTATACATTGATCTAAATCCCTAGATAGAAGATTTTTCTTTGAATCTTTTTCTTCTATCATATTTTGAATAACCAAATTATCTTTTATCTCTTTTTTAATGGTATATACCGATTGTTTTCCCCATCTTATCAGGGATATCACTTTTTCATCGTCCCCTGAGTAATAAAGAAGTTCATATTCATGATCCTTATTTAACACCAGTATGATCTTACTAGTTCCAGAATAAAATAAAAGATAGTACTGTTTATCTATAAGATATATTCCTGAAAGTATTCCTGAAGTGAAATACTTTCTCCAAATTTGAATAAAATTTCCTTGCCATGGACTAATCTCAGGTTTTTGGTTTAAAAACTTTATCCTAAATTCTCCCTTGGTATTTGGATAACACATTAACCAAAACTTTTGTCTATCTTTTTTTAAACCAAGGATAAACTCAAAATCTTTGGTCTGCCACCCTTTATCTACCTTATAGTGTAGTTCTATATTTGATTCATGTGATAGAAATTCTGACATTTTATTATCTACATTCTAAATTTAGAAATTATTCTTCCTTTAAGATCCCCTGCTTTAAGTTGTTCAAGATCAACCAATCTTTGTTCTAGAATATCAGCCCACTCACGAAATTGAGATTTAGTTACCCCTTTATCTACAGTCAAAGGTTTACCATATACAATGTTAATAGTAGAAAAAGGAAGAGGAACAAGCATTCTATCCCAGGTTGGTAATCTAAAATGACATGAGGAAAAAACCCTATACGGTATTATAGGAACTTGAGTATTAGAAGAGAAGGAAATAGATCCGTATTTTACTTTAAAAGCTGGTCCAACCGGACCATCTATAGCTATTACTCCACTGTACCCAGCAAGAAGACATCGCTCGAAATCTTTTTTAGCTCCTACTGACATCTTTCCACTACTACCACGAAGTGCCTTCATTCCAAGATTTTCACATGGATAGGCTATTAAATCTCCATCCCTAGATTTACTAATAAGGCACACTGCTTTTACTGATTTAGGTTTACTAAAAATAGAGGATATGATGTTTTGATGCCAAAAGGCATATATAACAGAATCATGTTCCTTCATAGCATCAGCTAGATTATTTTCATATACCAACTTATATCTATAAGTGTAAGAGATCAGATTTATAAGCTTTGTACACAACCACATAATTACCAAAGCTAAATACCTTCTTTCCCTTATTAGCTTACGAGCAACCCTGGTTCTATGCTCATTCAAGTATGTCTGTGTACTTTTATCCTGATCCAAATTCAATCCCACCATTCTAAAAAATCTCAGGTATTATAACCGTTTTATCCCTTATTTTTCAAGGTTTTTTCAAAGCATTCCCGATACCTTCCCATCAGTTTAAAAAGACCTATTTTCCTATATTCAAACAAGAATCCCTGGTATCACTAGATTTACGATTCTCTAATACAACACCCTTTGTAATTTAGTTAGTACAATCTGGTGGTGATATTTTTTATGCATTTAAGAACTATTTATCCCACTAATTACACTTCAAAATATTAATAGAACCGTTATCTTCTGATGAATATGTTACTTTCTTTACTCCATCTTCAACACTGATATTATTCCAACTAATTTCGTTAGTCTTTTTTAAATGTTCTTCTTCTACTCCAGAAAGAACAACACAAGAAGCACTACTACCAACACCATCTAGGTTATAGTCAATATGTTCCCTCCAACACTGACTCATAAGCTGATTGGTTTTAAAATTAATTTTTACATACTCAAACGCCTCATCAAACTTAATACTATCTATATTATTCTTACACTCTTCACGCATTATATAAGATAAGCTTAACCATAAAAATTTTTTCTCCATTTTAAATATTGTATAATCTAAATAATAATCCTTAGAAGCTCCTTTTTTATACGTAAAAGGTTTTCTAGAAATATCATCTTGATCAGACGAAGATAGATAATATTTATACCCGCAGGTTTCGATCTCATCTGATGGTGTATATGAAACCAGTTCTATAAATCCTTCTTTTAAATCTAAACATTCAGGATCCGAAGATTCTATCATAACACCTCCATCAGGATCTGATATAAACTCTAATTTATCTTCACAACCTGGTTTTAGAAGTTTTCTTAAACTAAAATCTTCCCGTCCACTAGAAAGAACAAAGAAGTTTCCATCCTCATCGAAATATTCAACTTCACACTCACCATTTCCCTTGTCTATAAAATTATATGCAACTGTAAGTTTATACTCTCCGTCTTTACACTGCGTTTTTTCTTCAGAAGCTAATTTTTTAAGATTATCTAAATCTTCTTTGGAATATCTTTCCCCTAAATCAACCGATCTAGGACGAAAATAACTATATGCAGTGTCTGAATCGAAATGAAATTCTTCAACTACTTGCTTAATAGTAGTTATTTTTTTAACCATAGAATCATTCCCTAAATCAGTTTGTTCCAGTTTGTTTTTTTCCGGGTCTATACTACATTTATCAAAAAATACAAAGTTTTTATACTTCTGATTCCTATCAACTAACGTGTTTTTCCAACCTCCGTGTATATTCTTAACATTAGGACATGACCTAACGTCATTATGTTTACAATCGTCATCAAATTTACAATCGTCATCAGATTTATTTTTTGAACATCCGATAGTTAACACCAGACATATAATAATACTACTACTTAATCCCTTTAATATTATCTTCTTTAATCTTCTCATCCTATTCCTCCTAATCCAATAAACTAATTACATCCCATAACCCTAATTCTATTAGTACTATTATAGTCAGAATCGGAAAAAATAGGTTGATTTATCCCGTCTTCGACATTAGATGCAGTCCAATTGATTTGGCTGAAATCTTTTACCTCTTCTTTTTCTTTATTATAGTCGGTAATTACTGAGATAATAACACACGAGCTTTGATTCCATAAGCTTTTATCTATTATTGGATCAACAGATAAACAACCACCTTTAAGAATTTGTTCTGCGTTAAAACTAACTTTTGTATACTCATATGACGGATCAAACTGAATACTTTCAATATTATTTTTACACTCATCTGAAATTATAGAAGAAAGAGATAACCAGGAAAATTTTTTTTCTATAAAACTTAATACAGTATCTAGATAATAATCCGGAGAAGCTCCTGATTTATACATAAGAGAGGATATATTATTATATTCATTCTTTGCCTTTAATATAAGATAGTACTTATAGTGTTGTAAATTATCAGACGGATTATCCACATTTAACTGTAAAAATCCCCTCTTTAAATTCAGACATTCTGGATCGGATGATTCTACTCTAACAGTACCATCAGGATTTTCTAAAAAATCTAATTTATTTTCACAGCCATCCTTCAGCAGACTTCTTAGTGTAAATTTTTCTTCTACATCGGATAGTACGTAGAGTTTTCCTTTCTCGTTAAGATATTCTAGATTGCAATGTCCATCTCCTTTATCCACCAGTTTATACGCTACATGGGTATATTTATCCTTTTTACATGATGATTTTGATTCCATCATAAGTTTTTTTATATTATCTATATCCTCTTTACTATACGTATTCTCATAAGTATGAGAATTTGTATAAAACTCATAATCCCATGCTCCTTTTTTGTCGAAACGCAGAGATATTGGAGAAATTATTTCTCCATTTTTAAACCAAGGGGATTTTGTGTTAGAATTGTAAGTATAAGATTTACCCTCGTCATTAGAATCATCAGTAATAGCAGGATCCAACTCATATATTTCCTGACCCTGACAATGATCTAAAATTACAAATCCTTTATACTCCTGATTTCTATCTGCATACCAATTATCCTCCTCCTGATTTTCCGAATACAAATCCCTTAAAAAATCTTTAGTATATGGGCAAGACCAACTCTTAGCATACTTCATAAAGGGATTTTCTTTTTGGCTATCTTCATTCTTCTTAGAAGAACATCCACTACTTAGTAGCAAAAATACCCCCACACCCAAACCACTAATTATCACCGGTAATAAAATCTGATATATTCGTTTCATATATTCCGTAGCACTCCTTTTCTATATTTGAATCCGTAGAATATCCTTAGATAATCCTTCTATATAAAGCACTTCTTTCAATTATAACATACTTTGCTTTACCTAGAAATTATATATAGATACCCCATGAATGATGCTTTTTTATGCATTATGTTTATTATTTATCAACATCCATTCAAATACCTTTACACACGATATACATCGTGATATGAGGTATTTCATAGAAAGAGGTATATTATGGATATTCAATTAAAAAGAGGACTGCTTGATGTATGTGTTCTTGCTTCAATAAAAAATGAAGACTCGTACGGATACAAAATCATCAAAGATGTTTCCCCGTATGTGGAACTTTCTGAATCAACTTTGTATACCATTTTGAAACGCCTTGAGACTAAAAATATGCTTAGTGTACGAAGTATAGAACACGCCGGTAGACTTAGAAAGTATTACCACATTACTAGTTTAGGATTACAGCGAATTGAATCGTTTAAGGTTGAGTGGAAGGAAATTGTATCTATTTATAAGTTTATAACTAAGGAGGATCGTTAAGATAAACAAAAAAGAATTTCTCTTGAAACTAGAAAAAAATTATCTGGTCTTCCAGAAGATGATATCAAAGAACGTCTATCTTTTTACTCAGAGATGATTGACGATAGAGTGGAAGAAGGTCTTACAGAAGATCAAGCAGTAACCGATATAGGTTCTATAGATGAATCATCTTTTCTCACCTTATATTAAAAATCTTTATTTATTCCTCTTATTTCTACTTTGGGGTCCATTCTAATTACTTTTCTAATAAAATCCATATTAGCAGCTATTGGAGCGAAAGTATTACCACCATGTAAAATTCCAACTATCTCATCATCCTCATTAAACAAGGAAGATCCCGAATCTCCAGGAAGAGATTTTTCATATGATCCATAATTATAATATAAAGAAGATTTCTTCTCAGGATGATCAAAATAATCTTCAGAAAAGTCTTCTTTGTTTATTAAATCCATCATAATAAGCTTTCTTCTATTAGGACTCCCTTGAGTACCCACCATAACTCCAGATTCAAACTTTCCTCTTGGATTAACTTTAGAAGGGAATATATCTTTAAACGTATCATCAGGAAATCTAACAATAGCTATATCATGCATCGTTGTCTTTCTCACACGAAAAAATTTAGGGTTTATGTAATACGCTACTGCCTCTGCATTATAAGTAGCTCGATCAATTCTCGCATTTTTGTACAAACCCTTAGATCCATTTGCTGTAGTTTTAATTGTTCCTCCATTACGGAGAATCTTTTCTAGACAATGTGCTGCGGTAATTATTGTATTTGAAGAAACTATAGTTCCAGTACAGCCTCCTCCTTGTAGCAATATATGAGTATCCAAACTATTTAAATCCAAAGACCGATCATTCAAAGCACCCACATTAAGATATATTGCAGTTAGGCATGCTATTTTTTTAAGTACTAACCTTAATTCTCTCTTCCAATTTGATCGAAACTCTTCTACTACTTTTTTCTTATCATCACTCAAATAATCCACATTAGATGGTAATCCATCATGGAATATCGATTGTATATCATAATCAAATTTTAAATTATCTCGAACATAAGGATTCATTCGCATATGTAAAATAGATAGTTTGTAATACTGCCTAGTTAAAATAGTTCCATCATCTAATAGTTCACCCATTTCATCTATTTTATCATCTACTCCACTAACAAAATCTTCCCATGGATAAGACCAATCAATTGAGCCATAAGATGATTTAGATTTTATGACATCTTTTAGTACTTTTTGTCTAATATCCTTAAGCGATTCGGAATTTAAGACATCAACAAATAACTTCATAAATTCTTCCCACTTTGTTGATGTATCTTGAAATTCAGCCTCTTTTCTTTTTATCGAATCACTACTATTTTCAAGATCTTTAACCCAAAACCATCTAGGATTCGAATTTTCAAGATCTTTAACCCAAAACCATATAGGATCCGAAGATTGATTTCTTAGAACAGACACTAAATATGATATATTTTTTCTAAACATTTTATTATATTGATAATAACTGTGTATATCCTCAGACTGTGTTTCTCCCACCAGTTTTTCAAACGCAACATAAGCTAGTTGTTTCAGTGTATTTGTATCATTTCGATCAAATCTACCATTAATCAAATGATAAGCTCCATAATCTCTTATAGCTACGACAGATTGTACAGGCGGAAACAAAACTTCCAGCATTCCACTTAGATTTTGAGGAATATCATACAACAACAAAAAATCCTGGAGTTTTCTAGACTCACTATTATTTTGTTGCTGAGCATAATCATCTACAACTTCTAACTCTTTTTTAGATGTCAAAAGATATATTGTTTTATCTTCTAATGATTTTACTTTTGATATTTTTAAAGGTTCACCTTGATAACTTGCTCCTTTTATAGAACTTCTTTTAATACTATTATCCAATACCATTAACATACTTGTAGAACTATTTATAAGAGCACTCTTTTCTTGTGTTTTATCAGCGTCACTACTATCTTTGATTTGAAGTTCTACTTTTACTACAGGATATGGTCTAAGCCCACTAGATCCTCTGTACTCATCAATTACTATATGAGAATTTGATTTACTAGTATCTCTACCTTTCGTAAATCTATCGTACGAAGAAGTTATCTTTGATAATGTATTATATTTTGAGTTCGTAACTAAAAGATGATGATATTTACCATTAAATAAAATCTCCAAAATAAAAGATTCCACACTATATTTACGAGGAGACTTTAAATCTGTATCTAAATATCTATAAACTCCTTTATCAACATAACTAAATAACTCTGAACATTTCACCGAAGCTTGTAGTTTTTGTAAACCTACACATAAAAAAACTACCAATAAAATTCCAATATAAACCCATCTAAACATTTTCTACCTTACCCCACTGTAATAAACATCTATATATAAATGTATTGCTATATTTTTTTGCGCTATTTACTATATTTTAGTCATATATGCAACAACTTTATATCTTTTACTGACTTCGCCCTTTGATACATAGTATTAGCCATCTATGAGCTTAAAGTATTTGTTTTTACAAATACTTTTTTTGGAAACAAAAATAGACACTATTAGTGTCTATTTTTGTTAACACTTGATTACGTTTATTGGAAAATCTTTATACAAAGAGGATATTGTATGTATAAAAGACTAAAAAAAACAAGTAATGGAAATATAGCTGTCCAAATAATTGAACAGGTAAAGGTAAAAGGGACTAAAAAGTTTAAACAACAAATCAATCATATTGATACAGCTAAAACAAAAGAAGAATTAAAACTTTTAGAACAAAGAGCTGATCTTATTTTACAAAAAAAGATTCTAGGCAGTGATAGTAAAGAACTTTCCACAAAATCAGATGATCTACTAACAGCTAAAGAATTAATTAGTAAACTACAACTCGTTAGTCCTAAAAATTTGAAAAAAATTCGTACTTATCCAGAAGGAATAGATCAAATTTTTGGAACTGTTTATGATGAGTTAAACTACAATAAAATTATAGATACATACTCCGTGATAACTGTGTCTAGCTTTTGGTTTGACGAGTGCCTTCAATACTTTACTTCCGTACGAAGCGGTTTTCTCGCCTGCCAACTTTGATTAGTGATCATAAACAAAAGCATCCACAGTAAAATTGTTGTATATACAACACAGCTGTATAACAAGTATGTTATATAGTAATAATTAAAAAGTAAGTTAATTTAACAAAATTTTAGTAAGGCTCCTCCCATCACCACAAGGGTGATGGTTTTCCGCCTACAGTAACTCTAAAGTCTTTTTTATGAAACTGTCTTTAGACAAGATTAGAACTGAACTTAGAAACATGGATGCTACCATAGCCAAGGATCTAAGTACTAATAGAGAAATACATATACCCGCTATGAGAAATAGAATCCAGAGTACGATCTATAAAGTTTTAGGGATAGGACAGAACGAGTAAAATTTTAGTGTCTTTTTAAAAATGTAATATACTAAAATTATTATATTTTTAATTTATAAGGGCAAAATCAGGAAAACATAGAATCAACCGGTACTATTACACTAGAATCTACCTCAGGAAATATACAAGTAGAAAACTCGAGGATTCATAACATAAAATTAAATACCATAAGTGGAGATATCAATGTATCTAAAAACACCACCGTTAGTGGTAATACTCAAACTCATTCAATCTCAGGTGATATTAATATCGAAAAATAGTTAGTAGATAGAATCTCTACTAATAAGATACCCCGGTAGATCTAGATCTACCAGGGTATCTTAGTGTGCTAGTTATATACTAAATACTACTTTTTACTCTCACTACTCTTACTACTATCACTATCTTCGCTACTACCGTTATTCCACTCAGATTCATCCGAATTTAGACTATCTTCTATATCATCATCTTCTATAAGATAATCTTCATCCGGATTAACTACCTCTTGTAAGGACCTACCAAAATTTCCAATCGATAGCTCATACCTATACCTAGACTCACTTATAAATCCTCTCATTTTCATTCTGTATAGAATTTGAGTAAATCGTTTTTTACCAAATTCTGTTAGATTTCTATCTTTTAATCCTTTGTTCCAACTATTTGGAGAAGGTAGAACAAGTACTAGATGTACAGCTTGATCTACAGTAAGAAGCTGAGGAGAAGTTTGAAAATAGTACCTAGCTCCTTTTTTTATTCCATAAGCTCCATCTCCAAATTCCACTAGATTCAAATACCACTCTAAAATAGTATTTTTACTTACTATCCGTTCTAGAATCAAAGCTCCAAGTATCTCTCTTAGTTTTCTTACTAAATTTTTTTTATTAGATAAGAACACCATCTTAACTACTTGTTGTGTGATCGTGGAAGCTCCTCTAGCATATCTTTTTCTTGTTAAATTAAGTTTTAAACTATCTTTTATCTCATAAAAATCTAGACCACAGTGTTCAAAAAATCTTCCATCTTCTGCTACTATCAGTGCATTAATAACATTCTTGGATATGTTATCAATACCAACCCAACTATTATACGATGGAGAAACTTCTTCTTTAAACTCTCCACGTTGTTGAGTCCAACGTGTTACCTTAAGTACTACATCTTTCTTATTAAGTAACCATACATGAGGAATAAAAAAATAAATAAACACTAAAAAACAAAATATAGTTACCAGCCAAGATACAAACTTATGTTTTTTTATATAAGCTTGTATCTTAGAAAAAAAATCATACCCCTTATTGTAAATGTTCTTAAAGTTCATATTTTACCGAATTCCTACTAAAAACAGGATCAACCTCTAACTCTTTAAAACATTGAAGACAGCTGTTAGTTAAATTTAGCCCTACTCCTAGACTCATAGTCTCACTACACTCTTTAAATTTTAATCTAAGTTTTAACTTACAACTTCCACTATAAAACTGAGCAATCTTTTTTATACTTTCCATAAATTGAGAAAATCCGGTGTAACGAGTATTAATACTTTTATTAACCATGGATAAATCTCCATCTAGACTAACTGAGCTAAAATCTAAGTTAAGTTCTAACCCTGCTACCTTTGTTTTTCTTTCCTCTTCCAGTGTTTTAATATCTTCAATGTTAGCTCTATATTTAGAATCATATCCCTTCTTAATATTAAAATATACAAGCAAAGGAGTTTCTGCTGGAATAGAATCTAAATCTATATCAAACTTTTTATCTACACTTACAAAATATCTTTGTGTTCCAGAATCATCTTCCAGGCTAATACTTCTAAGACGTCTTTCATCCTTCATAGTTACTACTCTTGAATCTATAAAACTTACAAGACATCTGATTTTTTTATCTGGATATTTTAAAATATCTTTCATCAGTACTGTTTTAAAAAACCTTTGATCCTCCGAATAAAGTGCGAGAGGACTTTTTGAAAGGACTATCCCTAAAAGTTTTTTCTCAGTAATTAAATCTTCGTTTGCTGAAAGTGTATCTATTTTTCTTGAAAGAAGAGAAGGAAGTTCTAATCCACTGCTAGATCCTTTTACTCCATCCACTGACATGTCTACTTCATTACCAGCTTGATTTTTGCTTTCGTCTTCAAACATATCAAAAAGACCACCTTGACCTTGAGATTTACTTTCATGATAGTTTTGACTGTAATTTACTAACTCTTCAATGGAAGCAAACAACTTATACCTACTCATTCCAAAACAATCCATTGCTCCAGCCTGAGTTAAAAGTTCCAAAGTTTTCTTTCCAACATCATGAAGATTTACTCTTTTTGCGAAATCATCAGTACTGGTAAATTTACCATTTTTTTCTCTCTCTTTTATAATATAATCTACACTTTGAGGACCTACTCCCTTAATGGAAGCAAGAGCAAAGTTAATTTTATGAGGTCCTGGAACTGTAAATTCTAATCCCGAAGAATTAATATCTGGTGGAATAATCTCAAATCCCAACCTTCTACACTCTTCAGTATATCTTATAATCTTATCTGTATTTCCTATATCACAACTCATAATAGCTGCCAGAAACTGTTCTGGATAATAAGTCTTTAGATATGCCGTCTGGTAACTTACAAGACCGTAAGCTGCAGAGTGACTTTTATTAAAACCGTATTCAGCAAATTTAGCCATAAGATCGAATATATCTATAGCTTGTTGTCGTTCAATACCGTTAGACATACATCCTTCTACAAAACGGTCTTTTTGTTTAGCCATCTCAGCAGGTTTTTTCTTACCCATAGCACGTCTTAGTAGATCTGCTTCCCCTAGAGTATAATTTGCTAGAACTGAAGCAATCTTTTGAACCTGTTCTTGATATACTATAACCCCATAGGTTTCTTTTAGTACTGGCTCTAGCTGTGGCAAAGGATACTCTACTTTTTTCTTACCGTGTTTTCTATCTACAAAATCATCCACCATTCCAGATTGCAGTGGTCCTGGTCTAAACAAAGCTACCAAAGCAACAAGATCCGGAAAACAACTAGGTTGTAACTTTAGTAGTAGTTGTTTCATTCCAGAACTTTCCAGCTGGAATACTCCTACAGAATTACCAGAGGAGATAAGATTGTAAACCTTAGCATCATCGAGAGGAATTTCAGATATTCTAAAATCCTTATTCACAGATGAGGTAATAAGTTTTACAGCTTTATGAATAACGGTAAGAGTTTTAAGTCCTAAAAAGTCAAATTTTACTAGACCTACCTTCTCAGCATTTTTCATTTCATACTGAGTAATAAGGTTACCCTCATCTTGATACACTGGTACATAATCATCCATAGGACCATCAGAGATCACAACCCCAGCAGCATGCACTGAAGAATGACGGTTAATTCCCTCAAGTCTTAGACAGTGTTCCATGAGTTCAGATAACACCGGTTCTTTTGCAATTTCTTCTTGTATTCTAGGTTCTGCTTCCATAGCATCTTTTAATTTAATTCCAAGTTCATTTGGAATTAGTTTTGCTATAGCATCTACCTTCGAATAACTAAGTCCAAGTACCCGTCCTACATCTCTTACTACTCCTTTAGCATTCATCTTACCAAAAGTAGTAATCTGAGCAGTACAGTTTGCTCCATATCTTCTTGATACATAATCAATAACTTCTTCACGTCTATCCTGACAAAAATCCACGTCAAAATCAGGCATAGATATTCTTTCAGGATTTAAAAATCTTTCAAATATTAAATTATGATCCAGAGGATCTAGATCCGTAATACGAAGACAGTATGCTACCAAAGATCCCGCTCCAGATCCTCTTCCTGGTCCTACTGGTATATCATGATCTTTAGCCCAGTTTATAAAATCCTGTACTATAAGAAAATATCCACAAAATCCCATCTGTCTTATAATTTTAAGTTCATACTCCAGTCTTTCATCATACTCGTGACGTCTTTCGGGAGTAAGAGGTCCTTTAATTCTCTCTCTAACCTGTAATCTTTTTTCTAACCCCTCGTGAGCCATCCTGACTACAGCTTCTTCAGTATCTTCATGGTTTGGGAGTTCAAAACTTGGAAGATAAAATTTTCCAAACTGAAATTCAGTATGACACTCATTTGCTATTCTTACAGTATTTGATATGGCTTCAGGCCATTTAGAATAAAGTTCTACAGCTTCTGCGGTAGTTAATAGATGAGATCTAAAATCAGGATTCCTATTAGGAACATCCGACAATTTAAAATCATTTTTAACTCCTAAAAGAATAACATGAGACGAGGCATCTTCTTTTTCAAGATAGTGAGAGTTTCCTGAACCCACAAGAGGTACTTCAAAAATACGAGCTACCGTTACTAGATCATCTAAGAATTTTTCTTCATCATCTTCTAGATTATTTGCTACAAGTTCAATATATACGTTATCTTTTCCAAACTTTTCTTGAGTTTTACAAATAGTCTCTTTTAAAGCACGCCAAATAAGATGATCCTTATTGGTATCATAATCCATAAGATCTTCTTTTTCCAAAAGATGAACAAGATAAGAGATTTCTCCTCCGTTACAACTAAAAGCAAAGATCAAATCCTCACTCATCTCAAGCATCTTATCCATCTTGATTACTGGTACATACTCGTTTTGAGAATTAACATGAGAACTACTTACAATCTTTACAAGATGTTTGTACCCATTTTGATTTTTAGAATAAAACAAACAATTAAATGCTAGATGCTTATCTAAAAACCTGGAATAATCATCTTCAGTATCTGTCATATCATCCAGGATATCTATCCCGTATTGAGTTACACACTCTTTTGTAAGATTTGATCCCGAGTAGTATATTTCAGATCCAATAATAGCATTAATACCATATTTTTTAGATTCGATATAAAGATCTATACATCCATAAAGTCCAGCATGATCCGTAAGCGCTATAGCAGGTTGACCATAATCATTAACCTTAGCTACAAGTTTTGGGACTCTTATAGCTCCGTCTAAAAGAGAATACTCACTATGAGTATGAAGATTAACAAACTGAATTTTTTGTCCTATATTCTCAGTATTTTCTTCATTAGTCTCTTGTAAAACTTCATCTTTTTTTGAAGATTCTGTGTCCATTACAATCTAATTAAAATAGAGGCAGATAACAACTCTAGTTTTAACGTATCCTCTGTATACACTAAAACATCTACTATGACTAATAATATAGATTTCAGCTTATTATTAAACAACCAAAATTTTATTTTGAAAACTCCGAGATTAAAATTCCACCTGCTACAGAAACATTTAGCGAATCTATTTTTTGTTCAGCAGATGTTGGTATAGTTACATTTCTATCACAAATACTTGTAACTCCTTGGGACATTCCTTTATCTTCAGATCCTAATACAAGTACAGTTTTTTCATAAAATCCAGCAACTTTTCTAAAGTCTTCCCCTTCCATAGAGGTACCTACAATCCAATATCCTTCATCCTTAAGTTTTTTTAACGACTGAGCTAGATTTACTACACTAACTACTTTTACTAAAGACAGTCCTCCCATAGAGGTTGCTACCACAGTATCTGTAATAGGAGCTTGTCTATACTCAGGGATAATAATATAGCCTACTCCAAAAAAAGAAGACGATCTTACAATAGCTCCTAGGTTTCTTGGATCACTTATATGATCCAGTACTACTACTAGATCTTTTTGCTTATTCTTACTATCTTGCAAAAGATCTTTGATATCATATGTTTTAACTTTAACTTGAGCTTGAAAACTTAAATCTTCTTCATCTTCATTAGATAATACTTTTATCTTAGAGATAAGTTCAGATTGATTAAATAAAGTTAAAAGATCACAAACCTTATCGTATAACTTAGAACTACATTTTATACCCTTAATAGATCTAGGAGAAAATCTAAGATACTCTTTAAAAGAGGATAGTGAATCTATATGGTATAAACCATCTTCAATCTTTGGTCCCATTTTTTCTTGTATACTATCGTTACTGTATTTTTTTCTTCCTACTTTTTTTAATCCACTATAGCTTCCATTATCTATGTTTTTTCTCCTATTGTTAGAAAAAGATTTATTAGCAATACCAGTGGTTTGTCTATTATTACCAAATCGAGTATCATTTTTTTTATTAGTTTTCTTTCTCGAATCAATATTTTTAATTTTTGACCTAGTTCCTATTAAAATCTTTTTCACTTAAACTCTCCACTATCACATACTTTCGCTCATTATAGATTTACATGATTCCCTTAAGTTGAGTACACAACGTTTTCTTGCATAGTCTTGAAATTTTTTATAGTTACGAGCTCCTAGTTTTGCTTTTGGACCATAAAACAAGACATTAAACCTTATAGGTTTATTTAGATCACGCAGTTGTCCATTTTTACATACAGTTATAAAAAGAAGAAGTCTTACTTCAACCGAACGACGTTCTTTTTCTGCTGTTTGCCACGCTTGCAGTATAAAATCACGTCTTTTAACAGAACTGTTTTGAAATACGGTCTGACCTACAAATTCCTCAATCTCAGTTCTTGAAAAATTTAGTTGTTGAGATTTGTTTTTTTCTAATACATCAAGATATTTATCAATTATACTCGGTAAGAACGTTTCTTCAAATGGAAGTTCCTCTTCTGGTAGAGGCATTCCTTCTTCTGCGACTAAAGTACTATGTATCTTTAAATATGGAGAAGTAATTTCTGTTGGGGATGGAGTAAATGTCTCTTCATATGGTTTTTCTTCTGGAAGAGGCATATCCTCTGCTACTATACTCCCAGCCTTTTTTAGATTTGGTGAATATATCTCTGTTGGGGATGGAGTAAATGTCTCTTCATATGGTTTTTCTTCTGGAAGAGGCATATCACTATCATTTAAACCAAATAAATAAGAAGTAAAAAATAATAAACTAAATAAACAAATAAGATTTTTAATCATCACTCACTCCACGTGTCAAGCAATCTTTGAATACGAAATTCAAGATATTAAAGCTTAGCTAAAATTTCGATTGAAACTTTATTTCCATACCATGGAAAGTCTAAAATATCAAATTCTTATAGATAAAGTTTTTAATAACAACTGGTTTTTATTCACAAACAGAATACAAAAACAGTACTTCCATGATGTTTTATATTTATTATATATAAAACTGTATATTTTTTAATACAAGTTTGAGTAATATACATATATTGTATTCTATAATTTTAATCACACTTCTTATCAAGAAAAGAAATTCAATTAATCAAAAATCTTATTTTCTAATGCTTTCTTTCCCCAGAAAGTATCTTTTACAAATTTAAAAAGGTTAGTCTTATATTCCTCAAACTGAGGAACCTTGATACCACTCCCTTCAAGTAAAGATACTATCTTATCGTTACTGTAGAATCTTTTTGTACTGTTTAAATAAGGAAGGAAGAATTTTAACTGCTCTATAATACTTCTAAGAGTAGATGGAACAAAATGCAGAAACCAATTTGAAACAAAGATAGGAACTATCCAAGATGGAGCAATACGGGGTTTTGGCATATTAAAAGTAGACGTAGCTACCCGGAATATATCCATACCTCGTGGAGGAGGATATCCACTACTAAGATGATAAGTCTGCCCCAAAGATTTATCAGTAGTTACAACATATGATGAAACCTTAACTATAAAATCAATTGGGATTATATCTCCGTACCCTTTTTTATTCAGAGGAGCTTTCTTTAAAAAACCTGTAGTCCATAATTTAAAGATAGCATATATGACCTTGGTCCCTTTTATATATCCAGTGTTACTATCTGCTACTACTATTGTAGGACGAAGTATAGTGTAAGGAAGAGAAGAAGCCTTTACTAAAAGTTCCGCTTCGTATTTAGTCCTTTCATAACTGTTATTATACTTTAAAATATTTTTATCATCTTCTCTAATAGTTCCTGTTTTAGTACCTGAAACAAAGGCTGTTGAAAAAAACACAAATCTTTTTAAATCAGGTAATTTCTCAGCAAGACTAATTGCATATTCAGTAGTGGTTACATTTCCAACTCTAGCCTCACTGTATTCTAGATTTAAATTAGTAAGAGCAGCACAATGAAAAAAATAATCAATACCTGCATTTATTAAAAGATCTTCAATATCACTTCTACTTGATAAAAAATCATAACTAACTATATGAACTTTAGAATAATTGTAGGTAGATGTATCAAAAAATTTAGACCACCATGTTTTTAACTTCTCCCACCTTTGATCAGAAGAAATATCAGAACAGGGTCTAAGTACAGCATATATATTCTTACAACTATCGGATTTTATATAGTGTCTTAAAAGTTCTGAACCTATAAGTCCACAAACACCGGATATTACTATATTCATGCTTTAATACTGTATCCTCCATCTACTACTATAGTCTGTCCTGTTATCATACGGGAATCCCGAGTTAGAAGAAATTTAACAACACCAGCAACATCTTCTGGGGTTGTCATTCTTCCAGTAGGAGTAGAATTAATCGTAGAACTTATTATATCTGATTTTCCAGAAACATAATCTAAAAGTCCTGTATCTACAAGACCAGCTCTAACAACATTACAGTTAATCCCTTCTCCTCCTAGTTCAAAAGCATACTGTCTTATCATGGATTCCACCCCCGCTTTAATACAAGCAACAGATCCATAATCTGGTATAGTTCTTGAGGCTCCCATACTTGATATAGCAATAATTCTTCCTCTTTCTCCCTCATATGTTTTGTCCTTTTTTTTCATCCTAGAAATTGCCCCATGACTAAGATCTAAAAAAGATTCTAAATTAATTGAAAGAACTTTTTTGAAACTGTTAGAAGAAAGTTGTTCCAGGGGTTTAAATACCCCAATAGCAGCATTTGCTATAAAAAAATCTAACCTATCAGATATAGTATCAAACCTGTCCCAAAGTTCTTTTCTACTTGTAGGATCTCCAATATGGGCTTGTATTATTTCTACAGAGGCTCCCTGCTGGGCTAACTCATCTACCAAAGAGTTAGCTGCATCATGATTATTCAGGTAATTGATAATAACCTTTGCTCCATTTAAAGCCAAAGTTTTTGAAATAGCTCTTCCTATTCCACGAGATCCTCCTGTAATAAGAGCTACTTTTCCTGACAAGATTCCTTCCATATCTATACCCTACTAATCAGTACCTAATTTAACAAAAACACCATATTTCAGATGATATGTTTTTGATATAATTACTACAAGTTTTTTTAATATCAAAAAATTTTATGTTGTAGTATGCTCACTCACCAATATATTGGTCAAATATACATACACTGAATGTGCACTACTTAATCGTGGGTAATATAGATATGTCTATTTTTAAAGATATGTTTAGAGCTTTTAAATATAGAAACTTCAGATTGTTTTTCCCAGGACTAGCAATCTCTCAGATAGGAATCTGGGTGCAAAACGTATCTATTAATTGGCTAGTTTATGATATCAGTAAATCCTCTTTAGTTATGGGAACAGTTTTATTTGTAAACACCATTCCTCTGATGCTTCTTACTCCTTTTGCTGGAGTAATTGCTGATAAATTTTCAAGACATAAGTTACTTCTAATGGTTCAAATTCTTTTTGCCACCCAAGCTTTTTTAATGACCTTTTTATCTTTTATGGGTTGGCTTAGAATTTGGAATATTATGGCCCTTGGGGTATTTTTAAATTGTATTGCTGCTATTGATATGCCTCTTCGTCAATCTACTTTTGTATTTGTTGTAGATAATAAAGAGGATTTAGGAAATGCAATATCACTAAATTCAACCTGTTTTAATCTAGCTCGTCTTGTAGGTCCTTCTATAGGAGGCTTATTAATTGCTGGTGTTGGTGTAAGTGTAGGATTCTTGTTTAACTTTTTATGTTTAGTGCCTAGTATAATTCTAGTTAAAAAGATGAAAATTATAGAAAACAAGCCCCAAACCATCCAACAAGAATCTTTCTTTGAGGGATTAAAGGAAGGACTAATCTACTCTATAAAAACACCACAGATAAGAACTCTTATATTATACCTCGGATTATATTGTTTTTTGATACTAGTCTATCCTATGCTTCTTCCTATATACACTGCTGAAGTACTCGGGAAAAATGCTGATACTTTAGGTTTTTTACTAGGAGCTGCAGGTGTTGGATCATTAATTTCATCTCTTCTTCTTGCAACAAAACATGATACTAAAAATTTAAGACTGATTGTATATCTTGGTGTAGTTCTAGCATGTCTTTGTTATATAGGACTTGGATTCACTACAAATAGTAAAATAGCTTTACTATTAATGTTTGGAGTAGGTTTAGGATGTACTACTGTTTTAACTCCTGAAAATATGTTACTTCAATCTATAGTAGATAATGATAAACGTGGAAGGGTTTTGGGGATGAATGCTCTAGCCTTTTTAGGACCATCTGCCCTGAGTAGTTTATTTGCAGGAGCTCTATCCCATATGAGTGGTATTTCTCATACTTTTATTATTCTTGGAACTTTAATGTTAATATGTGGAAGTATCCTAACCTATAAACTTTTAAAACTTCCATTTAACCGTAAAATTTAATTTAAAATACCTATTTGATTAATTACTCTACTACATATACCCCCCTAAAATATTCTATATTTTTAGGGGGGTATATATCTAAACTTAACAAACTATCTATTTACCAATCATTCCCTTATACCATTTTTCAGGAAGAATAGATACATCAGGAAGACTTCCACAATATCCAGTATAAGCAGAATCATAACTTGCAGTTTGAGTAGCATAGTTTATTTTAACAACTTTACATTGAGGCATCGATACCAAAGGAGGAGCACTACAGTGTTCTACTTCTCCAGTAGTAGTATTTCTAAACGACATAGTATAACCTAGTTTAGAATGTTCATATTGGAACGTAACTGTAGCTGTAGATCCATTCATTCCTAAACCAGGATTACACACAATACTTTCTTGGAATAAGAAGAACTGTCTTCCTATAAACTTACCACAGTTAGAATCAGGATCTGCTGCCAATAAAGTACAAGTCTTTTGATTGATCAAATCTAGAGGCATTCCTCTATCCATTACTTCTTCTTTATAATAAAGTTCACTAGGAACCGTAACATCTTCATTAACAGTAGATGTATTAGAGATATCAATTTCATCATCCTTATCAGGTAATTCTACTATTATGATAGTAGTATTTCTCGTAATCGTAACATTAGTAATAGGCCTAGGTGGAGCAATAACCACAGGTTTTTCAGGAGCAAGATCAACAGGGCAAGTCCATATAGGAGTATATATTACTCTGTTACGAATTATAGGAGGCTCTTCTACTATTATAATATCTCTTATAGTAGTTACACTACTTCCTCCACCTGATCCACTAGATCCACCTGATCCACCTGATCCACCTGATCCACCTGATCCACCTGATCCACCTGATCCACTTGATCCACCTTCACTGGTTCCACTAGATCCACCTTCACTGGTTCCACCGGATCCACCTTCACTGGTTCCACTAGATCCACCTTCACTGGTTCCACCTCCACCACTATCTGGTGTTACTGTTGTTTCTCCAGCTCCTGGATCATGTACTATAACATGACCACCTGTTCCTGTTTCACCGGTATCATCATCATCATCATCACCTGAAGTTGTTGTTTCTCCAACTCCTGGATCATGTACTATAACATGACCACCTGTTCCTGTTTCACCAGTATCTCCTTCATCACTACCTGGTGTTACTGTTGTTTCTCTAACTCCTGGATCATGTACTATAACTGAATCACCACTTCCTGGATTAGTTATTGTAGTTGTTCTAGTATCATCACTATTTCTTGGATTGCTGATTCTAACCCCGTCTTCTGTTCTTTGATAAACTATACTTATATCGTTAATTCTATCAAGATCTCTAACGCCATCCAAACCCTCTCTTGAAAGAGTTCTGTTACCAGTTAAATCAGATTCTGGATCCGCTGTTTCCGTAATATTACGGGTATCCATTGTTCCCTTATCCAATTTCAATCCACTACATTGAATTATAAAGATCGCCAAGCATAACAGACCACACATATTGCCTATTAATCTATTATTCACGATACTTCCTCCAGTAGTTATCATACTTTAAAGCCTACTTATCCCTCGTATCGGAAATACCTAAATATCTCAGAGGAAAAATAATATTTTATTGAATAATCAATGACTTACTTGAAATTTTTCCGCACACAAATAAAAAAATCCCCCTGTTTCTTCCAGGAGGATTTTTTTTAAAACGGTACACTACACTATTTATTAAACTAAATAGTAAACCTTAAAACTATATTATTTCTCTTCCAGCTATGAATCCTGTGTTTCTTGTATTACAACCACAAGTTCTGTTACCAGCAGATTCAAATAGAGCTCCACAAGAAATACACTCTCTCACCGTAATTTTTATAGGAGAAAGATTTGCTAATTTTCTTGCGTGGTTTTTAAGTTCAATGTCTTTAATAACTGATGGAGGTAATTTTTTTATTTTGTTGATTTTTGGTTCTTGACTGACTCTTGCCATAATAAAAATCCTTTTATCAAAAAAATTAAAATAAAAATAAAGTAAAAACTAAACTTAAATTAATCAAAAAAATTTCTCCTTACTGTATAAAAAACTGAAAAAAAAATCAAGTAAAATCTGACTATTTGTAAAAAAAACTTTACTGGATAGTTGGAAGGTTTATAGATAAAATATTAGATATAATGATTGTCTTAGCTATTTTTATAGGAGGATTTAGGATGCTTCCTCAAGAACTAATAAGGCTAAAAAGAGACGGGTCTAGTTTATCTTACGATAATATCAAAGAATTTTTTCAAGGATACTGTGATGGAACCATCAAAGATTATCAGGCCTCTTCTATGCTTATGGCTATATTTTTACAGGGAATGAATGATCAAGAAACAGCTGATCTTACAGATGTAATGATAAAATCAGGAGAGAGGCTGAGTTGGCCTCATCCTGAATTTGTAGTAGATAAGCATAGTACCGGAGGGATAGGGGATAAAACCTCCATACTAGTACTACCACTTGTAGTATGCGAAGGGGTAAAAGTACCTATGATGGCAGGAAGAGGTCTTGGACATACTGGAGGAACCCTAGATAAATTAGAATCTATTCCCGGTGTTAAAGTAGAACTCGATATTAATAAGGCAAAATCAATCATAGAAAAATATGGTGGAGTATTCATGGGACAATCTGCTTCCTTCGTTCCATTAGATAAAAAACTATATGCTCTAAGAGATGTAACCTCTACAATAGAATCCATTCCTCTGATAGTTGCTTCTATCCTATCGAAAAAAATATCTGAAGGAATCCAATATCTTGTAATGGATGTAAAATATGGGTCTGGAGCTTTTATGAAAACTCAAGCTCAAGCCGAAGAACTTGCTAAAAAATTAGTTCAAGTATCTAAACTAAACAAAGTTACGACAGTTTGTTATCTAACTTCTATGGATCAATGTCTTGGACGTTCTGCTGGTAATGCTCTTGAGATCAAAGAATGTATCGATATTATGAACGGGAATTTTGAAGGAGTAGAAGATACCCTGGAACTATCCTTGGAACTTGCTTCATGTATGGTTCATCTTGCCTATCCAAATAGGAATCAAGAAGAAATAAAACAAACTATGATAAAAAATTTAAAAACAGGAAAAACTCTTAAAAGGTTTAATGAAATTCTTACTTGTCAAGGAGCTAGCTCCTTTGCTATAGATAATAATGAAAACACGGATATGTATGATTTGGTTGACGTTTTTCCTGAATCTAGTGGTTATATTTCTTCAATAGATGTTAAAAAACTGGGTCTTGAGGTAGTAGCTTTAGGTGGAGGAAGAAAGATTCTAGAAGATAAGATAGACCATAGAGTGGGACTGATGAATGTAGGAAAAGTTGGTGAATTTGTAGATTCAAACAATCCTCTTTTGAAAGTTAAAATGAAAAAAAATCAACCTAACCAAGAAGAAATATTAGATAGTGTGCGTTCGTGCTTTGTACTCTCAGATAAAAAAGTTCGTTCTCCTCGTCTAATATGGAAAAAAGTGGAGTAGAAATGTTAAGTTTAAAAGAAAGACTAGCGGAAAGTTGTAAGTGTTTAACTAAGATCTTTGAGGAACATAAGTTTCCTATCCCTAAAGTAGCTGTAATGCTTGGATCTGGTTCTCAAAGTTTTGTAACTACTTTAGATCAAAGATTTTCTATTCCTATAAAAGATATTCCTCATATGGTAGCTCCTAAAGTTGAAGGACATGGAACTAGTATTGAATGTGGTTATGTATCTCGTGTACCTTGTGCTGTTTTTGCCGGAAGAATTCACTATTATGAAGGATATGATATTGCTACTGTTGTATATAACGTAAGAACTATGGGTTATCTTGGAGTAAAAAACCTCGTTTTAACAAACGCTGCTGGTGGACTTCATACTGGAGTAAAACCAGGTCAAATTACAGTACTGAAAGATCATATTAATCTTATGGGAGTTAACTGTCTTATAGGGGAAGAAGCCTCTACTCTTAGTAAAGAACGTTTTATAAGTTTAGAAGATGCTTACAGCTGGGATTGGAGAACTAGACTCTATCAAAGAAATCCAAATATATTTCAAGTGGTTTATGCTGGTCTTACTGGTCCTAGTTATGAAACAGCTGCTGAAACTAGATACCTTGCTGGAATTGGAGCTGATGTTGCAGGAATGAGTACCGTACAAGAAACCCTTGCAGCAAAACAAATGGATATGAACGTAATGGGATTATCCTTGATAACTAATTACTGTGGGGGAATAGGAGAAGCTGGTAAAATCAGTCATGATGGAGTTTTAAAAATGGGACTTAAGCATGCTGAAGATTTAAAAGTTCTTTTAACTCAAGTGATAGAATGTTGTGAATAACTAAATTTAAAACCCTTAATAAATATAGGATAATAAATAAATAAATGAATAATTACTATAAACATATAGGTAAAGTTCTTATTAGTTCAGAAGAACTCGACAAAAGAATAGGAGAACTAGCAGATAGGATAAATACTGAATATAAAGATAGTAATTCCTTAGTTATTGTAGGGATCTTAAAAGGTTCTTTTGTTTTTTTAGGGGATCTAATAAAAAAAATTAACATTCCTGTAAAAGTTGAATTTATAAGAGTTAGCTCCTATGAAGGAACTTCATCAACAGGAAAAATGAAATTGAATACTCCTTTCACAGGAGATATAAAAGGAAAGGATGTTATACTTGTTGAAGATATAGTAGATACCGGACTTACTATATCTTTTCTCAATGATCTTTTTAAAAAAGAACAGGCTCGTAGTATAAAAGTTTGTACCCTTCTTTCTAAACCTGGAAGTAGAAAAGTCCACGTTAATGTAGATTATGAGGGGTTTAAAATAGGAAACGATTTTATTGTAGGGTACGGGCTTGATTATAACGGAATGTATAGAAATCTTCCTTATATAGCTTTATATAATCAAAAAATAGATGATAAATAATTTAACTTAACTAACTACCCTACTTATTTTTATAGTACAACCAGTTCCAGAAAGGCTAAGTCCCGTTACATAGATGTTGTTTCCACTAAATGGTTCAACATGTCCACTTATATTCCATCCTGGCTCATCCGAACAAACAAAATTAGAGGTTGGAGGAATTTGCCCTGTTTCAAGAATTTTTGTAGCAACGGCTATATTAGAAATATTTCCAGCTTCTGCCATATCTCCAAAATTTCCAGAAGAAGAATAAAGCATAAAATCATGTGAATCAAAAACCTGGCTATAGGCCATAAGTTCATTTTGATCCATATACCTAGCTCCTATTCCATAACCAATCAAAAGATCATCTTTATCGATATTAGTACCGGATAAACTTCCAACTACTCCATAAGGAACATAACTACCCTCCTTCATAGCTGAAGATCCACCTGCATTTAACTTCATATAACTAATTTCTCCAAGAATAGGGGCTCCTCTTCTTAGAGCATGGTTCTTTTCTTCCAGTACTAAAAAACAAGCTCCCTCGCTCATAACAGTTCCTGATCTTGATCTATCATAAGGTTTAACTCTGGGAGAGGTTCCATCCTTACTAAAACAAAGATAATCCTTATAGTTGTTAGATCCTAGTTTATCTTCTGGATTAGGATCTAAAAATAGTTCAGGAATAGCAGATGAACTTCCTACTAAAGCTACATCCGATCTACCACTTAAAATGGAACAGGCTCCCTCATAAACACTTCTAAGTCCTGAGGTTTGAAAATCTAAATAATTAGTATTTGCTCCTCTAATATCCAGTGCTACTGATACATAACAGAGAATATTATTCATTAAAGTTTGAAGCATTACCATAGGAGAGACTTCTTCCATAAGATGTCTTCCGAAAAATTTAGGATCATACTGCCCTGCAGTATAACTCTTTTTAATTAAAGAATAATAAGGACTCAGATCATCCGTAGAGGTACAAGCAGATCCTGAATACACCGATATTCTTTCTGGATTTATACCACAATCTTTACCTATACCTACTTTTGTTGCAGCTTTAAGAGCTGCAACAATTCCTATAAAATCTTTTCTTGTTATAACCTTGGATACTTTTCTATCGTGAAGATCACTCATTTTAGGATCTTGACATATTCCTTTATACAAAGAACCATAATAGGTATCTTCTGCTTTTGTAAAATTAGATCTATCTTCTAAAAGAGATTGAAAATTTATATCTGTACCTTCCCCTAGAGGAGAACTTATATATGACGAGGTTATAACAACAGATCTATCGGTACCAAAAACAGAACCTAAACCCGCATGATAAGAACTATCCATTAATCTATTCCCTTAAAAATTAAAGAGGTGTTAGTTCCTCCAAAACCTACAGAATTTGACATTGCTACTTTTACAGGATAATTTAACTTTTTATTAGCTACAAAACGAAGATCCCCGTACTCACTTTTACCACAATCAGGATGATCTAGATTAATGGATGGAGGAATTACAGAATCTCTAATGGATAGAATGGAAAAACTAGCTTCCAGTGCTCCAGCTGCAGAGATAAGATGACCTGTTTCAGATTTTGTAGAATTTATATAAGGAAAACATCCCCTACTTGAGAAAACCTTACTTATTGCTAAGGCTTCTATCCTATCGTTAAGTTCCGTAGAAGTTCCATGAGCATTTATATAATCTATATCAGAATGAACCATTCCAGCCTGAACCAGAGCATCTTCCATAGCTTCTTTTACTCCTCTTCCATCTGGAGGAAGATCTGTAATTCTGTAAGCACTTTGAGTCTCTCCGTACCCCACTACTTCAGCATAGATATGAGCTCCTCTTCGTAAAGCGTGTTCCTTTTCTTCAAGAACTAACATACTAGCTCCCTCACTAGCAACAAAACCATCTCTATCCCTATCGAAAGGACGAGATGCTCGAGCTGGCTCATCATTTCTGGTACTCAACGCCCCTAAAAGACAAAAACCTGCAAGAAGAAGTTCTCCAGCAAGAGAGTCTGCTCCTCCTGCTAGCATTATATCAGCCTCTGATCTTTTTATCTGAAGATAAGCCTGTCCCAAAGACTGTCCTGAAGAGGCACAAGCTGTATGAATAGTAGAGGTTGGACCTCTAAGATTCCACCGGGATGCAAGCCATCCTGCAAACATTCCAGGATGATTTTTCATAAGAAGTTTTGAATTTACCGTCTTTTCTAAACTGGAAGCTAATTTAAAATCATCTGTAGAATGAAAATCAGTCCCCCTAAGAAGAGTTGCAAGTTCTTGAGGGGCAATGGTACCAATCCCTACTCCAACACTTACTCCAAAACGATATGGATCTATAGGATTATTCTTGGATTCTAAAATATCAGAAAGACCGGAATCAACCATTGCTTCATACGCTGATTGCATCCCAAACTCATTAGATCTATTAAGTAAAGACCCATCATGAAAAGCTTTTTTATCAAGATGGAAATCTTTTACTTCACAAGCAATACGTGTAGGCCACTGGCTTGCATCAAATTGAGAAATATAATCAGTTCCACTAACTCCCTGAACTATATTCTTCCAAGCTTCTTCTCTAGTATTTCCTACAGGAGATACAATCCCAATTCCAGTAACACAAACGGTCCTTTCACTCATGAATGCATATTCCTTATGATAACTAGTTATCAATATAATCAAACTTATCCTATATGTTATACTGTTTTATATTTTTTTGTAAATTTCAAATTTTTGATCCCATCTTGTAAAACTATCATATACCTAGATCCTAATCAAATAACTAAAGCCTTTGTGAAAAAATCCTGGTATGCTTGATATGTTGGCTAAAGTATTATCTGTACGATAGATAACAAGGAATTAATTGGACAATGGGTTTTTCGGATAAAATAAAAAAACAGTTTATAAAATTATTTGTATACGTGATAAATTTTTTCTCATCTCATAAACAAAATATCCTTACCCTGATATTTGGACTCGTGTTGGTTGGTGGAATTTCTAGTCTGGAAGTTAGACTGTATAAAATGAGTAAACGTTTGTCCCTGGGGTCAGATCTATTTACCTCTCTACTATATTTTGGTCTTGTAAATTTAAATATCATAGCCATTCTTATACTATCTTTTTTGATATTTAGAAGACTTATAAGACTGGTACTTGATAGAAAAAGTGGACTACTAGGTTCTAGATTAAAATCTAAACTTGTAACTGCTTTTGTACTGTTTTCTGTAATACCTACAGCTGTGATGTTTTTTCTATCCTACGGTTTTATAACACTAAGTTTTGACACTTGGTTATCTAATCAGGTTAAAAATACCATGTATCAAACTCGGGAGACAGGATCTCAAGTATATATGCAAGATCAAAGAAGAATGGAAAGTCTTGCAAGAATTATACTTCAAGAAGTAGGAATTGAACCTGTTAAATCTAGTTTTAAATTAAAAGGTAAAGCTAACCAGATTATAGAACTTACCCAAGGACTTCGTTTCTATATTCCTAAATCTAATATAGAAAATTTTGCTAGAGAATATCAATTAGATTCCGTGAGTCTATTTGATAGTAGTGGTAAATTTATAATGGGTTCTTCTCAAGATGTAGAATCCTTAAAAGAAAGTGTAGCCCATATTCTTCCTCAATTTCTATCAGATGAAACTCTAATTTCTAAAGGGGTAGTAGAAACAGATGAAAACCGTGATGTAGCAAGAGGTTTTGCTCCTTATTATTATACGTATAAGGGTAAAAATATACTGGTGGGTATATTTGTAACTCAGACTTATTTTAAAACTCAGATACTAAAAAGTATGGAATCCATCTTTGATGAATTTTCATCCCTAAGACCTACAGCTAGGCTTGTAAGACTGGGGTATCTTATCTTACTTATAGTAATGGTTGTAATCATTATATTCTCATCTATTTGGTTTGGTTTTTATATATCTAAAGGACTTGTAGATCCTATTCAAAGTTTAGCTCAACTTACCCGTGAAGTAGCACTTGGAAATTATAGAGTAAGTCTAACTCCTAGAGTTCAAGATGAAACTTCTACTCTTATAAATGCTTTTAACAGAATGACCCTGGATCTTAAAAAACATGAGCAAAAGCAACAAGCTTTTGCTCAAACATTGCAACGTACTAACCAAGAGATAGAACAAAGAAGAGAATATATGGAGGTAGTACTCCAAAATATTTCTGCTGGAGTTATCTCTGTAGATGCTACAGGTAGAGTTACTTCATTTAACTCTGCTGCAAAGAAAATTTTAAATATAAAAGAAGACAGCCAAGTTATAGATATAAAGATAAGTGATGCTCTAGGAGTTCTTTTATACAATAATTTCTGGGGAGTTATTGAAGAAAATCTTTCAAACCAACCTGTTTATTCCTGTCAGTTAGATCTGAAAGAATCAGGAATAGATGTTAAAATATTTATAGCAGCTAGTAGGATGATTGATAGTTTTAATAAGACTCAAGGTACCGTAGTAGTATTTGATGATACTACAGAAAGAGTCAGATACCAAAGAGTAGTAGCTTGGAGAGAAGTAGCCCAAAGGATAGCTCATGAGATAAAAAATCCAATTACTCCTATCAAACTTAATGCTCAAAGATTATCTAGAAGATATAAAGACAAATTTAACTCGGAAGATCAGAAAGTATTTAATTCTTGTTTGGATAGTATTTTAAAACAGGTAGATTCCCTGAAAGATCTTGTAAATGAATTTTCTAAATTTGCTCGTCTTCCAAAACTAGCAACTGCCCCTGGAAATATAAATGAAATGATTATGGAGACTATAGATCTTTATAGGCTAAGTTATCCTAAGGTAGTATTTAATACCGAAGGTCTAGATTCCTCGCTTCCTAATTGTATGGTGGATAAAGAACAGATGTCTAGGGTATTTATAAACCTTTTAACAAATGCTTTAGCATCTATCTCATTAAATGAGAATGAACAAATAATTTGGTTTAGATCATATAAAATTCCTGATATAAATATGATACGGGTTGAATTATCTGATAACGGAGCTGGGATTTCAGATCAGGATAAACCTAAGGTATTTGAGCCTTATTATTCTACTAAAAAAGAAGGAACTGGTCTTGGTCTTGCTATAGTTAATCAGATAATTGGAGAACATGGTGGATATATTCGTTTGAAAGATAATATTCCTAATGGACTTACTGTAGTAATAGAACTTCCTATAGCGGAAGAAACTTTAGGATAAGAGAGGATCAAAATACATATGGAAAAGACGCAAAAACCAGTACTTTTAATTATAGATGATGAGATGAGTATCTGCGATTCTCTATCTGGGGTAGCCTCTGATGAGGGGTGGGAGGCTCACTACAGTCTATCTGGTAAAGATGGACTAGCTCAGTATCAGAAATTATCTCCTGATTTAGTATTACTTGATGTATGGATGGATGGAATGGATGGGGTTGAAACTCTACAAAGACTTAAAGAGATTGATACCTATGTTCCAATAGTTATTATGAGTGGTCATGCCAACATTGAAACAGCAGTGAAAACCACAAAAATTGGAGCCTTTGATTTTTTAGAAAAACCTCTATCATTAGAGAAGCTTCTTCCTATTTTTGATTATGCAGTAGAACTAAAACAAAAAAGACAGGCTTTTGATCGTGATGAATATCCTGAAGATTCTAAGATTAAAAATACTGTATATGAAAAGAATAATCTAGATTTAATAGGAGAGTCTGAGGCTATAAAGAGTATTAAAAAGCAAGTAGAACTAGTTGCTCCTAGAAATTCTTGGATTCTTATAAGTGGAGAAAATGGTACCGGAAAGGAAATACTTGCTCATAAAATACATATGAACTCCCATCGAAGTAAAAATGCCTTTGTAGCTATAAACTGTGCTGCTATTCCTGAAGAATTAATTGAAAGTGAACTGTTTGGTTACGAGAAGGGAGCTTTTTCTGGAGCTTATACTCAAAAGAAAGGAAAGTTTGAACTAGCTGATAAAGGTACTTTGTTTTTAGATGAGATAGCTGATATGTCACTTAAGACTCAGGCTAAAATTCTTAGAATTCTTCAAGAACAAAAATTTGAACATATTGGTGGAAAAGAAACTATTACTGTAGATGTTAGGGTAATAGCTGCTACTAACCAAGATCTTCACCAAGCTATGCAAGAAGGAAGATTCAGAGAAGATCTTTATTATAGATTAAATGTAATTCCTTTTAATATGCCTCCACTAAGGGATAGAGTTTCTGATATAAAATTACTAGTTAATTATTTTTTGAAAAAGTTTGCTCTTGATCTTAATGAAGAAGAAAAAAAATTAACTCCTGAGGCTCTATCAGTACTTGAATCATATCCTTGGCCTGGAAATGTTAGGGAATTAAAAAATCTTATGGAAAGACTTTGTATCATGGTAGCTACTTCTACCTTAGATGTAGACGATCTTCCTAGTTATATAACAAGCTCTAGTAAAAAATTAAAACTAGATCCTACTATTTCTATAGATCAAGATTCTAGTAAAGAGAATGTATATTCTTTAAAACAAGCTAAGGAAGATTTTGAGAAAAACTTTATTCTTACAAAACTTCAAGAAAATGATTATAACGTTACTAAAACTGCGGAACTTATAGGACTCGATAGAAGTAATCTTCATAAAAAATTAAAATCTTATGGACTAGATCTAAAGGAACTTAAGGGATAGATAGATTTGGAACTAGGTTGATATTGAATATTATTTGAGTATCAGGTAGATACCAGAATTTTTAGGAGGAAAATATGGCAGAATTAAGTTGTGTTGATGGAAAGCTTGTTATTTCTGAAGATTACGATATCACCTCTTCTGATTGGGGACTATTTTCAGTTTCTGATGGAAGATATATTATTCAAAATAAAAATCAAAAGATGGAAGCTAAAAACGGACTTGGATGGTGTTCTGTTGATATGTTCTATAGATTTTTACTAGGAGTAGTTAGAGCTAATTCTAGTGGAGTAGTATTTGTCCTTGTAGGAGATAATGTCAAAAAGATTTATTTTAATGAAGGAAATATTTGTTTTGCAGGTTCTGATCTTATAGATGATAGGTTAGCAGAAGTTGCTTATAGAGCTGGATATATAAGTATAGATGATCTAGTTCACTCTACTGTAAAGGTAACTAAGGATCAAAAATTTGGTAGAGTTCTTTTAAATACAGGGATATTTTCTAAATATCAACTATGGCAATCTTTAAAATCTCAGATTAAACATATCGTAGATTCAATTTTTCTATCTGATTACGTATATTATGAATGGAAAGAAGGAACTTCTCTTGCTTTTACAGAATTAGAATTTGAAGAGGATTCTATTTCTATGCTTGAAAAAGCTTATGGTTATGGTCAACTCTACAGAATGTTTTGTACCTCAGTAGTTTCTGATGCTATGATCAGTGTAGATGAACAGGTTATAAATTCATATAATTTTCAAAAAGGTACTTTTTTGTACGATTTTATTTCTCTACTTAAAGATTCTCCTACCGTATCAACTTTAATTACAAACTGTAAACTAAATGAAGATTATACTTATGCAATGTTACTTGAATGTATGAGTAAGAATATATGTTCCTATAGTTATAGATTTAGTTTAACTGATGAAAACTCTAGATCTCATCAGATATTAGTTATAATTAAAGAATATGAAAGGGTTCTTTCTGTACTAAAGGATTATTTTTCTGCAGAAGGAATAGATTTTCCTAGTAATGATATAATGCTATTTTGGAAGAATTTACCACTAGATGATAAAGAAAGAATCTATCCTAGAGAAGATTTAAGTCTTTCTGATTTTACTAAAGATAGAATAAAAATTATGTGTTATTTAAATGAGAGATATTTTAACGTTTATAAAAAGACTTTCTCAAGTATAAAAAAATTTTTACTACATTTATCTATAGATTCTCTTTCTCTTTCTAGTAGTAAAAAGTTAAAAGAATATGTTCAAAATATGTAAATTGTATCTTGGATAGAGGATGTATCTATCCAAGATATACAAAAAAAACTTCCCCGCCAAGAAGAGGAAGTTTTTGATAATGTTCGGACACTAAAGACCAAGATTATAGATCCGGAGTCCATTCCTTTTCAGATTTTTCTAATGCAGAATCTACTCTTTGTTTTAACTCTGTACCTGTTTTCCAAAAAGGAAGATATTTAGGAGGAACTGTTATTTTTTCTCCGGTCTTAGGATTTCTGCCTTCATAAGAATCGTATTTTCTTACTGTGAAAGCACCAAATCCTCTAATCTCAATTCTTTCACCTTTACATAAAGCGTTTGTTATTTCATTAAAAAATAATTCTACTACATCTTCAGCTTTATTTAAGGTTAACCCAACACGTTGAGATAAACTTTCTATCAATTCAGACTTAACCATCGAAACACCTCTTTTAAAGATTAAACTTTCTTTTATATTTTATCAGACAAGTTAAAGTTTTTACAACATTTAATCTGATTTTTATAAATATTATTCGATTCCTACCCCCTGAATCATAAAAAAGCTGGATTAGTTCTATGAATCATACTATCATTCCTAACTTATGAGGAATAAATTAACCTTAATATATATAGGGAGACTATTTTGGATCATTTTAAATATAAAAATGGAACTTATTTTTGTGAAGATATAAGTATTGAAGATATTGTATCCAGATTCCATACACCTTGTTATGTATATTCTGAATCTACGCTCGAGGCTCACTGCAAGCGTTTTTTAACTGCTTTTTCAAAATATCCATCCACTCTTTGTTCTTTTGCAGTAAAGGCAAATAATAACCTTTCAATCCTTAAAAAGATATTCTCTCTAGGATTTGGAGCAGATGTTGTTTCCATAGGAGAGATAAAAAAAGCTATTCTTGCTGGGGTTGATGCCGAAAAAATTGTGTTCTCTGGAGCTTCTAAAACCAAACAAGAAATTGATGAAGCTATTCAACTTGGAATACGTCAATTTAACGTGGAATCAGATTTTGAACTCGCCTACATTGCTGGGGTTGCTTCCATGCATAAAAAAGATGTAGCGGTATCCTTTAGAGTTAATCCTAATATTGATGCTCATACTCATCCTAAAATAACTACAGGACTTGCTGGATCCAAATTTGGAATAGATGAACCTGATGTCTATAAGTTAGCTAGTGAATATAAAGATCACCCATATTTAAAAATTCAAGGGATCTCTTGTCATATTGGATCTCAAATGAAGGATCTTTCTCCTATCCGAGATACTGCCAAAAGGATGGTAGGATTATACCAAGATTTAAAATCTCAGGGAGTACCTCTTAGTTCTATAGATTTAGGAGGAGGAGTAGGTATTTTATATAAAGATGAGAAAGTATTTTCCTTGGAGGAATACGCTGATTGTATTATAGAGGAATTAAAAGATAGTGGAGCTACCCTTATACTTGAACCAGGCAGAGTAATTGTAGGAAACTCAGGTATTCTTGTAGCTCAGGTGGTAGGGATTAAACAAAAAAGAGATCGCTCGTTTGTAATGCTTGATGCTGGAATGAACGATCTAGTTAGACCTGCAATGTATGGATCTTACCATAAGATTGTTCCTGTAGCAGAGCCGATATGTTCTTGTGGTCATACGGGAGATTGTAACTGTGATCCAGGATGTAAATGTGGATGTAATAAAAACACCTATAGTTTTGCGGGTCCTATATGTGAAAGTTCAGATATATTCGCTTCGGATATTCCTTTTTCAGATCTTAAGGCTGAAGATCTTGTAGCAATTAGAGGTGCTGGAGCATATGGAATGAGTATGGCTAGTAATTACAACTCTAGACCACTCGTTGCTGAGATTATGGTTTATAAAGATCAGATTAAGCTTATAAGAAAAAGACAATCTCTAGAAGAGATGATAAAAGACGAAAAAGAGTGTTTATAGTTGATATGGGATGTATATATATAATACTGTGTAGTTAGTATCCTAGTTAGAAGGTTAATATATGTATTCAAAAGTTAGTAAAGATAGTTGTATTGTTCAAAAATATGGAGGAACCTCCGTAGCTAATAAAGAAAGAATTTACGATGTGGCCGAAAGGGTTGTAGGACTCTATAATGAAGGTTGGAGAAAGATTGCACTAGTAGTCAGTGCTCAATCTGGAAAAACAAATGAGCTTATTCAGCAAATCCTAGACATTAACCCTACTCCTCCTTGGGATGCTTATGATATGGCTCTTGCTGCTGGGGAACAAATTAGTGTAGCACTGATGTCTGCTGCTATTCAGAGACTGGGAGTACAAGTCGCTCCATTTTTAGGATTTCAAATTGGAATTCTTACCGATGAGTTTCACTCTAAAGCCAGAATTAAAAGTATAAATACTGATCCAATATTTAAAGCTTGGAAACAAGGAAAAGTGTGCGTTATAGCTGGATTTCAAGGGATTAATGAAGCAAATGAGATTACTACCCTTGGTCGTGGTGGATCTGATACCTCAGCAGTAGCTCTGGCAGTAGCTCTGAATGCTGAGTTTTGTGAGATTAATACTGATGTAGATGGGGTATTTACTACAGATCCTAGAATTGTAGAGACTGCTTCACTAATAAAAGAATTAGATTTTGAATCAGCTCTTGAGATGGCTTCCCTTGGATCCAAGGTACTTCATCCTAGGTGCGTAGAACTTGGGAAAAAATATAATCTACCACTTATTGTTAGAAACAGTTTTAAAAAGAATGAAGATGAAAGGACTATTGTTATGAACCTAGACCATATTAATGCCTCGAAACAATTTGAACTAGAATCCCCTGTAGTATCCTCTGTTACCCTTGATGAAGGAATACTAAGAGTGAATGTTAAAAACATTAAAAGTTCTCACTCTATCTCAAAACTTTTTTCCACCATCTCAGATCTAGGGGTAAACGTAGATATTATTATCTTTAATAAAGTTGATGAAACCAGTTTTAAAGTAGGTTTTACCGTAGCTAAATCTGATAAAGAGTTGGTTCAAAAAGGTATAGCTCTTCTGAAACAAGATCCTGATTTTTCTGATATATCGGTAGATATATCAGCTGATTTTTCTAAGGTATCTGTAGTAGGTGTTGGAATGCGATCAGTTCATGGAGTAGCTTCTAGGACTTTTAAAGCATTGGAAGCTGCTAAAATTGATATAAAGATGGTTTCTACTTCAGAAATAAAAATTTCTTGCGTTGTACCTCAAAAGAGTGGAAAAGATGCAGTTAAGGTATTACATAAGGAGTTTATTAAAAATTAATTACTTTATTTACTCCAAAGAATTTGAGTAGGAACAGCTACAAGATCTTCGTCAAAATGAATGGTATTTTCTCCAGAGTAGAGAACGATACCTATGAGCTATATCAAGAAAAATCCACTCATACAGTCATTTATCTGTTTGAAATAAAGATTTCACATATTGTAGTTCGAAAAAAAGAAAAGATGCAGTCTGGGTACTAAGTCAACTCCTTAATACCTTTAGCTGATGGATAGTTGGCTATTATATAGTAAACCGATCCAAGAACTAACCAAACATTTTTTATTAACCACTTACAAGATCTACATAAAGATCTTGTAGATCTAGTTTTAGATTCTTTAAAAAAGGATCGAGTTCATTTAATAGAAGAGAAGAAAACTCTTTTGGATTATTTTCCTTCAAACTTCTAGTAAGACGAGACTGCATATTAGAAAGACCTGTAATTTGTTTCATAAAATCAAATTCAATTTTTGACATATCAAGACTACTTATAGATTCTATAAGTTCTTTAACCATTTTAAGATCTTCTACTATCTTTCTACCAGATAGGGATATCATATCATTTTTCCATGTAGAGACTGCTAGATCCTTTATTACAATGGAGCTGATCTCAAGCATACTAATAACAGCTGTTACTACATCTCTTGATAAATTGGTTGGGGTATCTATACTTAACACTACAGATGAGTTTGGATTAAGATCCTGAGTTCTATCAGGTTTTAATGATATATCCTTACCATCTAGAACTATCTTTGTAACCACCCCTCCATACTCGGATCCCAGAGAATCTGCCCAATCTATCATATCTCCAACATTTAAAATAGGTACAGGAACTGTAATTCTTTCATTATTAATAACACATTCTTTTAGCATCTTCCCTCATCCCTAAATTTATATAATTATATAATCCTACTAATCACTTAAACTAACCTACTACCTGATTATCCCCTACTTGTTTCAACCCTGGAATCGAGTTGATAACGAATCTTCTTTCTCAGTATATATGCTCTCTCATCTGTAGGATCTTTATCTAAAATCAAACCGATATAACTATCTGCAAGTTCTAATTTAGATTGTTTGAAACAAATACTTGCTAGAGCATAAATCATATTATGATCTAGAGGATGACGTTTTACATAGGAGGTAAGAATATGTTCAGCATCGCTATATTCATCCATCTCTGCTGCAAGTTTAACTAAAGAATAAATTGCTTCCTTGTTATCTGGATTAATTTCTAGGGATTTTAATATCCATTTTAGAGCTTCCCTTGGTTCTTTCAGTCCTTGGAAAGATAGAGCAAGTCCAAGGTTAGTCATCTCATCGTTTGGCATTAGTGCTACTGCTTTTTGGAAATTTAGTACTGCTATTTCAAATTTTTCTTGTATCAAACAAACTGTTCCAAGCCCTACATAAGCTTTGTAGAAATATTTATCCAGAAGTAAAGCTTCCTTATAAGCCTCGGTAGCTCCTTGAGTATCGTTTAATTTAATAAAGGAATCTCCAATTAACCTATACAGATTAGATCTATGATGAGAAGCTAAAGATTGAGTTTTAAATATATTTTCTATAAGATCTATAGCTTTTACATACTGTTTAGATTGAACCAAAGATTCTGCTTCTACTATAAGTCTTTCTAAACTTCTTCCAGAATTTTCTACCCTATCGTCTAGATCTAATATCTTATCCATACCTGCAAGGAATCTTTCTTTGGTAAAGATTGTAGAGATCTTTTTATCGTTTTTAGTTACTATATCTTTTACCAGTGCTTTAGAACCTACTATCTTTTTAATCCCCTGTGCTATAGAAGAAAAAGATCCTACACAAAAATCAATTCTATGTTTCTCACAGGTTTCTTCTACTAATGAAGATCGAGATGCAAGTATAGGAATAGATTCACTCATAGGAAATAATACTCTTTGAGGATCTCCTTCTTTTCTTTCTTGATAAGGAATAAAACTTAGATACATGGCATCAGAGATATAAGCAAGTTGTCTAATAGATTCTCTTCCTGGATTTAAAAATTTAACTCTATCTTCAAGTCCTAGTTTAATGGTTAAATCATTAATTTTTGAAGTATAGGTTCCTATTCCACAAAATACTATCTGAAGTTGACGTCTTAGATATGAATCTTCATCTACTGCTTTTTTTACCCCTAGTAGAAAATCATCTAGTCCTTCTTCCCACTCTCTTTGACCAAGATGTGTTATTACAAAATTAGAATCACAGTATCCTAAATCTTCTCTAACTTGATGTCTTATTTTTAATTTTTCTTGAGGAGTTAAACTTTCATCTTTAACTGCTTTAATCCAAGGAGCAAAGTAAGTTATTCTATCTTTTGTTACTCCCTCACTTATAAGAGAGTCTACTCCCTGTTTAGTTTGTGTGATAAATAAATCTGCTCCTAAATTAAGTTCAGATCTAATTGTAGAAAACTCGTCTTTAGTATCATCCCAGAAAGTATAAAGATTATCACACCATACTATCAATTTAAAATGATACTGCCATTTAGCTTTTAATGTCTGATATGCATAAAGACCTGTTCTTTCTTTTAGAATTACTATCGAATAATCCTTCAAGGCTTTTTCAAGTCCAGCTACATATGTTGGATTATCTTTATAATCAGATAGAGATACATAATTTAAGTTTTCAAAAAAAGTGTTAGCTTTTACATATTCACATACTACAGATGTAGATACTAGATCTATATCGTATTTGTCAGATAAAACACTAAACTGATTAATCTCATCAGTAAGTGGAAGCATTCCATAAACTATGGCCAAACGTGGTCTTTGTTGCATATTAAACCTCTTTTCTAAGTGTGTGTTCATATACACTGTGTTGTGCTTTTTTTATGTAATTAATTGAATCTGTTAGTTGAAGAATCTTTTGTCTGTAAAAATTTACAACCACTGAAGAATTTTTTTGTATCAGTTCGTTTTGAGCTACTCCTTGACTGATATAATCTATGATAGAATTATTTTGGAAAATATTTATTCCTTTCTTCGTAAGATAATTCTCTATTTTTTGAAAATTAGAAAAAAGATCTTCTCTTTTTTTAAGTAGAGAATCTATTCTAGAATAATCTTTATCTTCAATAAGACTGAGGATCCTTGTTCCTGTTTTACAATAAGAACACAAGGTATCTACTGCTTTTTGTACTATATCCTGACAAAACAACACAAATGTACCTATAATCCAATTTAACTAAGACAATAAAGAAATAAAAAAACCCTACTATTATTTTAAGATAGTAGGACTACGTAGTCAAACCTTCCAAATTTTTAATTTTAAATAAATTATAAAGATATTCTAAGTATAGGATCTAAGTTTTTTATCTCTTCTTCGAATCATCATAGATAAAATTATTTGATCTATAAGAGGAGCCAGAGCATTTCCTATAAGAATTGAAAACATAACCCCCTCTGGAAATCCTGGATTAAAGATTCTTATCACCACTATAAGAGTTCCTATAATAGTTCCGTATATATATTTACCAATTTTTGTATATGAAGATGTTACAGGATCTGTAGCCATAAAAAATATCCCAAACAGAGCTCCACCTACTACAAACTGATGATACCAAGGAATTTGAGTAAATGATAAAAGTTCAAAGATATATGAAAAAATTCCAAGTGATAGTAAAGAGCTTACCACTATCCTCCAGGAAGCAATCTTTGTAAAAAGAAGAAAAACTCCTCCTAAAAGACACATACATGATGAGGTTTCTCCAATACATCCAAATTTATCTCCTAAAAAGAGAGATAAAAAATTTATATCATCAAGATTTGTAGGTCCAGATAGATAAGTAGCTCCACTTGTTCCATCTAACCAAACATCCCCCGACATTGATGCAGGAAAAGCAAAAAATAAAAAGATCCTTCCTACAAGTGCTGGATTAAATATATTCTTTCCAGTTCCTCCAAATACTTCCTTACCAAAGATTACTCCAAAAGCTATTCCCAGAGCTACTTTCCAAAGCTCAATTCCACAAGGAAGAATCATAGGAAAAATCAAAGAAGTTACTAAAAATCCTTCATTAATACTTGTTTTTCTAACTACAGAAAAAGCTACCTCTATCAGACCTCCTACAACAAGTCCTACCACATACATCGGAACAAAATACAAACATCCCATAACAAAACAGCTTAAAACACTGTCAGGATCTATTTGTAAGGATAGGCTTTGAAGAATAAAAAGTCTTATTCCATCATTATAATGCAAAACCTCAGAATACATCCTATTAATTTGAAATCCGCAGTTATATATCCCCCACAATAAGGTTGGCAGCAGTGCAAAAACAACCATTATCATCATTCGTTTATAATCTGTACAATCTCTTACCTTACAGTATCCCTGAGATCTTTCCGTAGAAGAGAAGAAGAAAAGATCTGCTTCTTTTACCAGTGGTTCCATCCATCTAGTGAATTTATATTTTTTTACTAAAGCATCAGTACTTTTAATCACCGATTTTATCAACTTCTGTATGATACAAACCTCCAGATTTAAAAACATTTAGATTTATTTTTATATCTATTACCAACAGATCTAACCATATAAAGTATAGCTTCTGTTTAAATCTGCTACAAGGTAAAAACTTCTTCTAACAAAAGCTTTATTATCATTAAAGATCATACTATCATATATATGTGATAAATGTTGATAGTTAGACTTATTGTTACTGTCTATGTAGAAAGGATATCTAATGTTTACAAAACTTCTTTTAAAAACAAAAACCTCTGGTATGACCTTACTTGAAATCATGATCGTTGTAGCAATTCTTGCTGTTATGATGACCTATCTTGCTACAAACCTTACTAAATCCCAAGATGCAGCCCTAATTGATACAGCTAAAATTGGTATGGGTCAAATTCAACAAGCTCTTCAAATGTATAAGGTTCATAATAGATCCTTCCCTACAGATCAGCAAGGTCTTGATGCTCTTATCAACAACCCAGGAAACTCTAAATCCTGGCGTGGTCCATATATTGAAGAATCTAAATTAAAAGATCCATGGCAAAACCCATTCCGTTATTCACTGGATAAAGGACAAATAAAGATATACTCAGATGGACCTGATGGACAAGAAGGTACTGAAGACGATATCGTATATCCAGAAGAAGAATAGAGGATAGAGATTTTTTCACCTGGTATAGGTTAGTTTCTATGAGAAAAAATTCCGGGATGACACTTCTTGAGATTATCATAGTTATAGGTCTTATGGCTATGATATATGCTGTAGCTATGCCCCAGTTTAATTTAAAATCTGGGGTAGAGCTATCTACTAAACTAGGTCAGATTGCTACAGATATAAGAAGTGCTGCAGACCTTGCTCTTCTTACAAAAAAATCATACAGAATTGTATTTATGTTAGAATCTGGCCAGTATTGGTTAGAATCTACAGAAAAACAAAATTTTTATCTTGGAAATGATCTAGTATCCAAAGATCCTACTGAAGAGGAAGAACAGCTAGAGATTGAAGATACAAATTATAAATTTCAAAAATATGAAGATCTAACGGAAAAAGAATACACCGATCCAGATTCTGGGGATAAAGTACAACCCGTATCCATTGTACTTGCTGCTAAAGATAAGCTTTCTCCTCCTGTATGGAGGAAGGTAGAAAATCTTGAATGGTCTACAAGAGAGCTTGGTTCATATTTTGTAATCTCTGATGCTTCATCTTCTAGATTTAACGCTCCTATTCAAAGATCTTCTGCTGGAGAACAAGATAGATTCATCATCTATTTTCTAGAAAGTGGATACATAGATGATGCTGTTATGCATATTGCTTTAAAAGACGATCCAGATAACAGGGATAGTACCTATACTATAAGAGTTAAACCTTATGAAGGAACAGCTGAAGCTCTTACAGGTTATTATGAAAAAGACTCAACACTAGACTAGATATCTAACCACCTAATTTAAAAATAGTTTGTAATGCATATCGTGGCATATCAACCAGATTATCTTTTTTTGATAATCTGCCATGGAAGTTCTAATTCCTAACAAAGAATCAAACTTATTCATATGCTGTCTAAGACTCCTTGCCTGAAGATTAATACTCGCTTTTACCTCTATAGGAATCACTTTAAAACCCAATCGTATAAGAAAATCAACCACGGCCAAACTGAACTTAGTAGAAAAATCTGAAACTTAGAAATAAAATAAAAACTAAAAAAATAAAAACTTTGAGTTCTACCAATTACCTACTATATTTAATAAAATATTTTTTTTAAATTTAATCTAACTTATTTTTCTTAATTAACCTAAACTCAATACCAGAATCTTTTGTTTTGAGACTACCCAGATATTCTAATTAATATGATAGATCTATTTTCTAAAGTATTTGTATTTGTCTACACATCCTAAAAATAGTATCATTATAGTAAGTCCTTTGATGTAAAAAGATTTATATGTATATGGATGTATTTTTAATTTTTTTGGAGATTATCTTCTTACAGAATACATTACATAAAACAGATAAATCCCAATTATCTATATAGATAAGAAAGATCCTATGATAAAAGAAAAATACCAAAAAGATTCTCCTACAAGATATAAATATACAAGTTTTACCCTGCTTGAAACTATCATTGCAGTATCAGTGATGTCTATTTTTATCCTAGAAGTGGCTCAGATTCAAGGAGGGGGAATATATTTCTATGAATATGGAAGAAATGCAGTAAAAGCCTCCTGGCTTGCAAAAAGGGTTATGAGTCAGATTGAATACCAGTGGAAACAAAAAGATATTAAAGATCTTGAAACAGAAACTAAAGAAACTCCATTTAAAGATGAACCTGAGTTTAAATACTCCATCACTATAAAAGAATGGGAACTTCCCATTTTTGATCTTATGAGTGGAAAAGATAAGGACAAAGATTCCGATTCTAGCTCTAGTTCTTCTTCGGATAATCCAATGTCAGCTATGGGATCTTCTTCTATGGTAAAAGATACTTTCTCTTCTATTATGGATGGATCAATTCTAAAGGTAGCGAATGTAAAAGTATCCTGGCCTGAAGGAGCTAAAAGAAATGATGTATCTTTGACTCTACTTCTTCCAAATCAGAAAAGATTAGATGAGTATATGTCAACACTTAAAAATACCTATGATGCTGTAATTAATGAAGGAACTACCCCATGATGTATAGAAACAGTAGACAATCTGGTATGACCTTACTTGAAGTTATTATCAGTTTATCACTGGTAGTGGTACTTGTTGTAACTGCAGGAGATTTACTGAGACGTAGTATGGATGTAAAACATGCGTTTTCATCCCAAGATTCTGTAAACCATAGGATAATAAAGGTAATGAACCTTATAGCTAACGATTTAGAACATGCCTATATTATACCGTCTACGGATCTTGTAAGACTTGTTACTTCAAGAACTAGTAAAACTATCTTTAAAATTGAAGAGGTACTCTCTAGTGTTCAACTCTCTTTTACTACTACTTCAAACGTACCTTTAAAAAAGAATATGCACCAAGCTGATACAGTTTATATCGTCTACAGTGTAGAAAAAGATTCTAAATCAGGAAGACTTAAACTTTTTAGAGCTTTGGGAAATATTCCTGAAAGTTTCTCTGATCTTCCTAAAAAACAATTAATTACTGGGGATCTAAAACAACTAGAAGTAAAAGCTTGGAATGGAGAAGACTGGGTATCTGATAAATGGGATTCTACCTCTGGAGATCACAGGGATACTATTCCTAAAATGATAAAAATAGATCTATCTTTGTTTGAAGAAGAATACGATGAGACAAAAGAACTTGCGAATAATGAAGCTTCTTCCTCACTGTCTACCGTAGTTTATCTTCCTTATGCTGAACAGTTCACTGAATCTAAAAAAGGTACTTCTTCTATTAACTGGGATAAAATGTAGATAAAAGATCATATAAAAATGAGGATGAGAGTTTGAAAAAAATTATAGAAAAAATCTTTAAAAATACTTATTTAGGATTTCCTATAAAAAAGGAAAAAAGCGAGGTTTCTCCCCTATATTCATCTAGATCCAGAGGAATAGCTCTTTTAATCGCTATAGTATGTATCTCAGTTATGACAATATTTTCTACGGACTTTATTCTAAATTCTCAGATGAGTTTAGAGACTTCGGTATCTCAACGAGATAGTATAAAAGCAGAGTATCTTGCAAAATCAGGAATTAATCTATCGATATTTTTAATTACGACAGATCTAACCATAGATCTATTTATGAAACAATCTGGAATAGGAGAACCAACTGATTCCCTGTCAGATGTTTGGTCTATAACTAACGGATTTCCTATAGGAGGAGGCTCCGCTGATATTATTGAAACTATGCAAGAATCTTTTGATCTCAGTTTGATTCAAGATGAAAAGATTATGGATACTTTAAAATTATTTGATGGAGAATTTGCTTCTACGGTTGAAGATGAACAAGCTCGAATTAATGTAAACTTCCTGGCAGAAGGGTTAGGAACTGAGGTAAGAACACTTATGACGGGACTAATGGAAGGATGTCCTGCAGATAAAGCCTTTCTTCAAGATGAGGATGTTACCGCTGATAAACTCATAGCTAGAATCAAGGACTGGGTTGATCCTGATAAAAATGCAGATCCTAAATCAGGACTTAATGATGAAAGTTCAGTTTATAAGAAAAATGACCCCCCATATGTACCACTAAACGCTCAGTTTGATACCTTGGATCAGTTGAAACTAATCTACCAGTGGAACGATGATATCCATACGGTATACTCTCCTTATCTTACCGTATATCCATATCAAAAAACTGGTTTTGAAACTATGAAACTAAACATTAATACTACATCTAAAGAACTTATGGGATGTCTGTTTCCAAAAAGTAAATCCGATTGCAAGGCAAATTATGAAGCTTTGTATAAGGATATGTCTGAAAACATGACTCCTGTAGCTAGCTCTAAAAATCAGATAGGGGGAGCTCTTGCCTCTAGTTTCTGTAACAGCGGAGAAGCTGGGATAGATGAAAAGATGTTTACTGTAAGATCTGATACCTTTAGAATTACAACAACAGCCTATGTTGGGGAATATAGAAGAGATATCCAAGCTGTAATTCAAAGAAGAGTTCCTGATTCAACTAATAAAATCGCCACTTCTTATGAGATCCTGTATTGGAAATAGTCTCATTTCAATGTAAAATATAATGTATAGGGATTATTGTATAAAACCGTGTCGTTTATTTAATTTTGATAAATTCAGGGGAATTTTATCGTATGCAAAAAGTTATAGCCTTAGATATAGGAAGTTACTCAATCAAAGCTATTGAGATTTTGAATACATTTAAATCTTATGAGATAACTAATTTTTATGAAAAAATTATTCCTACATCCCCTACAGGAAACTCAGAAGAAGCTACACTTCAGAGTATGGAATTAATCTTTAAAGAAAATAATCTAGATGCAGATAGAATTGTTACAGCTCTTCCAGGTCAGCTTGTATCAAGTAGGATTCTTACTTTTAATTTCTCTGATCAAAGAAAAATTGCTAAAGCTGTTATTTCTAACCTAGAAGAAGTTGTTCCTTTTAATTTAGACGATATGGTTATAGATCATCATATCATGGGATCTTTTGGGAAAAAGACCATGGTACTTGTAGTTATGACAAAAAAGAGTTTTTTATCTAACTTTTTAGATCTACTACATAAAGTAGATATAGATCCTAGACTTATAGATATTGATAGTCTAGCTTTTTATAACCTAACTCCTTTTATTCAACATCCCCAAGATTCCTGTTATGCAACCATTGATGTAGGTCATGAAAAAACTTCCATCTGTGTGTTTAAAGATGGAGTTTTAAGAATGTTTAGATCCATTAATCTTGGAGGAAAATATATAACTGAGTTTTTAGCAAAAGATATGGAAGTATCTTTTGATGAGGCTCAAGCTTTAAAACATAGAGTATCCAAAGTTTTATACTCTGGAGATAGGGGAGAGGATCTATCTAGTGAAGATAGATTTGTTTCTGAAAGAATTGGAGAAGCTACCTCTACTATAATTAAAGAACTAGGAAGAACTACCTATTCATTTAAAAACTGGGATCGATCTCCCCTGTCTCAGATATATCTTTCGGGGGGTACTTCTCTTATAAAAAATTTCAAAGAGCTTCTAGAAGAACAGCTAGAAATATCTGTTGATACCTTTACCTTACAAGGAGCTGATCTTCAAATTAATCCTTCCCTTAATCAATATATCAGTCTTATTCCTCAAGGTATAGGGATAGGTCTTAGAACTGTAAGTGCTGTTAAAAAACAATCTACCATCAATCTAAGACGTGGAGAGTTTGCCTATGTGCAAAACTACGAGTCTTTGATAAAAAACAGTATGTATGTGGCTAAAATTGTAGGAGTAATATTTTTAATGCTCTTTGTATGTTATGGACTTAAGTATTTTATATACTCTAAAAATATCCATGATATGAAAGATAAATACATTAAAGGATCTTCAGCAATTCTTACTGGAAAGAAAAATACTAAACCAGGAAAAGTAGATTTTAAAAAGTTAGTAAAAACTACAGAACAAGATATTAAAAAAGAAATAGATAAGATGAAAAACACTGTAGATTATTTCTATGCTGAGACTGATACTTCTCCTGTTATAGAGATTTTAAAAGAAGCAAGTAAAGTAATTCCTAAAACTCTTGTTGTGGAATTTACTGAGTTTGCTTTTAGAACCGAGGATTCTGGAAACCGTGTAGTAACTATTAAAGCAGAAACTGAAGGTTATGAAAACGAAGCTAAAGTACTAGATCTACTAAAAAGTATTCCTTTTTTATCAAATGTTACCGAAGTTAATGCTTCTTCTAAAATAGGACAAAAAAATGCAAACATAATTGTTTTTACAGTAAGAGCTGATTATATCTCCAAAAATGATAAAGAACTTCTTGGAGGAAGTAGCAGTAAACCTAAGACAACAACCAAATAACTAATAATGTGAGTTAAAGGATTTTATTTTATGAACGATTTATTAAATAACATCTTAGATAAAATTAAAGGTTATTATTTTAAAGTTACTACCGCTATCAAATCAAAGATACTTGGAGAAAATAATGAGAAATTAGATTTCTTACTTGATAGTTTTTATAAACTATCTCCTGAAGAAAAAAACAGAGTATTTTTAATAGGAATAGGCTCCGGGCTTTTAATTCTACTGTTATTATTTGTAATATATTTTTCTGCAATAGATAGTTTAGATAAAAATCTTGCTTCAAGTTTTGAAGCTATAAATAAGTTAGCTACCCTAAAACTAGATCATGCTAAAGAGAAAGCGAAGTATGATTCTTTGATCTCAGATCTTCAATCTAGAAGTTCTTCTCTTAGAGTAAAACCTTTTTTTGAACAACTTTCTAAAACAAGTGGTATTTATATAAATGGACTTCGTGAATCAAGAACCCCTATCCCTGCTGATAATCCTATGTCTGCTACTTTTGAATACCTGGATGCCGAAATGGATGTATCATCAAGACTATCTTCCTCCAGAAGTTTTGATAATGCTATTTCTCTTCCAAAACTCCTCAACTTCATAAATGATGTAGAAAAGAGTGATAATTTTTTCAGAGTTAAAGATTTGTCTATAAGAAGTATTTTAGGAGATAAACTATATTTTAACGTCAAAGTTTCTTTTAGAACATATGTCCCAATCGGAGCTAGCCTATGAAATTCTTAGATAAGATTAAAAATGCCAGATTAAAAGATCAATCGGGTTCAGAAAATCCTTCAAAAGAAGAATCTTCTAATGTACCTGCATCTTCTCTACAATTAGATGTAGATATAGATATAGATACTTCAACTAAACCAGATGAAAAACCTCATTATGATAAGAAAAAATGGCTTAAAATTCTAAGTTATGTTCTACTGTTTTTAATCTCATTTTCTATATTCTTGTATATCAGTTTCCCTTATTCAATTTTAAAGGAAACAATAATCCAAAAAACAGAACAAGCTTCTGGTATGACAGTAGATATAGAAGATGTTTCTTTTAGTTTACCTTTAGGCTTAAAACTAAAGAACATGACACTATCTACAAAGAGTAGTTCCTACACTTTAAAAAAAGTAGCTGTAAATCTAGCATTTTTTCCACTTCTTTTTGCTCAAGCAAATATAACTGTTAAAGTGAACGATTCTCAAGGAGGAGTTATTAATATAAAGGTAGGAGCGGGGATATTTAGTTTAATTTTTAGTAAAAACAAGCTTCCTTCCTACGTAGGAGTTCTTGCTAAAAAGTTTTCAATTACAGATCTTTCTTCTCTTATAATTCCTAATGCTTCATCTAACCCTATGATAGCCCCACTGTTAGATCAGATTGTAATTACTGGATATCTAGATACTGATATTAAACTTAAATTAAATGATGATCCTAAAAAAACTGATATTCAAATCATTTTAAAATTATCTGATTCTAGTATTAACGTTAAATCTGAAGATTTAAACCTTCCTTCTCAAAAGTTTGAAAAATCTTTAATAAAAGCTGGTACTAGTGGAGGTATTTTTAAAATAGATAATACCTCTGGATTTGAATCTCAAGATTTATCAGTAGGTTTTGATGGAACTGTTACTTTCGCTGATAAACTAATGCAATCTGAAATTAATGTTTCTATTCCTGTTAAACTTAAAGGAGAACTTCTTACCCAGTATGGTTTCTTACTTGGAGGAGGTAGAGGATATGCTACATATATTCTATCTGGTACTTTAGGGAGAATGTCTACTATTCAAAAATAGAGTTATTTTGCAGGTTTACTCAATAATCTAAAAGACTTATCTACAGATATAAATAACCCTACTACATTTTGTTAGTAGGGTTATTTATATCTGTATTTTCCAGTTTGTACTCCCACTAAGGATTAAAAAATTTAGGTTATTAAATTTTTAACGGTGTATAACCTGTTAAAAATATTAAAATATTCTTATTTCTAAGATCTTACATTCTCCTTTTTCCGAAAAGGAGAATGTAAATAGAAAATAGATAAAATAAGAAAAATATTAAGAAAGGACAATTTTATGAAACTAAAACTTACATTATCATTAGTTATAGCTTCATTCTTAGTAATTGTAAGTTGTTCCTCAGATTTTCATGCTCAATCAGTAAATGGTGTTAGAGCTGCAGATCAACTAGGTGGACAAAACGTTTTAGAAAAATTAGATGAACAACCTCTAACTGATATAAATACTCATGAGGAAGAAAGAAGACAAGAACTAGAACAAGAAGTTAATACCTGGGATACTCCAACAATTATACAAAATATGGAAGCTGGTCAATTTGCAAATGTTTGTATGCTTTATGATAAATCTAGAAGTAACGTATCTCATGGTTGTAACAATACCTATTATAAAGTAATTTTAAACGGAGTTATTCAAGACAAAAGATTAAATTTAAATAATAGTGGATCTAGAACTGTACCAAAAGAAGATACCGTTACTCAAGATCATGCTATTGCAGTTAGTTCTACTCTTGTTCCTGGTACATTGTATGAATCTAATTGGGATGGATCAAAATTTAGTATTCAAACTAAATGTGTAGATAAAAATACTGATGCAGACAAGACTTGTAATCACTCATTAACTAAATTTATCAGCTACTCTCTAATAGGAGCTGTTAAAATTGTAAGAGACGGAGTAAGTGTTACAAGATATCTAATAGCTACCAAGAATATTCAAAATGGAACCACAGATATTTTTGATTGGAACGATGTTGATGATACAAGTGATTTACAAGTTGTTAATTATCTACCTAAATTTGACGATTTTTGTAGAATTGTAAATTCAAATACAACCGATGATAGTTCAGATTAATAAAACATTGCTCAAAAGATAAAAAAATAAAAAATCAAAAATAAAAATAAAAATAAAAATAAAAAGATACCCCTTACTTAGTAGTGGGTATCTTTTTTTATTAATTTTCTATCCAAGCTACAGTTATTATATTTGTGTGAGAGTTTTCTTTTATAACTAAATACTTGCCCCGTACTATATCTTCTTTTATCCCAGGATGATCAAAAAAAATACGAGCTACAATATTGTGAGTTTTATAATCTAGATCAATAACACTAGCTTCTTTAAAGTATAGCATCTTTTTTACTATAGGATAAAAGGCTTTAAATATACTTTCTTTAAATGAGAATATCAGACCTAAAATTAACTCATCTGAGATACTGTTATTATTAAAAAAGACATACTCATCTTGAGTTAAAATTCTATCTGAAAGAGAGGTTTTAACCTCTCTTTCTATATCTACCCCCACCCCGGGATAGGTGGAACTAATTCCTAAAAGAACATCTCCTTTTTTATGAGACAAAGAAACTCTACAACAATCTGGAAAAACAAGACTTGAGTCTTGGTTCTTCTCCAAAATACTATCTTTCCTATTAAACTCAGTTTTCATAACCTGATTATACAGCCATCTTGATAATATAAACTCATCCTGTTTTAACTTAATTTTAGATGAAGTATTATATTCTAGATTGGGGTATAGATCTATTATTTCTCGGTACATAGACTCTAAGTATGAATGAGAAGCTGAGTACGGAAGATAATAAAGACAGATATTTTCTTGTAAAAAAATACGATACTTTTTGATATCATTAAAGATGTTAGTGTGTATCTGGTTCATAATTATTAGATAAATCTTTTTCTTGTCTTATATTAGTAGTTTTTTTATAAGAGGTATTTTATATGTCTAATCCTAAGTTTTTACATCTTACAAAAGCTGTAGTATACCTAGTAGCTACAGTAGTATTTTTATCTACTTCTTTAACTTACGCCTCTACTACCATTAATCAAGGATCTTTTTCAACCTCTTTTTCTCCAGAACTTATCTACAGAAGAGCCTATATTGATTTAAGAAAAGATGCCATATATTTTAAAGATGATTATCGTAATTTTGCAGATCAGTTGTACCTATCATTTAAATTTTCAAAGAGTTTTAAATATATTAATGAAGTAGTATTTGATCCTGTTATAAGAACCCCTAAATTAAACCCTACAAATGATCTTGAATTAGTGGTTGCACAAGCTTATGCCCATTTTTTTACAACCAAAAATATATTCTTTAGTGTAGGTAAAAAATTAGAGTTTGATGGTAGTGGATTTTTAATAAATCCTTCGGATTTATTAAACCAAGATAAAGATATCTATGATCCACTGAAACAAAGAGAAGGTAAGTTTTTTACTCGTATAGGATTTCAATCGGATCTTATTACCTCTTCTATTAGTTTTATTCCTAAAAGAGATTCTTCAGTAGAAGATTTTAGTATTTTATCAAAAAATTATTTTGAACTATTTGGTATGGATACTAGTGTTCAATATATGTTTAATCGAACTGAAAAATCTACTTTTGGACTATCTATGAACAAATTCTGGAATGATTTCATAGAAACCCATGTTGATGGAAGGTATCAAACAAGACAAAAACGTCCTGATACTTCTTATTCAGTTCAAGAACCTGAAAGAGATTTTACTGATAAAGCTCTATCAGATTCTTCCGTATATGTTGTAGGAGGATTAAGACTCGTTCTATCATCTAAAAGAAGTTTGGTACTAGAAACTATATATAAAGAATCTGGATTAGACGAAGAACAAACAGTAAACTTTTTGGAAGATGAGAAACGAAGGAAAAGAATTGCTAAAGCTTCTGTAAATCCTCCTACAACTATCATAGGAAGAAATTATGTATTTTTAGCTTATAACGATGAAGATACTATAAAAAAGATGAAATTTACAACCTCTTGGCTTTATAACATCTTGGATAAAAGTAGTTTTATAAATATAGACATAGACTACAAAGTATCCCCTATCGTATCAATGGGACTATCTCCAATGTTTAATATAGGAAGTAAAAATACTGAGTTTGGTGAGTCTTATCTTAAAAATGTATGTTATCTAACACTAAAGGCAACGTTTTAAAAATGGGAACGACAGAATTCGAATCTGTGACCTCTACGATGTCAACGTAGCGCTCTAACCAGCTGAGCTACGTCCCCACTTATAACATCACTTCTTCTACACTAAAAAGTAGACTATGTTTTGTCAAGACCAACCTTTCTTCTAGTAACTTATAAATCTCGTAATCTTTAGCTCAACTTTCCTAGAACTTTAAGTATCGCTCATACCAGTTTTATACAGGTATAAAACTGGTATCAAAACTATACCAGTTTTATAAGACTCTACTATATTTTGTTACCAATATCCTAAAAAAACTCCTATTTCTGAATAATTTCTAATCATTTAATTCATCAATTCTAGTCAAATTCTTGGTATCCAATTTGCTCAGTAGAAGTCAGATGGAAAAGTGGTAGTAGTACCATCGTTTTAAAGAGTTTTCTTTTGGAAATAAAGAAAGAACCCTCCGTTTAAGTTAATGGAAACACTTTTCCAATCTAATACCACTATTTAACGTTAGAGGAGGATTTTTATGTTGCAAGAACAATTTAAATTCAATCCAAATTTTAGTTCTGCGTCTTTAATAAATTCTTTTATAAACATAAGAATGTCACTTTACACAAAAAAGATACTTAAAATATTTTTGGATAGTTACCAAGAGGATATAAACCTAGATTTTATAGAACAAAATATTGGGCTTTCGAAATTTAACGCTATAAGAGTATTTAAGAAAGATTGTGGAATTTCTCCCATAAAATGGTTATGGATATATCGTACTATTCTATCTTCTCAACTTATACGAGAACAACCTGATTGGAACATAAAGGATATATCTAATATCTGTGGATTTGTAAGTTCAGCACATTACTGTAGATGCTTTAAAAAGATATTTAACTTAAACCCTACAGATTATAGAAAAAAATATGAACTATATGATCTTGATACACCAGAGATTCCTCGTCTTCTACCAACACTTATGGTAAAAGACATATTTATTCCAAAGATAACAGTTATAAATAGTATGAAGTTAACCAATAACTACATATCTTCGCATTTTAGACCTACCGAAGCATTGGTGGTTTGATAGGATTTCAGACTTTCTTCTTATTTAGACCTACCGTGGGCATATATTTCCTAGTGAGGGGAAAAATATGCCCCCTTATCCAATCTTATGATAGATATCTTCCTATAATTACTGGATATAATCTATGGCACGTATTGTGCTAATTAATAGATAAATTTTTTATTAATACTAGTAATTTAAATTCAAAAAAAGGAAAACATCGGATGTTAAACAAGTTATTGGAAGACGGACCTAGTTTATTCCCTTCTATATCAAATAACCCATTGACTACCACTATGCAAGTTAGTGATAAAGCCAGTAGTGATTTTAGTTCTTTTATTTCCCTAGAATCCACAGATCCTAGCATGATGGAGGATCATCAATCGGTAACTGGTAATAAAATGGATATAAATCTAGATACTTTAACCAATAATATAGATTCCGATCTTGTTAAAAAGCATATACCTATTTTAGATGATAACAGTGATGACGATCAAAAAGAACTTGTTCCTCTGATGTTATCAGCTATTTATCTACAAGATATCGATCAGCATAACTTAAAAACACCTGAACTTACAAAATCAATTCCTGTAGATAACTCTGTCCCTGTAGATGACTCACTAACTACTACCCAAGATAATACAAAAACTCTAGATTTTAATTCTGTAGAAAGTTTAGATAAAAACTCCTTGTTTAAAACTCTTAGTTCTCAACCTTCATCCTCATATAACGACAAAAATTATATGAATGAACTTGTTCAATCAAACTCAACTGATGGGGCTAACTTAACTACAGTTACTCAAAATAATAACACTATAGAAGATCTAGATTTAAATAAACTATCAAATCTATTAGAAAAAATATCATCTGATTCTAAGAATCCATCTTCTAATATAACTCAGCCAGTATCTAAACCTTCTATCAGCTCCCCTATGCCTTCAAGACTAGACCCTACTGGAGCTATGAACATAGTTCATAAGATGCCTCCTACTGTTAATAACGTCTCCAATTACTTTTCAAATAAGGATTCTTCCACACTGGTAAAAAACATCCCAACTGATACCTCCTATTTTAAAAACTATGTTAACCCTACTATGTATCTTGATCAAAATAGTCAAAACCAAACAAACTCAAATGAGTTTAGTTCAGAATCTGATCTAGATACTGGTTATATACCTTATATAGATAAAGGATCTTTCCAACCAGTAAGCTCTATTAATTTTGGACAGTCTTTGCCAGATGAAGGTTTAGTTTTAAATGAAGTAGTTAACTCTCTTGTAACCGAAGCTTCATTTTTAATTTCATCTAATAAGAGTTCTTCTAGTATTAATCTAGAAAAATATGGACTTGGAAAACTTACAATTAGTGTAGAAAAAAATAATGGAAATATGAGTTTAAATATAGACACTACAAATAATGAAGTAAAAGATCTTCTAACTAAAAATATCACAGCATTGAAAGATAGTTTAGAACAAAACCAACTTAGATTTGATGGAGGTATCTCGGTTCAATCTAGTTCTTCTACCGAATGGGCTACGGTTCTACCTTCCAATACCGAAAATAGTGGTTATAACTACCAAGAGCAAGGTACTGGATCTGGTTCTTACCCATACTCAGAACAGGGAAATAGCTCTTCTTATTCTCAAGATAGTTTTACAGATCAAGGATATAGTTCTTCAACCTCAGATAGTTTTAACCAAGAGGTAAAAACAGATTCATCATATTCTAGAAAAAAAATAAACCATTCTGGAAAGATTCAGGTTCTTATCTGATATAATATGGGTAGAAGCTAAAAAGGGTTTAGGTAATTTATTATATCTTTAATTAATGTAATCCATATTATGAGGATCATATGTCAGCTAATATTTCTTCTACAGTAAACCAACTAGGTTCCGCTCTTAGACAAGCTCCAGCTACTCCTACTTCTACTCCAGTAAGTTCTAATCAAGAAGGAACTCAAAGTGAAAATAAGATAAATTTTGAAGAACTACTAAAAAGTTCTAACGAAGAAATACAAAAGGATAGAACAACTTCTAGTAAAAACAAGGGATCTGTATTTACTGGAGAAGAAAGCCAAGAAGAGTTTTTATCTAAACTTTCTGAGTATGGAAAGCCTAAAAGACAGGATCCTAAGAATGTTTTAAATAAAGATGATTTTTTAAAACTATTTATAACTCAACTCAGTAATCAAGATCCTCTAAAACCTGAAGATAGCGCTGAAATGTCTGCTAGACTTGCTCAATTTAACTCCTTAGAACAGATGATGAACATGAATACTTCTTTGGATAAACTTATTCAAATGCAGTCTTCTAACACATCAAAAGACCTTATTAATTATATAGGTAAAGAGGTTAAATTATCCCAGGGTTGGATGAGTGTAGATAGTTCTACAGGAGCTTCTAATCCTGAACACATCCGTTTCTCACTTCCTCAAGATGCTTCAAGTTGTAGTGTAGATATCACAGATGAAACTGGAAATGTTATAGTATCTAAGAGTTTAGGAAGTTGTCCGAAGGGAACTCACTCCTTTGATTGGGATGGATTACTTGAAAATAATCAAAAAGCTCCAGACGGTAAATATTTCTATACTATCAAAGCTTCAGATATAAATGGAGCGGGTATTCAAGCTGATATGAGTACTAGTGTAAAAATTACTGGAGTTGATATAAAAGATAGCTCCTCTCCATTAATAACCAGTTTAGGTAAAATAAAACTTGAAGATATCTCCTCTATTGAAGATACCTCTACTAAAAAAGAAACTCAGGCTAAATCCTCTACTTCTACCCCTAGCACTCCTTCTTCCCCTACTTCTAACTCAATTTCTACCCCCTCACCTATTCAATCTAGAGTACAGCCTAATTCTACCGATATTTCTCAAAACACTTCCTCTCTAGGTTCTTCTCAGAGTGAAACTAAGATACCTGGATAAGCTAGTTTTTACTTAAAATCTTTGAAAAACACTTTATAAATAAAGTATAATAAAATCTGGATGTTTCAGGTAAATCTTTTTAGGTTTAAAGGAAATGGAGATATTTATGAAGTGCTTTTATTATACTTTATGTTTAGTATCATGTCTATTTGTTTGTTCTTCATGTAAAACTGTGGAATACGATCTAGCTTCAATTCAAGGGGATATGGCTACCTATTCTTTTTTAGGAAATGGAAATCTAAGTTTTTCAAAATCTTTAAAAATTAAAAAATCAGACTCTGATAGTATAATTTACGATAGCAAATTAGAGGATGCTCTCTCTGGTCTAAATGATCCCTATCTTCAAATCTTTTTTTCTTCATGTACAATAGGAGTCAGTGAAGTTAGTGTTTGTGTAACTACCCTGTATTTTTCAGAACAAACTGATAATACTTCGATAAAAACAAATGCTATTACCTCTTTCTATCAAGATGCCTCCTCTTCTTTAAAAAACGGAGATTCTAAAAACTACACCTTATATTACTATATAGACGAATTACAAAGTATCCCAGTAGGACAAGCTAGAGTTTATGCTACTTGGTCAGAAGATAGAGAAGCTCAAATAAACTCTGAAATTATAAATCTGTGTCAAGGTCAGTTTAAATCAAACTGTGAACTTCAAGTCTCCCCTACTGGAGAAATTCAACACCTAACCGTATTTAATAAAAACTAATACTGGTTTGTTACAATACGTATGCAAAGTTAAATCAATAACTATAATATTATTATGTTTTATACTATTACACCCAAGAGTTAGAATAAAATTGTTCTAACTCTTAGGTGTAATAATTAGATTATCTAAGATCAGATGATTTCCTTATTCCCCAGTACAATAAGCTTTTAAAAATCCTGAGTTAAAATCCTCGTTCTCCTGAAGAAGATAATTCCTAAGCCAAAACTTTTTGTGTTTATTAACAGAGATATCCTCGGTTTTAAATATTTTTAAATCTTCAGTTTCTAAAATTTTTGCTTCTACCATAGGATAAACCTTAGATAGGATATCTTCTATACTCTCTCCAAAATGATCATGTGCATATTTTAAAAAATATACAAACTTGTCTTTAGATAGAATCTTGGAAGTTACTAGACTTATAGCAATATCTAGGTAGTTATCAAATATAGATACCCTTGAATCAGTACTTAAAATATAGGATCTACATTTTTCCAAGTTCAAAAGAGCATCTGATTTTATAAACATGGCATCTATCAAGATTTGAAGTTTTTTTAATTTAGAAAAATTAACTATCTGGGAATATTTTTTATAAAAGGAAGAGGTTTTAAAAAAATCTACGCTTTTATCTTCTTTTATATATCCTTGTAAAAATTTCAAAAATACAAGTTCTTCTATATCTGAGAGGATAAATAAATGTCTATGAGTTGGAAAAGATGAAAGAATTTTTACAATATTTAATATTTTCACATCAGTAGAAGATTTAGCTTTAGGATCTTGTTCACTAATACAAGAGTTTGCAGTAAACCCAGTAGACATAACATTATCTAAAACTTTTACTATATCTTTTCTACTGGCTACACTTAGATGAGCGTTGATAGGAACCTGACCTCTAAAAAAGGAGATCATATCTAAAATTCCTCTATCTACCTTCATATATTCCGAAAGAATTGTAAAAGACTCAGATCCTGTTTTTAATATAACATCCGAATCTATGGATATATTAAGAGCTCTTTGTTTGATACCTTTAACTAAAACACTGTCTGTATAGGTAAAAGATTTTAAAATACTGGAAATAGATGAGTGCATATACATAAGTCCATTGTTATAGATAAATATATAGCTACGGACAAATGCCCGTAGCTATATGATAACATATCTTAAAATCTAAAAGAATCTATAACTTACTAGACTAACCATAGATAATCTTGTCTACTTACTCCTGTACCTATAGCTACTACCTTACAATTACAATATTCTTCTACTCTTGAAATATATTTTTTCATATTCATATCTATGGTGTCTTTAGTGAAAGATTTAGAACTTTTCTTCCAGCCCTTAAATGTTTCATAGACAGGAGTACATCCTTCTAAAACCCTGGTACTAGAAGGAAAAGAGGTTATGGTTCCTAAAGTTTCATGTTTATAAGAGGTTGCAAGTTTAATTTCATCAAAATCATCTAAAATATCTATTTTATTTAAGATAATTCCATCTAACCCATTTACCTCTACTGCATATTTTAAAGCAACTAGGTCTAACCATCCACAACGTCTTGCTCTTCCGGTTGTAGCACCAAACTCATTTCCTAGAGTTGCAAGTGTTTTACCAGTATCATCAAATAGTTCTGTAGGGAAAGGTCCTCTTCCTACCCTTGTAGTATATGCTTTAGCTATACCGTAGATACTATCTACATTCTTAGGAGAAAAACCAATACTTGTAAGAGCTCCAAGTGAGGTTGTTGAACTAGATGTAACATAAGGATAACTTCCATGATCTATATCAAGAAGTGTTCCTTGAGCTCCCTCTAGAATTACTTTCTTTCCACCGTAGATAAACTCT